>NZ_JAEAGP010000001.1:2445000-2759638 GCF_015999305.1 Erythrobacter sp. YJ-T3-07 | reverse complement strand
CCGCTGACCATCCAGCTGAACGGTGCGCGCCAGCTGCGCATCGCCTATCGCAGCGCGCCCGATGCCGACGCGCTGCAATGGCTGACCCCCGAACAGACCGCCGGGGGCAAGTACCCGTACCTGTTCAGCCAGGGGCAGGCGACCCTCAACCGCACGTGGATTCCGACGCAGGACAGCCCCGGCATCCGCCAGACTTGGGAGGCGCGGATCACCGCGCCCAAGCCATTGGATGTGGTGATGAGCGGGGTGCGACAGGGCGAGCCCGAAGATCTCGGCAATGGTCGTCGCGCCTTCCGCTTCGTGATGGACAAGCCGGTTCCGCCCTACCTGATCGCGATTGCTGCGGGGGACATTGATTTCCGCGCCACCGGCCCGCGCACCGGCGTGTGGGCCGAACCGGCCACGCTCGACCGGGCGTATAACGAGGTGGCGGATACCGAACAGCTCGTCGAAGCTGCCGAGGAACTCTACGGTGATTATCGCTGGGGCCGGTACGACATGATCGTGCTGCCGCCCTCGTTCCCTTACGGGGGCATGGAAAACCCGGTGATGACCTTCCTCACGCCGACTTTCATCGCGGGCGACCGGTCGAACAATGGGCTGGTCGCGCACGAACTGGCGCATAGCTGGTCGGGCAACCTCGTCACCAACGCGGTGTGGGGCGACGGCTGGCTCAACGAAGGCGTCACCTCATATTTCGAAAACCGCATCGTCGAGAAGGTCTACGGCAAGAGCCGCGCCGAACAGGAGGCCGCGCTCTCCTACGCCAACATCATCGAGACGCTGGACGAGGTCGGCAACGACGCGCCGGGCACCGCGCTCCACAACGAAGGTGATGGCGAGCTGATCGGCAGCGCGATCGCCTACGACAAGGGGCACTTCTTCCTGCGCACGGTGGAGCGCGCGGTGGGCCGCGACCGGTTCGACGCGTGGCTGCGCCAGTGGTTCGACAACCACGCGTTCCAGCCTGCGACCAGCCAGATGATCTACGACGACATGCTGGCGAACCTCGTCACCTCGCCCGCCGAAGCGAAGCAGTTGATGCTGCGCGAATGGATTTTCGAGCCCGGCTTGCCGAGCAATGTCGCCAAGCCAGATCCTGCGGCCTTCGCCACGGTAGACGCGGCGGTGACCGCCTATGCCGACAACGGCACCATCCCCACCGGCTGGAGCGGCTGGACCGCTGCCGAGCAGATGCGCTTCCTCGACAATATCCCGAAAGAACGCAGCGCAGCACAGCTTGCCGCGCTCAATGATGCGCTGGGCCTGTCGGAGACGGGCAACAACGAAGTGCTGTTCCTGTGGCTCGAACTCGCGCTTGCCAACCGGTACCAGCCTGCCGTGCCGCAGGCCGAGGTGTTCCTGAGCGAGATCGGCCGGGCCAAGTTCGTCCGTCCGCTATTCGCGGTGCTGTGGGACCAGGGCGACTGGGGGCGGCCTATCGCAAAGCGCATCTATGCCGACACGCGCGACGGCTATCACGCGGTGACGCGGGCTGGTGTCGACCGGCTGATGGCAGCCGATTAACCACGCGGCGATTTTGCGCGTTGCAATAATGGGCGCTGCACCGCACATTTGCGGGTGAAATGCTGCGCCAGTACGAACTTGTTGAAAGGGTCAAGGCCTATGACCCTGACGCCGATGAGGCGATGCTCAACCGCGCCTATGTGTACACCGTGCAGAAGCATGGGACGCAGAAGCGCGCGAGCGGGGACCCCTATTTCAGTCATCCGGTAGAGGTCGCCGGGCTGATGACCGACCTGCGCCTCGACCAGCAGACCATCGCCACCGCGCTGCTGCACGATACGGTCGAGGATACGCTGGCGACGATCGACGATATCGAGGCTAATTTCGGGCCCGAGATCGCGCGGCTGGTCGATGGCGTGACCAAGCTCTCAAAGATCGAGCAGTTGCCCGAGAACGAGCGCGCGGCGGAAAACCTGCGCAAGTTCCTGCTCGCGATGAGCGAGGACATCCGCGTGTTGCTGGTCAAGCTGGGCGACCGGCTGCACAACATGCGCACGCTCCACTTCATCAAGAACGAGGACAAGCGCCGCCGGATCGCACGCGAGACGATGGATATCTACGCCCCGCTGGCAGAGCGCGTGGGCATGTACGAATACATGCGCGAGATGCAGGCGCTCGCGTTCGAGCAGCTGGAGCCGGAAGCTTACGCCACGATCACCGGCCGCCTCGCGGAAATCCGCAGCCAGGACAGCGGGCAGGTCGATGCGATCGCGCTCGCGATCAAGCAGGCGCTGGCCGAGGCGGGGCTGAGCGTCGAGGTATCGGGGCGCGAGAAGCACCCCTATTCGATCTGGAAGAAGATGGCCGAGAGGCACCTGCCCTTCGATCAGGTGACCGATATTTTCGCGTTTCGCGTGATCACCGAAAGCGTCGAGGACTGCTACCGCGCGATGGGCGTGCTGCACACGGTGTGGCAGTTCATTCCCGGCAAGTTCAAGGATTACATCTCCACCCCGAAGAGCAATGGCTATCGCAGCCTGCACACCTCGCTGATCTACGAGAATTCGATGCGGGTGGAGGTGCAGATCCGCACGCAGGAAATGCACCGGACCAACGAATTCGGCCTTGCCGCGCACTGGGCGTACAAGCAGCATGACCGGCCCGACGGGCAGGTCGGCTGGCTGCGCGACCTGATCGAGATCGTCGACGCCAGCCACGACCCCGACGAGCTGCTCGAACATACGCGGCTGGCAATCTATCAGGACCGCATCTTCGCCTTCACGCCCAAGGGGGCGCTGTTCCAGTTGCCCAAGGGCGCGACACCGGTCGATTTCGCGTTCGCGGTGCACACCGATCTGGGCGCGCAGACGGTCGGCGCGAAGATCAACGGGCGCCATATGCCGCTGCGCACCCCGCTCGCGAATGGCGACGTGGTGGAGATCATCAAGGGCAGCGAGGCGGAGCCGCAGCTATCCTGGCTGGGCTTCGTGGTGACGGGCAAGGCGCGCGCCGCGATCCGCCGGGCGGTGCGCAACAAGGAACGCGAAGACGTCGCCGAACTGGGCTCCAAGCTGTACGACCAGATCGCCGCGCGCACCCCGGCCAAGGTCGGCAAGAAGGCACTGCGCGAGGCGCTGAAACGCCTCGGGATGGAGGAAGAGGAAGACCTGATGTACGCCATCGGGGCGGCGCAGATCACCGATCACGAGGTGATGGAGGCGCTGGTCCCCGGCAGCACCGCCGATTTCGAGGACGACCCCGACTGGGGGCGGCACAAGAAGCAGGCGATGTCCATCCGCGGGCTCAAACCCGGCAATGCCTACACGCTCGCCCAGTGCTGCCACCCGGTGCCGGGCGACCGGATCGTCGGGCTGCGGCGCAAGGGGGAGAGTGTGGAGGTGCACAATATCCAGTGCCTCAGCCTTGCCAGCGGGATCGACAACGACTGGCTCGATCTCGACTGGGGCAATCGCTCTGGCCTTGCGACCGGTCGGCTGTCGGTCACGTTGTACGACCGGCGCGGGACGATCGCCGAAATGGCCAATATCGTCGCGCGCAACAATGCCGACGTGCGCAGCCTCGACAAGGTGCGGATCGAAGACCCCTTCGCGACCTACGAGATCGACATCGAAGTGCAGGACCTCGCCCACCTCACCCGCATCCTCAGCGCGCTGCGGGCGAGCGATGCGGTGGCCCAGGCCGACCGGATATGACCGAGTTGCTGGCCTATGATCACGTTCAACTGGCCATCCCCAAAGGCGGCGAGGATCGCGCGCGCGCCTTCTTCGTCGATCTGATCGGCATGCGCGAGGTGCCAAAGCCCGACACGCTCTCGCCCCAGGGCTGCTGGTTCGCGGCGGGCGAGGTCGCGCTGCATGTGGGTATCGACCCAGATTTCCGCCCCGCAACAAAGGCGCATCCCGCGTTCCTCACCAGCGATCTGGACGTCATGCGCGTGCGGCTTGAACAGGCCGGTATCGCCTGCCGCGACGACAAGCCGGTTGCAGGCTACCGTCGTTTCTTCACCGCCGACCCTTTCGGCAACCGGCTCGAATTCATGCAGAAGGTCTAGCGGTTGGCGAGGGCCGCGGCCCGGGGCCAGTGCATGCGATAGCGCACCTCGTCGGGCGCCTTGTCCCAGTCGGACATGATCCGCTCGGCGATCTCCCCGCCGAGCGCGCGGTAGAAGCCGACCGCAGCTTCGTTGCGTTCGAACACCCACAGGTAGAGCCCTTTGTGCCGATCGCGTTTGGCGACCCGCCGTGCTGCCTCGGTCAGCAGCGCCTTGCCCACACCCTGTCCGCGTACCGATGCGGCGCTGTGCAGGTTGTCGACGAAGCCGCCCCAGTCGGGCTCGCGCTCGTGGAACAGGCTGGCGAAGCCGACGATGCCGTGACCGCTCTCGGCGACGATAACCTCAAGGTCGTCTGGCCCGGCGGTGAGACGCTCATGCCACACCGCGCGCCGATCTTCCTCCACCGGCCCGGCGAGATAGGCCGGGTCGAGGATGCCGGCATAGGCGCTGCGCCAGTTGGCGGTGTGTAGCGCCGCGATCGCCGCGGCATCGCCAGCATCGGCGGTGCGCAGCGCGAATGTGCTCACTCGGCGTCCGTCCTGCGCACGGGCACCGGGATATTGCAGACGTCCGCCCCGCCGGCAGGCTGGATGAAGAACGGATCGCGCCGGTTGGCGCGCGCATCGGCATAGCGCGCGAAGCTCTCGCTCGCGGTGGAGAGGTATTCGAAGCGGGGCCGCTCGCTCTCGGGCAGATCGGCTGCCATGCGCACCGAGACGATCGGCACGCGCTTGCTCTCCTCCTCGTAGAAGCCGAGCGGGCCGGTGCCACGCGGCAGGCTGGAGAGGTGCTCTATCCCTTCCACGATCCGGCCCACGACCGCGATATTGCGGTCGAGATGGCGCGGCGCGTGGCCGATCACGGTGTAGAGCTGCGATCCGTCGCCGGTATCGGGCGACATGTTGCGACCCACGCCGACCATCCCGTAGCAGTGGACCGGCCACTGGCGTGCCAGATGCATCCCCTGCACGCCGGCAATCGGCCAGCCGTCACGGAAGCTTGCGAAATCGGCGTAGGCGTCGGTCATCATCGGGGCGGGCCAGTCCTCGAACACCTGCGGCTGGCGCTTGGCCTGCAGCACCGGCCCGGTGAGCCAGTTGGGCGATCCGGCAGTATACTCGCCCTCGGCCATCACCTTCAGTCCCTCGGGCACGGGCTTGGGCTCGACCCCCATCTCGGGGTCGGGCTGGCCCCACTGGACCACGTAATTGTCCTGCACCCGCAGGATCTGGCTGCCGTCCCAGTACTTCGCGCGGGCGAGCGTGCGGATGTTCGCGACCCAGCCCTGGCTGAACGGCGCGCCGATCAGCTGCATCACGATCCTGCGCTCGGTCCCGTTGTCGAGCGGGGGCAGCGTCATCACCACGAGGTTCTCCGGATCGATCGCAATCCAGTCATCGGTGGGCGCCGAGCTTACGATCTCGCCCGGCGAAGGCGGGGGCGCCTCGACTTCTTGCGCGAACGCGGCAGTGGCGAGCGCGAGAGCGGCAGTGGCGGCAAAAAGAATACGCATTGGCTTCCCCCTCATGGCGAGCATCGCGAAACAATCCGGAGCGGAGCGCATCGCCGCCCCAGATTGCGTCCTTGCGATGCTCCCTGCAATGCCAGACGCAAATTTAGCGGTCGGCCATGTCCTCCAGCGCGTGCATGTCGTCGTCCGAGAGGCCGAAGTGATGGCCGATCTCGTGGATCACGACATGGCGCACCAGGTGCTCCAGAGTCTCATCGCCGCGTTCTGCCCATTCGTCGAGGATTGGGCGGCGGAACAGGCGGATGCGGGTGGGCAGCGTGCCCGACATCTCGATGCTCCGCTCGGTCAGCGCGTGGCCCTCGTAGACCCCGGTCAGTTCGAAGGGATCTTCCATTCCCAGCTCGCGCAGGGTCTCCTCATCGGCGAAGTCCTCTACCGCGAACACGACATCGCCCAGCTGTTCGGCAAAAGCCTGCGGAAGCGCGGCGATCGCCGCCCGGCCAAGCGCTTCCATCTCGTTCAGCGTCACGGGAAGTCCGAATTCTCTCATGCCCGGTGCCTAGCGGAGCATCCGCGTCTTGCGAAGCGCACGGAACGCAGCTAGGTGCGCACCCTTCCCGAACGGGCGATGCGGAGCGGTGGCCGAGTGGTCGAAGGCGCACGCCTGGAAAGTGTGTATACGGTAACCCCGTATCGAGGGTTCGAATCCCTCCCGCTCCGCCACGGGCCTTTCCGGCCGATCCGATACCGTCCGCCATTTACGGCTCCTGCGCTGTCCGACGCCACCCACACCCCAGCTGAATGCGAGTGCGGGTCATTGGGCCAACGAACCGATCTGACTGGGGTATTGGATGGTGACGGACAAGGCGGTGCGAGCGGCAGCCGTACGAGACGAGGCTTACATGGTCAGAGACAGCCGTGGTTCGCACCCACGTATCGCCGAGCGGCCACAAAATCTGGCCTGCAAAGGTGCGCTTTTGGCCTCGGTTTTCTTCCGATGATTCCTAACGCAAACACTTATCGACCAGACCGGGGCGGAGCCGCGGCTCGACGATCAGGTGCGCGCGCTGCGCCGCCAGATGGCGACCGATTACGGTTTCGTGCTGCCTGCGGTGCGGATCATCGACAATATGGGGCTGGGCGCACACGACTATCGCGTCTTCATCCGAGAGACCGAGGTCGCGGCGGGCGAGCTGCGGCTCGACAAGCTGATGGTCATCAATCCGGGCGGCGGCGATGTCGGCCTGCCGGGCGATCCTGCGCAGGAGCCGGTGTTCGGCCTGCCCGCGCTGTGGATCGATCGCGAACTGCGCGACGAAGCGGGCCTGCGCAATCTGACCGTGGTCGACTGCGGCACCATCGTCACCACCCATCTGGCGGAACTGGTGAAGGACAATATCGCCGAGCTTCTGTCCTACACCGAAACGCAGAAACTGCTGAACGAGGTGCATACCGACGCGGAGAAACTGGTCGCCGATCTGGTCCCTGCGAAGATCAGCATCTCGGGCATCCAGCGGATCCTCCAGAACCTGCTCGCCGAAGGGGTCTCCGTGCGCGACATGGCGACCATTCTGGAAGCGATCGCGGAGACCGCTCCGCTGACCCAGAACCTGACCCAGATCACCGAGCACGTCCGCGCCCGGCTGGCCCGGCAGATTTCCGCCCAGCAGACCCGCGACGGCTACATCCCGATCCTTACCCTGTCGCCCGACTGGGACCAGCAATTTGCCGAGAGCATCATCGGGGAGGGGGACGAACGTCACCTCGCGATGGCGCCGTCGAACCTGCAGCGCTTCATCACCCAGGTGCGCGAACTCTACGACACGCTGGCCGCGAGGAACGAGATTCCCTGCCTCCTGGTCAGCCCGTCGATCCGCCCGTTCGTGCGCTCGATCATCGAACGGGTGCGCCCGGCAACCGTGGTTCTCTCGCAAAACGAGATCCATCCGCGCACCCGGGTCCGCTCGGTCGGCAGCATCGGCCAACAAAATGTGCTCGAAGCGCCCTGATCGCTTTCATCTTCCTATAATGCTCTTAGGCGCCCCCCGGGCGAAAGGACCGCATGACCCAACTCCTCTCGCTTGTTCCCGGCAACAGCTCCCCTTCTGGATTGTCTGGGGGCGCCACCCCATTCCCTTCGCAAGGCCCCTCCTTCGCGGCACTGCTGACTGCGCCTTCGTCGCAGCAGGCAACGCAGCTCACCGGATTTGCAGGCCTGCGCAACACGCCGGGCATGATCCTCGACGGCAGCCAGCAGCTCGCGCGCCCCGGGATGATCCCGGGCCAGCTCGCCGCTGCGTCCGGCATGGCGGGCCAGACCTTGATGCCCGATCCCGCGATGCCGCCGGTGGCGACCACCGTGGCGGCGGACGTGTCTGACCAGCGGGTCGATGCGCCGCTCGGCGATAATCCGGGGCAGAGCGCCATCCAGCTTGCCGACCTCCAGCCTTCGGGGGACGACGAGGGCCTGCCGACATCGCCGGGCGTCGTGGCCGAGGGGGACAGCCCCGCGACCGCGCCGGATGAGCAGGCGCGCGATGTGGCGCCCGTCTCGCAGCCCAACCCCGCTCGTCCAGACCCGATTGTGCAGGCAACGCCCGAGCAGGCTCTCGAACAGCCCGCCACACCCGTCGGTGAAAATGCCGACAGCGCGATCGAACAAGCGCCCGTTCAGACGGATGCTGGGCCTGTGCCGGTCGATCAGCCCGAAAGCGATCCCGACGTCGTCCCAAGCGCGGATGATATGCCGGAGACGGCGGATGGGGTCGTTGTGGCGATGCCCGCAGATGGCATGGTCGAGGCGGTCCCTGCGCCCCCTGCGCGGCATCCTTCTGTGGTTTCGGATGAACCCACGGCGGACGATATTGCTCAGGACGACAGCAAGATTTCGGTGTCCGCTCGTGACGCTCGCCAGGCACCCGATGCCGCTGCGCCCCGCTCCACGGCGGCCCAGGCATCCGACAACGGCAGCACCCGCGACTTTGCCCAGCTCGTCAAAGACAATGGCGCAGATGCCGCCGCCCCTGCGAGTGAAGGCGGGGATGGCACGGCGGACATGCTCGCCCAGACACGCCTCGACCCTGCCAAGCCGGCTCTCGACACGGTCAAACACGCCGGATCGGTGCCCGGAACCGTCTCCGCGCGGCCGGGCGAGATCGGGCGTGAACTTGGCGTCGAAATCGCCCGGTACACCCGCGATGGTCGCGACAGCCTCACCATCCGCCTCGATCCGGCGGAAATGGGCGAGATTCACATCCGCCTGCAGTTCGACGACAAGGGCACGATGCGTGCGCATGTGACCGCAGAGAGCGCCGCGGCGCTGGATATGCTGCGGCGCGATAGTGGCGATCTCGCCCGTGCGCTGGGCGATGCAGGTGTGCGCACCGATGGCCAATCCTTCCAGTTCGAGGCGCGCAGCCAAGGCCGCAGCGACCAGCAGGGCCAGCAGAACCGCGCCGAAAATCCTTCCGGTGCGAACACCGCACAATCCGAAGCCGAAGCCGATGACGGCGCGCAGCCAGCGCGCGCGAAGCGCCTCGGTAGCGGAAGCCTAGATCTCTTCGCTTGAGGACCAAGACATGACAGTAATTTCCTCGATGACGTCCGGCGTGCCGGGCAATGGCGCCGGCGGTGCGGCGGGAGCCGAGCTCAACGCCAATTTCGACATGTTCCTGAAACTGCTGACCACGCAGATGCAGAACCAGGATCCGCTCGATCCGATGGAAACCTCCGAATATACCCAGCAGCTGACGCAGTATTCGCAGGTCGAGCAGTCGATCCAGCAGACTGCTGCGCTGAAGGACATTCTCTCTGCGCTGTCGACGCAGGATCTCGCCCAGTCGGCGAATTTCCTGGGGCAGCGTGCCGAGCTCGACAGCAGCACGGCCGGCCTCTCCGCCGAAACGCCTGCGCAGTGGGCGTGGCACGCAGATCGCCCGATCCAGAGCCTGACCGCGACGATTACCGATGCACGCGGGCGGGTGGTCGAGACGCGCGAGCTCGATCCGGCGACCGCTGGCAGCTTCGTCTGGGACGGTTCGCTCGCCTCCGGCGATACGGCGCCGGAGGGCGCCTATTCGCTCTCGCTCAGCGGCGTGGACGCAGCAGGGCAGGAAGTGCCCGTCGATATTCGCAGCACGGGCATCATCGACGAGGTGGTCACGCGCAATGGGGCGGTGTTGCTGGGCATCAACGGCCTGAACTTCCCCTCAACCGTGCTGGCCCGCGTGGTCACGGGTTAATAATTGTTCGGCCGGCGCCCGCTTGCGCCTGCAAATCCTCTATAATCAAATCAGGCCGGCAGTTTCCTAGTCTCAATCTGCCAGGTCGGACTTCCGGGGCAATCTTCCCCCTCCCCAGGGTCGATAGACATGGTTCTCGTCTCTCGCCCGCCCCGGAAGCCCAGCCGGCCTGCATCCCCGCACAGTTTCGAATACCATCGGGTTGTCAGGCGATAATCGTCTGCAATCCGCGATGGTTGAGTCCGATCGCCCGGCATTCCTGCGCTGAGGCAGCCTTGGCGTGCGCCTTTAGTGCGATAACAGCGCGAACAGACCAGTCCGTGAGACCTCGCTGCCGCCGGTGGAAGGCTCAGTGCAGATAGGCCTGCCGCCCCCGGCCGAGCTCGCGCGCATGCGCGCAGACGATGCACAATTCGGCGTACACCCTGTCCCACAACGCGGCCAGGATCATGAGCGCAGGTTCATCGTTGAGCTGGTCGATAATGACCGCCGCGTCCGGCCCCGGCTCCAGCTGGAAACGGGTCGGGAAGGCACCGCCGATTTCTTCTTCGGGCATGGTCCCGGGCACGGCGAGCCTGGCGGACATGATGTAGCCGAGCAGGATATCCGCGCCATAGGCATCGAGCATGATCTTCCCCGAGCCCTGCGCGTTCGGGCGATCTATCAGGACCAGCGCGCCGCCGGGATGGGGTTCTACGCTGATCCGCAGGACCTCGCCGTAAGGATCGGAAATTTCGCGAACGCGGGGAAAATTCGTTGCCACCGGGTGTGATACCTGCCTGCTGTTGATGCTGCTGCAATCGGCAGCGTCGGCGGCGCTTCATGCATCGCGCGACGGGAAAACAAAAGGGGCCGGACTTGCGCCCGGCCCCAGGTGGCCTTCCCCCCGAAAGGGGAAGGACTTCGTCGACCGATTAACGGAAGAGCGAAGTGATCGTCTGCGGCGCCTGGTTGGCGATCGACAGAGCCTGGACACCCAGCTGCTGCTTGACCTGCAGGGCCTGCAGCTTGGCCGATTCCTTGGCCAGATCGGCATCGACGAGGTTGCCGATACCGCTCTCGATCACGTCGGACAGCTTGCTGTTGAACGACAGCTGCCCTTCGATCTTGCGCGAAGCCGAACCCAGAGTGCTCAGCGTCGACGTCACCGTGGAGGTCACGGTGGCGATTTCGGTCAGTGCAGTATCGGCATCGGCTTTGGTGCCGAGACCGGTGCCAAGGGCGGTGGTGACGTTGGTCTCGAAGGCCTGGTTGGCCACGCCGATCGTGCTCGTGGTATCGAGCGACTGCAGCGCGGAAACCTTACCGGTCGAGGTTGCGTCATCCTTCAGCAGGTTCGTGCCGTTGAACTCCGACGAAGCGATGATCGTGGTGATCTGCTCCTTCAGAGCCGTGTAGTCGGCGTTGATCGCGGTACGGCTTTCAGCATCCAGACCGTCATCCGACGCCTGAATGGCCTTTGCCTTCATCTGATTGAGGACGTCGGAGATCTGCTCCGCACCCGCAATCGCCACATCGACGGTGCTCTTACCCCGGTTGAGCGAGGAATTGACCGCCGAGAGACCACCCACGTCGCCGCGGAGAGACTGCGCAATCGTGAACGATGCCGAATCGTCCTTGGTCGATGCGACGTTCAGGCCGGTATTGATACGGCTCTGAACCTGCGACAGACCCTTGTTGGTCTGGTTCAGGCTCTGCAGGGCCGCCATTGCGCCGACATTGGTATTGACTGAGAACGCCATTTTTCATTTCCTTCTTGGATAGGCGAACCGCATTCTGCGGTCCCGGCCAGAAGCGCTGGCCACGACGCCCGACAAAAAGCTTCGGTGCGCCTTTCATTCTGGAAAGAAATGGCACTCCATCCCAAGCGGATCGGCAGATATTTTTGCCGCTCCGCGCCGCCGTATCAGAACGGGAACAGCGCTTCGTAGATCTGCTGGCCCCAGCGCGCCTGCTGCACGTCGGTTAGCTGGCCGCGACCACCATAGCTGATCCGCGCCTCGGCGATCTTGCCGTGCTGGATCGTGTTGCCCTTGGCGATGTCCTGCGGCCGCACGATGCCGGTGACGATCAGTTCGCGCAGCTCGAAATTGACGCGCATCTCCTGACGTCCGCGGATCACCAGATTGCCGTTGGGCAGCACATCGGTGACGATCGCCGCCATCGTCATGTTGATCGTCTCGCTGCGGGTGGTGCGCCCCTGGCCGCCCGAGGCCGAGTTCGACGTCGCATCGACCGCCTGGGCAGGGTTGCCCGGGAGCAGGTCCTGCAGGCCGAGCAGCGCGCCGATGCCCATGCTCTCCGAGCCACTCCGCGAACGCGAGGTCGAATTGCCGAACTCGGCCTTGTCGGCGATGTTGATCTCGACCGTCAGGATGTCGCCCACGCGCGAGGCACGCTGGTCCTGAAACAGCTCGCCCGCACCTGCGCGGAACAGCGAGGCGTTGGGGACTTGGGTCTGAGCTTGGGCCTGGGCCTGGGCCGGACCTTGCGGGATGGGCGCGGTCGGCACGGTTCCGCGCATCCGGACGGGGTCCGTGCTCGCGATCGACGGCTCGTATGCGGGGGCGGTGTAGGCGTCTACCGGCGACATGGCCGGTGCCTTGCCGACATTCTTGAGGCGGTCGATCGAGCCGCAACCCGACAGCAGCGACGCCGTGACGGCGATCGTGACGACTTTCTTCATCTTCATTTCCTTGGCTTGCGGATCAGGGGGCGAGCACACGGACGGTGCCCGCGTCTTCGACCACGCCCTGAAGCGTCTGGTTGGTGGCTTCGCTGAAGACGCGCACCTGTTCGCCCAGCGCTGCATCGCCCAGCGCGCGGCCCATGGCGGTGATCGTCAGCGCGCCTTCGCGGACGCTGATCTTGACCGTCTCGCCCCGTTTGACGAGGCGCGGCTCGGCCAGGTCGCTCGCGCGCACCGGCTGCCCGGCACGCAGCGTGCGCCGCGCCTCCATGCCCGCAGCCTGCTGCGCCGAGAGGCTGCCCCGGGCCAGCGCTGCGGTGACTTCCTCGGGCGCGAAGTCGCGTTCCGACAGCAGGTCGCCGCGCTGGATCGGGCGGGTGAGAACGTCTGCCATGGCACCATCGGCCGCGCTCTGGGCATGGAGCGCGCCGCATGGCAGCAGCGCCAGCCCGGCGAGCAGCGGGGCGGTGAGCAAAAACCGGCGGGCCATCAGCGCAGCTGGCTCGTCGTGCCGAGCATTTCGTCGGCGGTCTTCACCACCCGGCTGTTCATCTCATAGGCGCGCTGCGCGGTGATGAGCGCGGTGATTTCCGCCACCGGATTGACATTGGAGGCTTCGACGAAACCCTGCGCCACGCTGCCGAAGCCGGGCTCGCCCGGCGCGGCGATGGTCGGCTCGCCCGAGGCTGCGGTGGCGAGGAACAGGTTGTCGCCCTTGGCTTCCAGCCCGGCCTCGTTGACGAAGGTGGCGAGTTCGATCTGGCCGACGGTCTGCATCTCGGTCTCGCCGGCGATCTTGATCTGGACCTCGCCCGTGCGCGACACCGCGACATCGACCGCGCCCTGCGGAATGGTGATTCCCGGCTCCACGACGAGGCCCTGCGAGGTGACCAGCTCGCCCTGGTCGGACAGCTGGAAGGTGCCGTCGCGGGTATAGCCGATCTCGCCGGTCGGCATCTGGACCTGGAAATAGCCAAGGCCCTGAATCGCCAGGTCGAAGCGGTTGTCGGTCTGGACCAGCGCGCCCTGTTCGGCGATGCGATAGACGCCGCCGGTGCGCACGCCTGCGCCAATCTGGATGCCCGTGGGTGCCCGCGCCTCGGGTCCGGCGGAAGAGGCACCGGGGCGCGAGACCTGCTGATAGAGCAGATCCTGGAACTGGGCGCGCTGACGCTTGAACCCGGTGGTGTTCATATTGGCGATGTTGTTGGAGATGACGTCGACATTGGTCTGCTGAGCAAGCATGCCGGTGCCGGCGATCGAGAGCGAACGCATGATTTTCTATCCTTCTTCGATATTGTCTGGGTGAGGGCGATCAGCCGACGCGGCCGAGCCGGTCGAGCGCACGCTTGCGCATGTCGTTGAGGCTTTCGGTCATCCGCACGCTGTTCTGGTAGGAGCGCAGGATGTCGATCATCGCGGTGGTCTCCACGATCGGCTGGACGTTGGACCCCTCGACGCCGCCGCTGCGAAATTTGGTTTCCTCGGCGGGAAGCACGCGGCCTTCTGCACCGGCGTAAAGCCCGTCGCCCTTGGGGGCGAGGCCGGTTTCGTCGTCGAATACGGTGACTGCCAATCGTCCGAGCGCTCCGTTCGCGCCCATTACGCTGCCATCGGCGGCGATCGAGACGCGGCCGACCTCTTCGGGCGGCACCACGATCGGCTGCCCGCCTTCGTCGAGCAGGCGCTGGCCGCCTGCGGTGGCGAGTTCGCCGGTCTCCAGAATGCTGACGAAGCCCGCGCGCGTGTAGGCCGTGCCGGCTCCATCGGGCAGTTCGACCGCGAGATAGCCCGGCCCCTCGATCATCACGTCGAGCGGATTGCCGGTCGGCTGGAATGCGCCGGGCGTCATGTCGTGGATCGCGCGGAAGTCGAGCACGAAAGAGGTCGGCTTCGCATCGTCGATGATCGCCTCGTCTGCGCGCTCCACATATTCGCGGAACATGGGCTGTTCGCGGCGAAAGCCGACGGTCGAGGTGTTGGCCAGATTATTGGCGACGATGTCCATCCGTCGCCTCAGCGCCTGTTCCTGGCTGAGCAGAACGTATGAGGAAATATCCATCGGCTTGCCGCTCCGAAAAAACTGCTTCGAAAATCGCCACTGGGCAAATCTTGCCGGGTGACGATCCTATAATAGGAGAAAATCACCGCCGACGTTTCGACCGCCGGCTTTTGGTAAAGAAAGGCATTCGAGCCATGACCACCGAGACGCAGGACGAGGCCAAGCCTGAAGAGGGCGCAAAGCCGCCGCGCTTTTCCAAGAAGAAAAAGATCATTGCCGCGGCGGGCGCTGTGCTGCTGGTCGGCGGTGGTGCCGGGGCCTTTCTTATGGGCGGCGGCGGCGATGCCGAGGCCAAGGAGTCCGGCGATCATTCGGGCGGGGACGCCAAGAAGGAGGCCGGCCACGGCGAGAAATCGGGTGGCGGCCACGGCGAAAAGGACGGTGGCGGGATGGTCGAGGTCGATCCGATGATGGTCAACCTGCGCACCAATGACGGCCAGGCCCGGTTCCTGAAGCTGCGAATTCTCATGGTCCCCGGCTCGCCCGAGGATGCAGGCACGATCGAAGCGAGCATGCCGATGATCATCGACCGCTACCAGCCGTTCCTGCGCGAACTGCGTCCGGAAGATCTGGCCGGATCGGCGGCGGTCTACCGCCTTAAGGAAGAGCTGCTTTTGCGCGCGGCAGACACCGTGGGCGAAGGCGTGGTTGCCGACGTTCTCATCCAGGACATGGTTCAGCAGTGATGGACGACGATTTCGAAGAACTCGAACTTCCCGATCCCCCGGCAATGGACATGCCGGAGGGGGCGACGTTCGACCAGGCCAGCATCGATGCGCTGTTCGGCGATTCCAGCTCGGACCTGCCGCAAAAGAGTGGCCTGCGTGCGGTGATCGAATCCCGCGTCGTCAGCCATGCCCGGCTGCCGATGCTGGAGGTGGTGTGCGAACGCATGGTCCGCTCCTTCGCCACCAGCATGCGCAACCTTACCTCGGACGCGATCGAGGTCTCGCTCGACGATATTGCATCGGTCCGCTTCGGCGACTTCATGAACCGCGTTCCGCTGCCCTGCATGCTCGCCGTGTTCAAGGTGCCCGCGTGGCAGGATTACGGCCTCGTCACGATCGAGGCGAACCTGATCTATGCGGTGGTCGATGCGCTGCTGGGCGGCCGCAAGGGCGCTGCCCCGCGCAAGATCGAAGGGCGCGCCTTCACCACGATCGAGACCACGCTGGTATCGAAGATGATCGAACTGGTGTTGCGCGAATTCAGCACCGCGTTCGAACCGATCGCGCCGATCACGATGGAGCTTGAACGGATCGAGACCAGCCCGCGCTTCGCCGCCATTGCCGGGCCGACCAACGTTGCCTCTGCCGCGACCTTCGCGGTCGATATGGACGGGCGCGGCGGCAATTTCACCATTCTGCTGCCGTTCGCCACGCTCGAGCCGGTGCGGGGCAAGCTGTCGCAGCGCTTCATGGGTGAAAAGCTGGGCGGCGATAACACCTGGCGCGATCACATGCGCAACGAGATCATGCGGACCGAGGTCGAAATCTACACCGTCCTTGGCGAGCGGGAGATGCGCCTTGCCGACGTCCACTCGCTGGAAGTCGGCCAGACCATCCCCTTCGACGTCACTCCCGACGATCCCTTCGAGGTCTGCTGCGGGGGCGTACCGATCGCCCGCGCGCAGATCGGTCGCCAGCGCAACCACGTCGCCATCGGCATCGTCGACACCATCAAACAGGGTCAATCGCAATGAGCTTCACCGTCTTCACCAATGTCATCACGGTCCTCTTCTGCATCGCGGTGCTCATTCAGAGCGTGCGGATGATGCGCAGCCTCAAGGATGTTCGCGAGAACCAGCTCGACCGCACGGTCGGCGCGCTCGATACCGCGACGGCGAAGGCGCAGGGCGTGCTTTCCGAACTCAGGCAGACGCTCGTGACCGATGGATCGGCACATGCGCGGATCCTGGGCGATGCCCGTGAGGTGCGCGAAGAGCTGAACGTCATGATCGGCATCGCCAATGCGATGGCGGAACGCCTGATCGAGGCCGCGGCCAGCGTGTCGCGTCATGAAGCCGAAGCTGCCTCCGTTCGGGCCAAGGCGACCCGTCCGGTGCGTTCTCGCACCACGAAGGCTGCGCAGCCCAAGGCGGATGCGCCCAAGGCGGGCAAGAGCGCCAATGCAAAGGCATCGATTGCGAAGGCTTCCGGCGCGAAGGGCAGCAGCGCGAAGCCGACGGCTGCAAAGGCGATCACTCCGAAGGCAACCGGCGCGGACCCCGCGCTGAAAGTTGCCGCGACCAAAAAGGCTCCGGCGCGCCCGTCGCGCAAGACCTCCGCGCAACGCACCCCCGTCAAGGAAGCAGCATGACCATCAAGCGCCCCTCGCTCCTGATGATGATGGCAGGTGCCGCGGCGCTATCGACGCTGGCCCATGGCGTCAGCGCGTCCGGCACGAGCCAGGAAAAGGCCCCGGCCAAGGCCTCGCAGTCGCGGCTCGGCTCGGCCATTCAGTCGGAGATGAATGAAAATCAGCAGACCGCGAAGGAGCGTGCGCGCGCGCTCGATCTGCGCGAGCAGGCCATCAGGGCGTCCGAAAAGCGGCTGAAGGACAGTCTTCAGAACCAACAGCAGCGTCCCAAGGCCGATGATGCAGCCGCCACAAGGGCTGGCGCCAAGGCGGACAAGGAGGCTGAGGAGGCGGAGACGCTTGATCAGCTGGCGCGCATATACCAGTCGATGAAACCCAAGCAGGCGGCGGTCGTGTTCGAACAGCTGGACATCGATGTGCAGATCGCCGTGGCGCGCAAGATGCGCGAGCGCTCGACCGCACAGATCCTCGCCGCGATGACCCCGGCTGGTGCAGCGCGCCTGAGCATGGCCCTTGCGGGCAAGCGACCCGCGCAGCCGAAACGGGTTGGACCGGCCCCGGTCGGGTGAGCTCCAGGCTCACCCGGCGATCAGGAATGTCGATGTCAGGGAATTCAGGACGTCAGACTGCGGGGCGGGGCGGCCCGGTTCAGGACGATCTGGCGGCCACTTCTACCAGCAGCACCCTGTCGATCCCCTCGTAGCGCGCGTGCAGGGCTTCGGTCAGTTCGTCCGACAGCCGCTGTGCATCTACCGCCAGGAATGGCGAGGCCCGCAGCCGGGAAAATTCCGCCCCTGTGGCCAGGGCCTCGGCCCGCAAGTCGGGCAGATCTGCGGTGATCTCCGCGGCCGCCTCGGCGTCGTGCGCTTCCAGAACGATGCGGAAGCGCAATGTGCCCTGGAGCTTCGCGCCATCGACGATTGGCACCGCAATCGCCTCCATGTCGACCAGATCGCCAGCGGCACCACTGCCACCGCCGCCTGCGCCCGAAGCGCTGCTGACAGGCACCACGGCCAGCAGTGCGCCACCCAGCAGGAGTTTCTTGCTATTCATGTCGCGCTGCCAATCCGTTCGAAAAAGGGGTGCTGCAGCCGGCCTGCAAGCCGGTCTCTACCCTATAATAGAGGATATCCCGACCGGAGCGCACATGAGTCACGACCAAAAACCCAGTCGCATCAAGCTCGTCAGCTCGGGCGGGCCCGCGCGCGCGCCTCAGAATGGGCCAACCGACACCAGGCCGATCGAGCAGGCGATCGAGCAGGCTGCCGAAAACGCGCGGGCTTCCGCCGCCGAACCTGCACCCGCGCGGCGTTTTTCGATTCTGTCCGCGATCCTGTTCCTCGCCGGATGCGCCATCGGCGGGGCCGGTCTTGCCGCCTGGCCGCATCTGGCCGGCTGACATACAGATGCGCAAAATTACCGCCCTTTCCGCCAGCCTGACGCTGGCTCTGGCTGCTTCGGCACTCGCCGAGGACGCCCACCACGGCAATGAAAAGCCCGCGCCGGATCAGGCTGAAGCGGGTGCCGATACGCATGATGACGGGCAGAGCGAGAGCGAACCCGATGCAGCCGCAGGAAACGCGCTGCCGACGGTGCGCCTGCCGGGGTTCGCGGCGGCGCTGGCCAATCAGCCGCTGGTTCAGGATGTGAAGGGCTGGCAGGCCGTCTCCGACCGCGAGGCATGGCACGCTATCGCCAGCAGCAGCGAGCAGACGCGCCAGGCGGCGCGGTGGCGCTATGCGCGCAGCCTGATCGGCAAGGGGCGCGCAGCGGAGGCCTATGGCGTGCTCGTCACGATGGCCAAGGACGACCCCGATCTATCGTTCGTCCCCGCGCACAGGCTCGCGCTCGGCGTCGCGCTGGTGCAACTCGACCGACCGATGGACGCGCTCGACATGCTCTCGGCCGAGCAGCTTGCCCAGAACCCCGAAGCGTGCGCCTGGCGCCTGCGGGCGATGGCCGCGTTGGACATGACCGCCGAAGCGGTCGGCGAATGGGCCTGCGCGCGCACGGCCATCGCCTCGCGCACGCAGCGGCAGGGAGCATCCTTCCTGCTCGCCGCGGCGCAGGCCGCGCTCGACGAGGGAAATCCCCGCAGCACGCTCTCCCTGTTGAAGCATCTTTCCGACGCCGATGCCGCAGCCAATCTGGTCCGCGGTCGTGCGCTCCTGCAGCTTGGCGGCGATCAGCAGGCCCGGCTCAGGTTCGACCGCGCGGCCGACAACGGCACGCAGGAACAGCGGATCGATGCGCGCATCTCGCTGCTCGAAGGGCTGGTGGCACAACGCCGGGCCAAGCCGCGCAAGGCGCTCGCCCAGCTCGAGCGGCTCGGCTATGTCTGGCGTGGCGGGCCGCTCGAACGGCGAGGGCTCAAGCTCCGCTTCGCTCTGGCCGAAGAACTGCAAGATGATCGGGCGGCGCTTGCTGCCGGTGCGGCGCTGCTGCGTTACCATCCGGTGTCGGTCGACACCGGTGCGATGCTGAAGATGCTGCAAGGTCGTCTCCAGGCGGTTCTGGAGCCGGACAGCAAGGTGCCGCTGCCCGAGGCGGCAGGATTGTTCTGGGATTATCGCGATCTCAGCCCGAGCGGGGCTGGCGGCGATCTGCTGGTCAGCCGGTTGGCCGACCGGCTTCAGAACGCCGGGCTGTATGAACGCGCAGCGGAACTGTTGGACTATCAGCTGATGGCCCGCGCGAAGGACGTCACTCAAGGCCCGCTCTCCGTGCGCGTGGCGAAGCTCTACATTCTCGCCGAGAAGCCCAACGAGGCCGTGCGGGCGCTGCGCGCCACCGACGACAATATCTATCCCAACCCGATGCTGTGGGAGCGACTGCGGATCGAGGCGGTTGCGCTGCACAAGCTGGGGCGGACGGACGAGGCGCTGGCGGTGCTCGACGGCGTGCCGCAAGGCGATGCCATTCGCGACGAAATCGAATGGGGCCGCCAGAACTGGCAGGCCCTGTCCGGCTCCGACGCGCTGCCTGCGGCGCGGAATGGGGGACTGTCTCAGGTCGAGCAGACGGTCATCCTGCGGCGTGCGGTGGCGCTGGCCATGCTCGGCCGCGAGACGTCGCTCGAAGGTCTGCGCTCGCGCTATGGCAGCGCCTTTGCAGGGCAGCCGACCGCCGCTGCATTCGATCTGTTGACCGGACCGGTCGAAGATCTGGATCCGACGGCGATCGCCCAGGCGCTCGCGGCGATGCCCACGGCGAGCCCGGCGGGCGAATTCGCGGATCTGCTGGCCGGCGAAACGCCGAAAGCCAAGGCCAAGAGCAAGTCCAAGACCAGGGCGCAGAAGTCCTAGGGCGCGAAGGGGAGGGCGACATGGCTATGCCATGCGCCCTCCGCCTTCAGCACCGACCTTCCGTTTTAGAGGTATTTGGTGAGATTGAGCTGGGTGAGCTGAGCGAAGACGGAATAGCTCGCCTCCAGCGTGGCCTTCTGCTGCGCCAGGTCCACCGCCACCTGACCCAGATCCGCGTCTTCGTTGGCGGCGATGATGTCGTTGAGCACCAGCGATCGCTGTTCCGCACGCTCGCCCAGAGTTTCCACGCGTGACTGCTTGCGGCCATTCTCTGCGTTTACGGCGCGCAGTCCCACAGCGGCCGTGTCGATCTGCGCGAGTGCGTCCTGCAGGGCGGTTTTCTGCGCGTCGGTCAGCCGCTCTCCGATCGGACCGGCGGCAGCCAGCGTGCGAAACGCCTCGTAGATCTCGGTGCCGAGATCGCTCGCGATGATGCCGTAGGTCACCGAAGTCCCTTCCGCGAGATGGGCGACGGCCCGCACGTCATCGTTCAGGAACGCGTCGGCGGCCGGCGTGGCGGCCACATCGGCCAGACTTTCCGGGGTGAAGGGCAGCACATCGGTGCGCGAGCCGCCGAACAGCGGGATGCCGCCTTCCTTGGCATTGAGGGTGCTGCGGAACTGTTCGAACGCACCCTTGATCGTTTCCTGCAGGCCCGCGGAATCGTCGGTCCCGATCGCTGTCGTCATCCGGGTACGCAGGTCGATCAGAGAGTTGTCGAGACCGGTGACATGCGCGTCGTAGATGGCAAGCGTGGTGGTCACGTGTTTGGAGACGACTGCCTGCGCGTCCTGCTTGGCGAGCATGGAGCGCGCCGACATCGTGCGTACGGCTTCCGTGCCCAGGCTGGCGTAATCCTGCGCCTTCTTGCCCGTGGAAAGAGCGGTCTGCGTCTTGGCGAGGTTTTGCTGCGCGCGCTGGATGGCGTCCGCCATCGTGCGCTGCAGGGGAATGGTGGCAACCCGGTTCATTGTGGGACCTTTCAGCGGACCATATCGAGGAGAGTGTCGTACATCTGCGTGGCGGTCGTCATGACGCGCGCGGCGGCGGAATAGCTGTTCTGGAGGACCACCATCTGCGACAGTTCCTCATCGAGATTGACGCCCGAGAAGCTGTCGCGGCGGTTGATCGCGTCGTCCCGGCGTGCAGCGGCATCCACCAGCATGTCCTGGGCCCGCGCAGCCTGGGTTCCGGCGCGTCCCATCAGCAGGCTGGAGAAACGCTCCATCGTGGCGGAGCCCGCCTTGCCGAAGTCGATCGGCTTGCCCAGCGCCTCGACGAAGGCACCGGCCACCCGCGTGTCGCCGCCGCCCAGCGCTGACTCGCCAACTGCGGCGTCGGTCCGCAGGCGGGACAGCGGCAGCCTGTCTGCACTGGCCAGAATATCGGCCCGTACGCCCGCCCCGCCGAGCCCGCTGGCACTGCCGGTCAGGCCGGAAAGGGCGGTGAAGGATACGCCGGTGCCGAAGCGGTCGGTCGAATCCGAGGGGATAGAGAGCACCGCACCGCTCGCGCCCGGAGAGGGCGTGAAAGTCATCCGGCCACGGTCGTCCATCGCAAAAGTGCCGAACGCGGCGAGCGGGCTCTGGCCCAGTTCGGTGACCAGATCGCCGAAAGTGGGACCGACCGAGCCCGTCAGCGTGGTGGTCGCGAGAGAGCGACCGGTGGCATCGCGCAGGACCAGCTGCGTGGATTGCCCCGCAGCGAACCCGTGCGGATCGCTGGCGACGAACCCAGGCGCGACAAGCGTCGCGGAATCGCTGCGGATGACGTCGTTGAGGCCGAAGTAATGCGAGAAGCCGTTGCCTGCGCGCGCGCTCGGCGGATCGCCCTGCGCCACCGCCACACCATTATTGCCGCTTGCCGCGACAAAGGAGAGGCGCCCGTCCTGCAGGGCGACCGTGGCGTTGCCGCCGAGGCCGCCATTGATCGCGGCGACCGCATCGTCGAGCGTAGCCAGCGGACCCAAAGCGTCGAAATCGACGGTGGTGCTGGCGACCAGCGTGCCGCTCTTGTCGGTAACCGCGAAGGTGGCCTGCCCGGTGAAGCCCAGTCGGTCGCTGCCGATCAGGCCGGTCGGCCTGCCGTCGAGCCGGTTGGGCGGCGGGTAGGACGTGCCCGAGTTGGCCACCGCATTGATGGTTTCTGCAAGACCGCCGAATAGCGAGCCGAGCTGGTCGGAGAATTCCGGCAATGCGCGATCGCGCAGATCGAGCAATCCGCCCAGCTTGCCCCCTATGGCGGAGGATTCCAGCTTTTCCCCCGTGGCGGTGGTCGGCTCGCCTGCATCATTGGTGAAGCGAATGTCGATCACGGGGTAGGTCGGCTGCGCGACCCCGTCGCCCGGACTGGGGTATGACAATTGCCGCAGCCGCCCGTCGAGCAGGACTGCGCCATTGGCCGCGTCGATATTGACCCGGCCATCGGGCTGTTCGCGGATCGAGACTTTCATCAGCCCGCTCAGCTCTTCGAGCGCGGACATGCGCTGATCCTCGGCCCCGCCGGCGGTGCGGCCGAGGCCGCGAAGCTGGGCCACCGTGGCGTTCAGCGTATGGATACGTTCGAGCAGGACGTTGACCGCTTCTATCGAATAGCCGACTTCTGATTCAACATCGCCGCGCAGCACCTGAATATCGTCGTCGAGCTGGCGGATGGAGCCGATCGCATCCTGCACCTCGGCAATGAAGTTCGATGCCTTCTGGGGCGAGCTTTGCCCGCTCGTCAGAGCGATCGCGGATGCGCTGATCGCATCGAGGCGCGCGGGAAGACCGCTTTCGGCCCCCGGCTCGCCCAGGAACGACTGCAGCCGTTCCATGTAATTCGCGGTCACCTCCGCCCGGCCCATATCGCCCGCGCGAAGATAGACCGTCTGTTCCAGAAACCGGTCGGCAATCCGGGTAGGCTCGCCGATCACGACCCCGTTGATACGGCCCTGGGTTACACCGGTACTCAGGGATACGCGCTCGCGCGCGTATCCCGGCGTACTGATGTTGGCGATGTTGTTGGATATCGATTTGATGCCGGCCTGCGATGCCGCAAGGCCGGACACCGCCGATCCCAGGATATTGCTCAGCGACATTAATCAGCTCCCCCGTGCGACCGAGCTCTAGCGCTTGAGCGCACTGACTTCCTGGAGCATGTCATCGACCGTGGTGATGATCTTGGACGATGCGCTGTAGGCGCGCTGGAAGCGGATCATGTTGGTGAATTCCTGCGCCAGATCGACGTTGGAGGCTTCCAGTGTGCCTGCCGAAATATTGCCGCTGCCAAGCTCGCCCGGGCGGCCGATGGCGACATTGCCGGACTGCTGCGAGACGGTGTAGGCATTGCCCGGCAGGCGCGAGAGACCGTCCGGATTGGCGAAGGTAGCCATCGGCAGCTGGAATACCGGGCGCGACGTGCCGTCGTCGAAGACGGCGCTGACGATCCCGTCCTTGCTGACTTCAACCGAGACCAGGTTGTTGAGCATTCCGCCGTCGGTGCTCGAGGCGATCAGGGCCGAAGCGCTGCCGAACTGGGTCAGCCCGTCGAGCCCGTCCTGGCTGCCGAGGTTCAGGCTTATGGGAGAGGAGCCGGCCTGGTTGGCCCAGGAGACGTTCAGCGTACCGAACAGGGCGGGCGAGGAGTTGGCCAGATCGAGGCTGCCGTCCGGGTTGAAGGCGACGTTGCCGCTGGCCAGCAGGCCGTTGGCCGCGGTCACATCCGCGGGGTCGCCATAGATCTCCGAAACCCACTGGTTGGGGCCGGTTTTGACGAAACCCATCGTCACCTGATGGCCGCCACCCTGTGCATCGAAGATCTCGAAGGTGCGCGAGAAATGCGGCTCCAAAGCGCCGGTCGCCATATCGCCTGCGGCATAGGCACCGGTGAACGGCTCCTGCGTCGATTGCAGGTTGGCGCGGGCGGTCAGGCGCGTGGTGGCCGCCGCGGTGCCGGTCAGTCCGCTCAGGCGAACGGGCTCCAGCTCGCTGACGCCACCAGTGCTGGTGTAACCGCCGGTCGAGTCCAGTCGCCAGCCCTGCAGGAAATAGCCGCCGGTATTGCGCAGATAGCCCTGTTCGTCCGGGCGGAAGGCACCGGCACGGGTGAACGCGATGCCGCTGTCGGCGCTGCTCCCCGTGCGGGTGACGAAGAAGCCGCCCCCGTCGATGCCCAGATCGGTCTGGCTGGAGGATGCCTGGAGGAGCCCCTGCTTGGAAATCATCGCACGCGGTGCCGCCGCAACGCCGCCGGCCGAATAGCTGCTCTTCAGGCGTCCGTCCGTGACGAGCGTGCGAAAGTCCGCTTCTGCGCCCTTGTATCCCACGGTGTTGATGTTGGTGATGTTGTCGGCAACCGTCGCCATCGCGCTCGATTGGGCACCGAGGCCGGACACACCGGCGTACAGGGCAGAATATAGGCTCACTGAATTGCAACTCCTGCTTGGCGGGCACGCGCGCCCGGTCACAAGAGCATTGTAGGAGAGCGGCAGGAGCAAACCCAAAAGCAGGCAATTTTTTCCGCCCCGCCACCGGCACCACTCGCACCCCTCTATAATGGTCCCATCAGTCAGAAGGGACATGAGATGCTCCACATTACTCTTCGCGAAGGCGAAAAGGTCGTCATCAACGGTGCGGTGCTGCGCTCGACCGGTCGCGCAGAGATCGTTGTCGAGAACGCTGCGGCAATCCTGCGCGGGCGCGACGTCATGTCGCCCGCAGAAGCGAACACGCCGGCCCGGCGGCTCTACTTCGCGTGCATGATGGCCTATCTCGATCCGGCCAACCTGACCCAGTATCAGGGCCGCATCCTGTCGCTGTTCGAGGATCTCGTCGAAGCGGTGGAAGCGCCCGAGGCAAAGGCGCACTGCGTCTCGTTCGCGCGCAGCGTCGCCTATTGCGATTTCTATCGCGCGCTCAACGATTGCCGCGCGCTGATCGCCTACGAAGCCCAGGCGCTGGCCCGTTTCGCCCCGGTCGAAGAGACCGAAACCGCGCAAGCGGCCAACGCGGCCTGAGCCCTTCGCCATGCAGACGCTGGCCTCCGCCGCGCGGGCGATCCGCGCGTTCCCGACCGATCGGCACTTCGGTTCCGTCGCCGCAGTACGCGGCGCGCTGATCGAGATCGACGGTCTGCTCGGCTCCGCCCGCATCGGGTCGCGTATTGCGATCGAGTGCGAGGGCGGAACCGTGGATGCGGAGGTCACCGGACTCGACCGGGAGACCGCTCACTGCCTGTCGTTCAACGATCCGCACGGGATCGCCACCGGAACCCGGGCGGACCTGTTGCAGGGCCAGTCGGTGCTGCGCCCGACGGACCAGTGGCTGGGCCGGGTAGTGGACGGGCTGGGTCGGCCGATCGACAACAAGGGGCCGCTGCCCGTCGGCCCGGAACCGCGTCTGTTCAAGTCCGACCCGCCTGCCGCTGCCAACCGCACCCGCGTGGGCCGCAGGCTGGAGACGGGGGTCCGCTCGCTCGACCTGTTCGCGCCGCTTTGCCGGGGCCAGCGGCTCGGCCTGTTCGCAGGCTCGGGCGTAGGCAAGTCGACCCTGCTCTCGATGCTGGCGCGCTGGGTCGAAACCGATATCGCGGTGATCGGCCTGATCGGCGAGCGTGGCCGCGAAGTTCAGGAATTCATCGAGGACGATCTGGGGCCGGAAGGTCTGGCGCGCAGCGTCGTTGTCGTCGCGACCTCCGATTCACCGGCCCTCATGCGCCGTCAGGCGGCGTGGACCACGCTCGCCATCGCGGAGCATTTCCGTGACGCCGGGCGCGACGTCATGTGCCTGATGGATTCGGTCACCCGCTTTGCCATGGCGCAGCGGGAGATCGGCCTCGCCAATGGCGAGCCCCCTGCGACCAAGGGATATACGCCAACCGTCTTTGCCGAATTGCCGAGGTTGCTCGAACGGGCGGGGCCGGGTGGGCCCGGACAGGGGTCGATCACCGGTCTGTTCAGCGTGCTGGTCGACGGCGACGATCACGACGAGCCGATCGCCGACGCGGTGCGCGGCATTCTGGATGGCCACATCGTCATGTCGCGCAAGATTGCCGAGCGTGGCCGCTTCCCTGCGATCGACATTCTCAAGTCGGTCTCGCGCATGCTGCCCGACTGCCACGAGGAGGAGGAGAACCGGCTGCGCCTCGCGGCGCTGAGGCACCTCTCCAACTATGCCGACATGGAAGAACTCGTCCGGCTGGGTGCCTACAAGACCGGCTCGGATGCGGAGGTGGACGAAGCAATCCGCCTCGCCCCGGCGATCGAGGACCTGCTGAAGCAGCGCAAGGACGATCGCGGATCGGTGGCCCACAGCTTCGCCCGGCTTGCCGAACTGATGACGGAGACTTCGCGATGAAGACGCCCTTCGACACCGTCCTGCGGATGCGGCGGCGGGAAATCGACCGCACCCGCATCGCCATTCACATGGAAACGACCCGGCTCACGGAGATCGACCAGCAGAGCCGTGCGCTGGAGGAAGAGCTGGCGCGCGAGTACGAGGTTTGCGCGCAGAGCTGGGCTGCGTCTGCCGAGGCCTTCGTTCGCCGCAGGATGTCGCAGCAGGCCGACCTGATGGCGCAGCGCGTCGTGGTATCGGAACAGATCGGCCGCCTGCGCCGCGAAGCGATCGACGCCTATGGCTCGCAGCACGTGCTGGAAAATGCCGCAGAGGCGTTTCGCACCGGCCATCGGCGGCAGCAATCGCGCGCGGAACAGCGCGAGGCGGATGACCTGTGCGCGGCGCGTGCGATCCCCGCACCGCGTGCCGCAGCCGCACCCACGGTCCTCCAGCTTCCGCCCCGGTGACGCGCGATGCAGCAGGTAGGACTCGAATCACTCTCCCCGCAGGACCGGGCACGCGTCATCTATACGCAGGCCCGTTCCGAGATGACCGACCGCCTGTGGCAGGCGGCCATCGGTGGTGCGCAGGACGATAAGTCGGGCGCGCAGGGGCCGTGTCGGCACGGCGTCGGAATGCTCCCGACCGGGATGTGGGATCTGCTCGGCACCGGGCAGGATGCAGGCGCGCTCGCGCGGGTTCTCGAAGCGATGCCCGGCGCCTCCGCAAGGCCGGGGATCGGGGGCGATGGCATCCGCCCCCCCGAGGTAAAGCCCGAGATCGCCGTCGAGCGCATGACCCCGGCGGTGACCAAGCCCGGGCTGGGTTTCGATGCGCCGACGCCCGCGAGCCCCGCCATCAAGGAGGGTTCGGGCATTGGTCCGCTGGGCAGCCTGGGGGCCAATTCCGGCTATGCCGCAACCCTGCAAAGCGCCGCCGAGCGTAGCGGGCTGCCCGCGACCACGCTCGCGGCGATCATCGATGCCGAAGCGGCCAAGCGCCCCGATGGCAGCTGGAACCTGATGTCGCGCAATCCGCGTTCGAGCGCGGCGGGGCTGGGCCAGTTCCTTTCCGGCACATGGATCGGCATGGCGCAGAAGCCGGGCACCTGGCTGCATGACGTGGCGAAGCAGAGGGGCTGGCTGACCGAGAGCGGCCGGGTGGTTCCGGCGGCGCGCGGATCGCTGCTGGCGTTGCGTTACGATGCCACGGCATCGATCAACAGCATCGCCGACTATGCCACATCGAATATCGAGACCATTCGCAGGTCGGGCGTCAGGACCGGTGACGATCCTCAGGCGCTCGCCCGGATTGCCTATCTCGGCCACCACCTGGGGCCGGGCGATGCGATCCGTTACCTCAAGGGCGGGCTGGGCGAGGGCCGCGCGAGCGTCCTCCTGAAGGCGCAGATCGGTGCGACATCGGCGCGTGAGCGGATCGCGCGTACCGGAGATGCGTCCGCGGCGCATCGTGACTGGCTCAACAGTTACATCGCCCGCAAGATCCGGCCCGATCGTTTTGCCGTCCTTCCGCAGGCGGCCAGCAGCTGATCCGGACAGACAGACGAACTGCCGATAACCCGCAGAATGCCTGATTTTCCGGGGAAATCTGCCCGCCCCGTTGACCTGCGATGCGCCCCCAGGCGGGGCTCCTAAGCCCTCCGGGCATGCCCATAGCGGGCCTTCCGTAAAAGTACTGAAGCCGAGTTCGGTATGGTTCCTTAAAGGATAAAACCGGAAGCACCAAGAAAGAGGTCGTTTATAGGCTGCCTACTATCCCTTGATCGTCACAAGACAGCATTGGACGTAAGGGGAGCTTACTCATGTCGAAAAGTACTGAAGCACTGGAAGTCGCGGTAGCCGAAGTTATCGCTAACATGAATTCGGACGGATCGCGTGGGTCCGCTCGTCAGCGCGCAAATATCGACCGCGCTTTTGTCAGAATTCTCAAGATCGCAGCGCCGCGTATTAGGCACTTCATTCGCCAATACGGCCTGGCTGCTCATTACGAAGACGCCGAGCAGGTCTGCGCGATTGCAGTCCACCGCGCGATCGAGGCCTATGACCCGACCAAGGCCAAGTTCACCACCTTCCTCAACTGGCAGATCCGTGGCGAGCTGCAGAGCCTGCGCTTCCGCCTGATGACCGATCAGCGCCCGTCCGCCCGCAAGGTGGAAGCGGTGACTATCGCTCTCACCACCGGAACGACCACCGACGATGGCGAAGAAACCAGCCTCGAAGCGCTGATCGAAGACGAAGCGGCGCTGGAGCGGACCGAGAGCTCTGCCTCGGAATATCTCGCCAATCAGGCCTGTGTCGCTCTGGTCGATGCCTATATCGAAGCCGAGCGCAAGGCAGGGGTCGAACAGCTGCGCAAGCGCGCCCGGACCCGTCGTCCCGCCCAGGATATCCGTGAATCCCGCCCCGATCTTCCCGCGAGCTTTCGTGCCCACATGGCCGGCCCCGATCCGGTGGAACTGGAAAAGCTGCACGAACGGCTGGAGCGCGATCGCGCCATCATCGAGCGCAGCATGTTCTCGGGCGACACCAAGCTGGCGCTCAGCATCGACACCAGCCTGACCCGTGAACGGATCCGCCAGATCGTCCGCCGCGCTGGCAAGCACATGGCGCAGCTGGTGCAGACCGACCCCCGCTTCGCCATGCTTGCCGAGCAGGCCGGGATTCAGATCGAACCCGCCGCGACGAAGCGCCCTGAAACGACGCCGGCCCCTGTCGGCATGCTGCCGGCCATGAACCAGCCGCACAATCAGACGATCACCGTCACGGTTCCGGCCGAACCCTCGACCGATCGGGTGGCAGTCCGCGGTCTTCCGGTCATTCCGGTGCGGCACCAGTCGGGTGGGCTGTCTGCCTGAGCATGGCGCCGTCGGGCGCCGGGCGATGGCGTAAAGCTCACCTTTCCAAAAAAAGAGGCCTCCGCCCCTTGGAACAGGGCGGAGGCCTTTCATTATGTCCGGGGTGCAAGCACCCGCAGCGCTCGCGTCGGTCGGACCGGTCTCAATCGACCATCGTCGCGACGATCTTTCTCAACTCGGGCGTCGGGATGATTGCGGGCGTCGGGACCTTGCCCGTGAGTGCCCGTGCATGGACTGCGCCATAGCGCAGCGAAAGCTTGGCGCGCGGCGTGCCGCGCGTATTCGAGATATTCATTTGTAAGTATGTCCGGCGGATATTTTCCCGCCGCCTTCTGGTATTGTCAGCGCCTGCCGCCGCGGCTGCGTGCACCGGCGGGCCCTTGCCCGGGTGTACGCTCGCGGAAGACGATCCGGCCTTTGCTCAGATCGTAGGGCGTCATTTCGACATGTACGCGGTCTCCAACGACCGATCGGATACGGTAGCGACGCATCTTGCCAGCAGTGTAGCAGATGATGCGGTGCTCATTATCGAGGGTGACGCCGAAACGTCCGTCAGGCAGGATCTCGTCGATCGCGCCTTCCATCGTGATGAGCTCTTCTTTCGCCAAACCATAGTCCTTAACGTACGTAAAATCATCCGTGCGGACGTATTCCGTCACGGAGCCGTGGTGTGTGAAAAGGAATTGGTGCCGAACTTGCGCTCAGGCGCATACCTCGGCGGTAACAATCCGTCGCAAACGACGTCAGGCAAGATCAATATAACGACATGTGAAAAAATTACAATGGTGTAGCACCGGCTTTTGCATTTGAGCGGCAGCTAGCAATATTTTTCTGGTCTAGGCGCGGGGCCTTCTCGTCGATCCAGCTTTTGATCGGAGCTCGCTTCCTACCGCCAGCGGCCCTTGTGCTTGCGTTTGCGATCCCGCCTGTAGGCAGCGATGCCGAGCGCGGCCGATAAGATCAGAAGCGCGATAATCGAATAGGCAATTACGAGGCGAGTTTCCATGTTTCCTCCGAAAAGCGGAGGACAGGATTATCCGGCGCAACTGCCGGTACCACGTAGCAATAACAAAACAAGAAAATAGAGACGGTATGGATAAAAGGATGAGGTGAGGGAATTAGGCGCATTCGTCATGCTGGTCGTAAGGTAATTCGTTCGGGTATATAATGTACTGGAAGGCTTCACTTTTTGAGCGTTCCCCCCGGTGTTTCGATGTCCCACTCCAACGGGCCCGCGTCGCTTGATCGGGCGCCGCCGTCACCGCGCCGCTTGACGAATCCGCCGCCGTATCTACTGGTGCGCGCGGGATTTTTCGCCGACGGTCTGATGCCAGCTGGATGATCGCAGCGGGCAGGCCAGGGGGGGAAGCGAGTGCTTTGCGTTGATCCCCCATCCTCCCTCCACCGGTCCGGCCCACCCGGGCCGGCGAGGCGCGCCGGGGTTCGAAAAGGCTGCTGACAGTGCTGTTTACTGACCCGGCCTACCTCTTCCTGTTCCTGCCGATCGTCGCCTTCGTGTGCGCAGGCGTGCGCTCGCGCTTCGGGGTCGAGTGGGCGCTGGCCTTCCTGTTCATCGCCTCTTGCGCATTCTACGTCGGCTGGGGCGTCGATTATCTGATCATGATGCTGGCGAGCATCCTGGTGAACTGGGCCGCGTCGCAGTCGCTGATCCATCTGGGCGACGATCGCAAACCGCTGCGCAGGGCGATCTTCTGGGCCGGCATCGCGTTCAATTTCGGCGCGCTGATCTGGTTCAAATACTCGTTCTTCTTCCTGAATTACGCGGAAAGCTCGGCCGCCTTCAACGCCGGGCTGGTGGCGATCCCGGTCGGCATTTCCTTCTACACCTTCCAGCAGGCGGTCTTCCTGCTCGACGCGTACCGGCGCGACCGCGAGGTGATCGACTATCTGGGGACGGAGCGCGGCGCGCGCGGACGGGCGCGCGGCTTCGTGCGCTACGCCGCCTTCATCGCCTTCTTTCCCCAGCTGGTGATCGGCCCGATCGTCTATCTGAAGGAATTCGCGCCGCAGGTCCGCAGCGCCGATTTCGGGCGGCTGGTGCGCATCAATATCGAAGTCGGCCTGTTCCTGATCATCGTCGGCCTGTTCAAGAAGGTGCTGATCGCGGACAATATCGCGCGCTATGTCGACCCCGTGTTCGACATGGTTGCGGTGGGCGGCGAACCCAATCTGATCGACGCATGGACCGCTGCGCTGGGCTATTACGCGCAGCTCTATTTCGACTTTTCGGGCTATAGCGACATGGCGCTCGGCTCGGCGCGCATCCTTGGCATCATCCTGCCGATCAACTTCGCCTCGCCGCTCAAGGCGAACTCGATCGGCGACTTCTATCGCCGCTGGCACATCACGCTGACCCGCGTGATCGCGCTGTTCATGTACACGCCGCTGTCGCTGTTCGGCGCTCGGTTCGCGGCGAGGCATATCAAGTGGAAGCCGCTCGCCCGGTTCCCGCTGATCTGGCTTCCGCTGCTGGTCAATTTCGAGGTCATCGCGCTGTGGCACGGCGCGACGATGACCTTCGTGCTGTTCGGCCTGCTGCACGGGTTGTGGTACGTGCTGGAGACCGAGGCGAAGAAGACGTCGGCCTGGCGCACATGGAAATCACGCTCCAGCGAGACCGCGCGCAACATCATCGGCCGGGTCGCCTTCACCGTGCCGATGGTGCTGTGTTTCGCGCTGTTCCGGTCGGAAAGCGTCACCAGCTGGGGGCATATGGTGGGTGCCATGTTCGGCCAGCAGGCGCTCCCCCTAGACCGGGTTGGCCTGCGCGACTTTGGCGAGCTGGCGCTGGTCTTCGCCATTCTCGGCTTCTGCTGGTTCCTGCCCAATGCCTACGAACTGGCGCGCGATCACAAGCCGGGGCTGTTCACCTGGACCTACCCGGCCAACCGCAACCTGCTGGCGCGGATCAAATGGGCGCCCAACATCATCTGGGGCGGGATCATGGCGGGGGCCTTGCTCGGCACGCTGTATTACGTCAGCCGTCTTCCGCCCTTCATCTATCTGGGATTCTGAGCGATCGTGACGAAGCCCGAAGACAGCACGACCTCTCCCGCAGAACGCCAGCGCGGCGGCCGTATCCTGCGCTCTCCCTTCATCCTCGCGGTCCTCTCGGTGGTCGCGTTCTTCTGGGTGGTGACCGGGGCGGTGATCGCGATCGACCCGCTCGACCTCTACGACTGGGGTGAGCCGCCGCGTCTGCTGCCGGACTATAACCGCCACACCAATCGCGAGATGTACATGGTCGCCGCGCGCGCGGATGTGGACGTGCTGCTGCTCAGCAGCTCGACGCTCGCCGCAATCACCAGCGACGAGATGGAAAAGAGCTTCGGCGTCGAAAAGGCGTTCAACTTTGCGGTTTCCGGCCCACGCCCGGCAGACCGCCGTTTCCTGCTTGAGCAGGTGGCCGCCCATTCGCCCGCCGAGCGGGTGATCGTCAGCTTCGACTATCTCTTCGTCCTGCCGCCAGACTACGCGTCGGACGTGTTGCCGGCCTATCTGTATGACGACAATCCGCTCAACGATCTCAGAATAGCCTCGCCCGAGGTGCTGCGGCTGACCTGGCAGAAACTGAAGGGTGAGCCGATCGGCCTGCCGGGGTGGGAGTATTCCACCGTGCTGGAGCCTGAGCGGCAGGAGTATGCGGCATTCCAGCAGAAGCTGGCAAAAGAGCGGGCGGAGGACCGGCGCGGCGCATCTGCTGGGACACCGGGCAACGCATCCGCTTCGCAGGACTGCGCGGACTACCCGCTGGTCTCGCAGAGCCTGCCGGAACTGGTCGGCCGGATGACCGCGCGCGGCAAGACAGTCGATTTCGTGATTCCGCCCTATTCCTTGCGGCTTTATCGCCGCTGGCAGGATTACGGCACCGCGGCGGAGGTTGCCATGGCCGAACCCTTTCTGCCAAAGCAGATCGCGATCCGCCGCTGCCTCGTCCGCGCCTTTGCCGGGCGTGACGATGTCAGGGTGTTCGCTTTCGACAACGAGACCTGGATTACCGGCGACCTGACCAATTACCGCGACGAGGCGCACGTACAGAACCCGGCCATCTACCGCTTCATCCTGAACAGTATGACGCAGGGGAGCCATCGTCTGACCACCGGGAATTTCGAGAACTATGCCGCGACCCTGACCCGCAATGTGGAGCGGGACGCGCTATCAGAACCGGACGAGAGGGGGCCGGCGACATGAGCAGGCTGGAACAGCATTCTACCCTGGCAAGGCTTTACGCGCTGCAGCTGGAGGTATTTCCCGAGCATGAGGATTTCCTCGGCCGCCGGATCGCGAACAGTTCCGACGAGCATCTCGTCGAACTGGAGCACCTGGCGCAGGTGATCGCGCGGATCGGCGGAGGCAAGCTGGAGACGATCGCGCGCGACTATGCGTGGCTGACCAACGAGATGCTGGAAGAGGAATACTACTTCCGGCGCCATGGCACCTATCGCCTCTCCACCTTCGAGGAGGCGGAGCGCACGGTCTACGCCAATGCGGAGTTCATGCAGAAATACATGAACGGCGTGCTGTTTTCCCACCTGTGGTGGGGCAATCACTCGCGCGTGATCATCCACTTCCATCGCGAATTCCTGTCCCGCATCAAGCAGGGCGCGCATCATCTGGAGGTCGGGCCCGGACACGGCCTGCTGCTGTATCTGGCCGCCAATTCGCCGCGCACCGGATCGGTGACCGGCTGGGATGTCAGCGCGACCAGCCTGCGCGATACGCGCCACGCGCTCGAGGCGATGGGTGTGCAGAAGCCGGTGACGCTGGAAGCGCACAACATCGTCGATGCCCCCTCGGGCAAGTTCGACAGCCTCACCTTCTCCGAAGTGCTCGAACATCTGGAACAGCCGCGCGATGCGCTGAAGACGCTTCGCGCGCTGCTCAACGACGGGGGCAAGATTTTCGTCCACGCGCCGGTCAACTCGCCCGCGCCCGATCACATCTATCTGTTCCGCGAGCCGGAGGAGATCGTCGAGATGGTGCGGGATGCGGGCTTCGCGATCGACGAGACGGTGAATTTTCCCGGCATGGACGCCTCGCTGGAGCGGGCGCGCAAGCTGAAGCTGACGATCTCGACTATCGTCGTCGGGACCGCGATCTAGAAAGGGTGCAGATGACCAGGGAAGACGTTTACGCAAAGCTCGAACCGATCTTTCGGGAGCTGTTCGATCAGTACGACGGGCCGATCACCGACGAGCTGACGGCCAATGATGTCGAACAGTGGGACAGCCTCGGCCATGTGCAGCTGGTCGTCGCGCTGGAGCAGGAATGCGGCGTGCGCTGCGCCCCGCAGGAGGTCACCGGACTGCCCGATCTGGGCGCGCTGGTCGATCTTTTCGCCGCCAAGACCCAGGCCTGAGCCGCGCCGGCGCGGGCGATGCTCGAATGGAAGCCTCCGCTGTCGCCGGAATGGGGCGAGTGGAAGTCCACCGCCGATGCGCTGCTGACCGAGGCGGAAAACGGCGCTGAGCTTGCTCCCGTCGCGCAACGGCAACTGGCCGAGTGCCTTCACCGCATGGCCGGCGAAAAGCTGGGGCCGATGCAGCAATTGCAGCTGGAACGGCTGGCGCGCCGTGCGGTCCAGGCCGTGCCGCAGCTGGAGCCGTTTCGGTTTCTGAGGGTCGGCATCGTCTCCGATCGCACGCTCGATTTTCTCGCTCCTACGCTTCAGGCAGCCGGGCTCGCGCGGTTGCTGCTGATCGAGCCGGTGCTGGCACCGCCGGGCAGCGCGGGGGCGCTGGCGTTCGGCGCAGGCGACCCTTTCGGCGGACCGGTGGACATCGTGCTCTACTGGCACGACGCCACGATGACCCACGCGCGTACCGCGCTGCTCGACGTGCAGGCGCAAGAGGCGACGATCTACGCGAGCACCGCAGCGCTACGACAGACGGTCGAAGCGCTGCAGACAAAGTGCCGCGCGGACGTGATGGTATCGACCACACCGCTGCCCCCTGCACACCGTATCTCGTCGGTCGACGCAATCACACCCGGCGCCATGGCCGCGCATGTCGCACAAACCAACGCGGCGGTGATCGAGGGCGCGGCACGCGGTGACTGGACATTGATCGATATCGCCGCGCTCGCCGCCGATGTGGGGCACGCGAGCTGGTTCGATCCGATGCGCCTGTTCGATCTCAAAGTGCCTTTCGCGATGGAGCTCAATCCCGTGGTCGCGGACCATGTCGCACGCCACCTGGCGGGGGCCTTCGGAAAGGCACGGCGTGCGCTGGTGCTCGATCTCGACAACACGCTGTGGGGCGGGGTGATCGGCGACGACGGGCTGGAGGGGATCGAAGTCGGGCAGGGCAGTGCGGCGGGCGAGGCCTTCCTTGCGCTGCAGCAGCTCGCGCTAACCCTCAAGCATCGCGGCGTTGCGCTATGCGTGTGCTCCAAGAACAACGATGAGAACGCACGCCAGCCCTTCGCAGAGCATCCCGACATGCTGCTGCGGCTGGACGACTTCGCCGTGTTTCACGCCTCCTGGGACGACAAGGCAAGCGGCGTCAGGGCCATTGCGCAAGCGCTGCGGCTGGGGCCGGAATCGCTCGTCTTCATGGACGACAATCCGGCGGAGCGCGCGCGGGTGCGGCAGGAGCTGCCCTTCGTCTTCGTGCCCGAACTGCCCGAGCAGCCGTTCCGCTACGCCACGATCCTCGCCGCGTCGGGCGCATTCGAGCACGGGCTGCTCAGCGGTGACGATCTCGCCCGCGCGCAGTCCTACGGCAGCGATGCGAAGCGGGTCGAGATGCAGGCGGCCATCGGCAATTACGAGGATTACCTGCGCGCGCTCCAGATGGAGATCTCCATCACCCCGTTCGATGATATAGGCCTGCCGCGCATTGCGCAGCTGGTGGCCAAGTCGAACCAGTTCAACCTGACCACGCGGCGCCACGGGAAGGACGAGCTCGCCCGAATGCAGGCATCAGGCGATGTGCTGTGCTGGCAGGTGCGCCTCAGCGACCGGTTTGCCGATCACGGCATGATCGCCGTCGTCATCGTGGCCAAGCGCGGGGAGGACTGGTTGATCGACACCTGGCTGCAATCCTGCCGGATCCTGCAGCGCGGGGTGGAGCAGGAAATCGCCAACAGGCTGGTCGAGGCAGCGCGTAGCGAGGGCGCGCGCCGCGTGCTTGGCGAGTACATCCCGACCAGCAAGAACGCGCTGGTTGCCGATCTCTTGCCGCGACTGGGCTTCGCCGCGATCGAAGCACCGGCAGGCGGCGACAAGGCAAGCCAATGGTTCGCCTGCGAGGTGGATGGCTTCACCGAGCATGCGACCTTCTTCGGGTCGCCGGATGCAGGACGCCCGGCCTGACCCGCTAGGGCTTCTCCAGCAGGGCGAGCAGAGCGAAGCTCGCCAGCCAGTGCTCTCCCATATAGTCGCCGGTTACATGGGGCAGTGCCGCCTCGAGATGCGCGTTGGCGCAGCCATCCAGCAGGTCGCGATCCTCGGCATGGCTGAGCGCGGGGAGCATCGCGCGCAGGGCCCAGGCGCGGCTGAGATTGAGCCCGTCGAGATGGGCGACCTTGCCATCGCCTCGGTCGGAGACGCTCGCGGGCTGAAGCCGTTCGAGCCAGCCGTTGTCGAGCACCAAATCGGCGAACCAGCGAGCGAAATCGACCCGGGGCAGGACGTTGCGCATCAGCAGCGCGGCGCTGAGCACGGGGGAGAGAAACTCGTCGCCGCCCGGCTCCCATCCGGCATAGTTGCTGCGCTCGGCGAATACCCGATCTGCCCAGGTATCGATCGTTTCGACCAGTTCCGCGTCGCGGGTTTCGGCCCACTCGCGCGCCAGCGTCAGCGCGAAGGCGGTGTTGTAGTGCGTGCCGACAAAGACGGGGTAGGTGAGGACGCCCAGATAGTCCTTGAACGCCTGCGCGAAATGGCGCGCCAGCGGCTCCAGCCGTGCGGCCCATTCTTCGTCATGGCGCGCGGCTTCGTGGTGCAGATAGAGCAGCCAGCCCCAGCCATAGGGCCTCTCGAACCCGCGCGAGGAAGGCCGCTGCGCGTAGGCCAGTTCCACCGCCAGCTTGTCGGTGGTGAAGGTCTCTCGGCCAAGCGTTTCGATCGCGCGCGCTTCTTCGCTGTCGGGAAACAGGCGCCGCAGGGTCAGCAGGGTCCACCAGCCATGCACGCACGAATGCCAGTCGAAGCTGCCGAAGAAGCACGGATGCAGTTCGCGCGGGGGGGCTACGTCGGCATCGCCGTCCATCACGTGATCGAGCTTGTGCGGATACTCGCGCGCCACGTGGCCCAGCGCGGCCTGCGCGAAGCGGGCCGCCGTTTCCTGCGTCAGGTCCATAGCAGGAACCCTCCGATATAGATGATTGCGATGTTGCAGACCCACAGCGGGATCGCGGTCCACACCTGCTGTTTGATGACGCCGTTCTGATCGTCAAGCTCCAGCAGCGCGGCGGGCACGATGTTGAAATTGGCCGCCATCGGGGTCAGCAGCGTGCCGCAGAAGCCCGCCAGCATTCCGACCGCGCCGATCACCGCCGGGTTGCCGTCATAGCCCTCGACCAGCAGCGGAATGCCGATTGCGGCGGCCATCACCGGGAAGGCGGCGAAGGCATTGCCCATGATCATGGTGAAGATCGCCATCCCCAGCGCGTAGACGATCACGGTCAGGATGATGCTGCCTTCGGGAATGACCTGCCCTGCAAGGCTTCCGATGATCTCCCCCACGCCGGCCAGCGCAAACACCGCACCCAGCGCTGCGAGCATCTGCGGCAGGATCGCCGCCCAGCCGATCGAGTCGAGCAGGCGGCGCCCTTCCTGTGCCGGGGCGAGGGCAGGGGGCCTCAGCCACGCCATCGCCACCGCCAGTGCGACCAGCACGCCGATCGCGAACAGCAGCAGCGTCTCGCGCCGCGGCTCGAACAGGCCGGTCTGGCCAAAAGGCGTCCAGTTATAGGCGAGCGTCCCGACGACCGCGACGAAGGGCACAATCAAAGCGGGGATGAAGAGCCGGTTGCCCTTCAGTTCGGCGAGCTTGAAGCGTTCTTCCAGCGTCGTCGTTGGCGGATCGCTGCGGCCGAGCCCGCCCACGCCCGCGATGGCGACCAGCGCCAGCACCAGCACGCCGTTTGCAAAGTCGCCGATATGGCTGCCGAACAGGAAACTCCCCGCAAGCAGCCCCCAGAAAGCGGCATTTCCCCAGCGCTTGCCATTGCTCCGGTCGAGCGCGCTCAGCACCGCCCAGATGGCGAAGAAGATGCCGGAAAGGATGTAGAGCCATTCGTAGGTGATCACTGGCCGTCTCCCCGTTTGGTGAGGACGACAGTGGGTTCTTCGACAGGCCTGTCTCTGTACGCGATGGCCGATGGGAGCCGCCCCAGTCGCCGGTCCATCGCCATCAGGCGGCTGGAATGGATCAGGAAGGCGCAGATCGCGGTCGGGATCGCCCAGACCGAAAGGTGCAGCGGCGTCATCGGATAGCCCGCCGCCTCGAACACGCCCTGGATCAGCAGGATGGAGGCGATGGCGAAGAAGATGTCCTCGCCAAAGAACAGACCGACATTGTCGGTCGCGGCGGACATCGCGAGCACCTTCTGCCGCTCATCCTCGGGCAGGTCGCCGTGTGTCTTGACCGCCGCCGCCTCGGCCATCGGCGCGACCAGCGGGCGGACCGCCTGCGGGTGTCCGCCGATGTCTTTCATGCCGAGCGCCGCGGTCAGCTGGCGAAACGCGAGGTAGATCACCAGTAGCTTGCCCATGGTCGCCCCGCGCACGCTTTCGATCAGGCCGCGCGCGCGCTGCTGCAATCCATACCGCTCGAGCAGCCCGATCACCGGCAGGATGATCCAGGTGACGGAGATGTAGCGGTTGTCGTTGAACGCCTGCCCCAGCGCCTCGATCACCGAAACCGGATCGAGCCCGGCCAGCAGCCCGGTCGCGATCGCCGCGCCGACCACCACCAGCAGCGGATTGAATTTGAGGGCAAACCCGATGACGACCAGCGCGATGCCGATCAGGGGCCAGTAGTTCATCTAATCCTCCCCGAAACGGGGAGGGGGACCATGCGAAGCATGGTGGAGGGGCACGCTTGCCCGGCTCCGGACCTCACCGTCTTGTTCACTTCGAAGGTGCCCCTCCACCACCCTGCGGGTGGTCCCCCTCCCCCGGTGGGGGAGGATCGCCATACCCGCCCCCGCCGGGCGTGAGGATCACGAAACTATCGCCCGGTTGCATGTCCGCGCTGTCGGTCGCGGACAAGTCCTCGCGCGATCCGTCGCCGCGTTCGACCCAGTTTTCCCCCGGCAGCGCGTCGCCGCCGCCCGCGATCCCGCGCGGCGGGACCGTGCGCCGGTTGGCGAGGATGTTCGCGCGCATCGGCTCGAGGAAGGTCACCCGCCGCTCGACCCCGTCACCGCCGGTATGCGCGCCCCTGCCGCCCGATCCGCGTCGGATCGCGAAGGTGTCCAGCCGCACGGGCAGCCGCGTTTCGAGGATTTCGGGGTCGGTCAGGCGGCTGTTGGTCATGTGGGTCTGCACCGCGCTGGTCCCGTCATGGTCGGGGCCTGCGCCCGATCCGCCAGCGATCGTCTCGTAATACTGGTGGTCCTCGTTGCCGAAGGTGAAGTTGTTCATCGTGCCCTGGCTGGGTGCGAGGCGGCCGGTCGCCGCGAACAGGCAATCGGTCACCACTTGGCTGGTCTCGACATTGCCCGCGACCACCGCTGCACCGGGCTGCGGATTGAGCATCGAGCCTTCGGGCACGATCAGCTCGACCGGGCGCAGGCAGCCATCGTTCATCGGGATCGGATCGTCGATCAGCGTGCGCAGCACATAGAGCGCGGCGGCGCGGGTGATCGATCGCGGCGCGTTGAAGTTGTTCGGCTGCTGATCGCTCGTGCCGGTGAAATCGAACACGGCAGAGCGGCTTGCATCGTCGATCCGGATCGCGACCTTGACCTGCGCGCCATTGTCCATCGGGTAGGTGAACGCGCCATCCTCCAGTCGGCCGAGCAGCGCGCGTACGCTTTCCTCCGCATTGGCGAGGACGTGGTCCATGTAGGCCGTGACCATCTGGCTCCCGCGCTCGTGCGCCGTCTGATGCAGCAGCTCCGCGCCGCGGGTGCAGGCGGCCAGCTGCGCGCGCAGGTCCGACAGGTTGCGGTCGGGCCGCCGTGCCGGGTATTTCGCATCGGCCAGCGCCGCGCGGACCGCATCTTCGCGGAAGGTGCCCTCGTCGACCAGCAGGAGGTTGTCGATCATCACCCCTTCCTGCTCGATCGTGCGGCTTTCGGGCGGCATCGAGCCGGGCGCGATCCCGCCGATATCGGCGTGATGGCCGCGCGCGGCGACGAAGGCGTCCGGCTGATCGCCGCCGTCGGAATAGAACACCGGCGCGATCACCGTGATGTCGGGCAGGTGGGTGCCGCCGCGGAACGGATCATTGACCACATAGGCATCGCCGCGCCGGATGCCGCGACCGTCGCGCGCATCTCCGCGCACCTCGATCACGCGGGCGATGCTGTCACCCATACTGCCCAGATGCACCGGAATATGTGGCGCATTGGCGATCAACTCTCCGCGTGCGTTGAACAGCGCGCAGGAGAAATCGAGGCGTTCCTTGATGTTCACAGAGGTCGCGGTGTTCTGCAGCACCACGCCCATTTCCTCGGCGATCGCCATGAACAGGTTGTTGAAGATCTCCAGCCTGACGGGATCGACCTTAGTCCCCGCCGCGCGCGTGCGTTCGAGCGGGACCGTGCGGGTCAGCACCAGGCTGCCTTCCCTGGCGAGCTGCGCTTCCCATCCTTCGTCGACCACCGTGGTAGAGCCCGGATCGATTACCAGCGCGGGGCCTGCAATCGCCTGGCCGGTGGTAAGCGCGGCGCGCTCGTAGGTCGGCCACTCTCCCGAGGCTTCCCCATCGACCGGCACGGGTTCGATGCTCGCATCGCCAAGCCCGCCGGAGGTTCCGCTCGCCTCCACGCTCAGCGCTTCGACGATGATTGCGGCGTCCTTGTCCGAATAGCCGTAGCGCTGGCGGTGAAGCACGCGGAAGGCGGCATCCATCGCGTCCGCATCGGTGCACTCGATGGTCAGCATGGAATCGCTGCCGTCGAACCGCAGACGCGCGCGGGCGGCGAGTGTGACGTCCTTCGCGGCGATGCCCTGTTCGGTCAGCGCGGCGCGAGCCTCGTCTCGCAAGACGTCGAGTTCTTCGGCAAAGCCATCGTGCAATGGCCGGACCAGGCTGACCTCGCGGATAGCCTTTACGGGGGCGAGGCCGATGCCATAGGCGGAGAGGATTCCGGCGAGCGGATGGACCAGCACGGTCTCGATCCCCAGCTCGTCCGCCACCTTGCACGCGTGCTGCCCGCCCGCGCCGCCGAAGCAGGCGAGGGCATATTCGGTCACGTCGTGCCCGCGGGCGACCGAGATCTTGCGGATCGCATTGGCCATGTTGTCGACCGCGATCGCGAGGAAGCCGCGTGCGATGTCCTCCAGCGGCGTGGGTTCGGGCAGCGCGCGCGCGATCTCTTCGAGCCGTTCGCACGATGCCTCGGGGTCGAGCGGCTGGTCGCCCTCGGGTCCGAAGACATGCGGGAAGAAAGCCGGGTCGATCCGGCCGAGAAACAGGTTGCAGTCGGTCACGGTCAGCGGGCCGCCCTTGCGGTAGCAGGCCGGGCCCGGGTCCGCGCCGCCGCTTTCGGGCCCGACGCGGAAGCGTGCGCCGTCGAAGCTGCACACCGACCCGCCGCCCGCCGCGACGGTGTGAATCTGCATCATCGGCGCGGCGACCCTCACACCCGCGACGAGGTTTTCCGCCGCCAGTTCCAGTTCGCCCGCATAATGCGCGACATCGGTACTGGTGCCGCCCATGTCGAAGCCGATCAGCTTGCGATGGCCGAGCGGTTCGCCCGCGGCGACCATCCCGACCACGCCACCTGCCGGGCCCGACAGGATTGCGTCCTTGCCGCGAAACGCGCCGACCTCCGCCAGCCCGCCATTGGATTGCATGAAGCCGAGCCGCTCGACCGGGGGCAGGTCCCGCTGAAGCCCGTCGGTGTAGCGTTTGAGCACCGGGGAGAGATAGGCGTCGACCACGGTGGTATCGCCGCGCGGGACGTATTTGATCAGCGGTGCGACCTCGTGACTGACGCTGACTTGCGTGAAGCCGAGCGCGCGCGAGATCTCGCCCAGCCGTGCCTCGTGATCGCGGTATTTCCAGCCGTGCATCAGGATGATCGCCAGCGCATCGAACCCCTCGTCGCGCAGGTTCTGCAACGTCGCGCGCGCGGCATCATCGTCGAGCGGCTGGAGGATCGTTCCGTCGGCCCCGATCCGTTCGTCGATCTCGACAACCTTGGCAGGCAGCTGCTCAGGCAGAACGATGTGGCGGGCGAAAATCTCGGGCCGCGCTTGCGCGCCGATCCTCAACGCATCGCCGAAGCCGCGCGTGGTCACCAGCGCGAGGCGTTCACCCTTACGCTCCAGCAGCGCGTTGGTTGCCACGGTGGTGCCGATCCGCAGTTCGGAGATCGGCGCCTCTCCATGCTCCGCCATCAGGCGGCGAACGGCTTCGGTGGCGGCGTCGTCGTAATGGCCGGGATTTTCGGACAGCAGCTTGTCGGTCACCAGCCGCCCGTCGGGCGTGGTCGCGACCACATCGGTGAAGGTACCGCCGCGGTCGACCGCGAAGCGCCAGGCACGGGAATGTTCGGTCACGAAGGCTCGCTCATTTTGCCACGGGAGGGAGGCGAACCGTTGTAGGGGCGCGTGCGGGCTTGTCCAACCGGCGCACCCATGTCGGCTGGCCGATCTGCCGGCAAATCAGGCTGAAGCGCGCAACTTTGCCCAGACGGGCAGGTGGTCCGATGCGCGCGAAGCCAGCGCGCTGTGGTGCACGCCGCATTCCACCGCCTCCAGCGTGGCCCCGTGGATGATCCGGTCGAGCCGCCCCATCGGGCGCTGGCTGTGGAAGCTGCGGCCGCAATCGAGCACGGTGAAATGGCGCGCGAATTCCTTCAGGCAGCCGCCGTTGGGGCGCCATTCGTTCAGATCGCCCGCCAGCAGGGTGGGCCGGTGCTCCTGCGCCGCGCGCGCCAGCTCGGCGATCGCCCGCGCCTGGCGCAGGCGCCACAGGCCAGACAGGTCCAGGTGCATTCCGAACACCGAGAGTTCCAGCCCAGCGGGAAGCCGCAGGGTCGCGGTCACGACCCCGCGCGGTTCGAGATAGGGGATGTGGAGGATGTCATGCTCAAGGACGGCGATATCGCGCCGGACCATGATCGTGTTGCCGTGCCAGCCCATTGAATCATGCTGCACGTCGAAGGGGACCGGCACGTAATCGGTATGCTGCTCGACCAGAAAATCGGGCAGGGTGCGCTCGCGCTGCCCGAACCGCCGGTCTGCCTCCTGCAGGATCACGATATCCGCATCGACCTCGCCCAGCACGTTCAGGATGCGCTGCGGATCGCGCTTGCGATCCGTGCCGACGGCCTTGTGAATGTTGTAACTGGCGAGCTTGAAGGTCGGGGCGTGCATGGGTTCAGATCAGTTCGCTCATCATTCGCGCGGCGTTCTCCAGCACCTTGTGCATCAGCGGGCGACGCTTCCATTCGTCGCAGGAGAGGGGAGTAGAGCGTTCGAGATAGCGATTTTCCACCTGCTGGAGGTCTTTGGCGAAAGCCTCGTCATAACATAGCAGATCGATCTCGGCATTCAGTTCGAACGAGCGCATATCCATGTTGCTCGACCCCAGGATCGCCACCTCATGATCCACCCGGGAATGTTTCGCATGCAGGAATTCCGGGCCGAATAGGTGGATTTCCGCCCCGAGCGAGAGGATTTCCTCGTAATAGCTGCGCTGCGCCAGCCCGGCGAGGTACTGATCGCACTTCGCCGCCGTGATCAGCCGCACCCGCACCCCTCGCAGCACCGCCCCGCGGATGGCCGTCAGCAGCGAGTCGTTGGGCACGAAATAGGGCGTGACGATCACGATCTCCTCGCTCGCATTGTGCATTGCCTGCGCGACGATCAGATCCATCCCGCCCACCGGGTTGTCGGGACCGGTGGCGATGATCTGCGCAGCCAGTCCGGTGCCCCGGTCGAGCGGGGGGAACATCGCGTCCTCCGCCAGCTCTTCGAGCGTTTCGAGATACCAGTCGCACACGAAGATCGCCTGCAACTGCACGACGAGCGGCCCGGTAACGCGAACCGCGAGTTCCCGATTGGCCTGTCGTCCGTGATCCTCGGGCGCCCAGATATTCTGCGATCCGGTGTAACCGACCCGCCCGTCCACCACCACGATCTTGCGGTGATTGCGCAGGTCCACGCGCGAGCTGGACAGGCGCCGGCGCAGCGGCAGGATGTCGTGCACCTCGATGCCTGCAGCCTCCAGCCGGTGCTTGATCGATGCGACCGAACCGTAGGAACCCAGCGCGTCGAGCAGCACGCGGCAGGTCACGCCGCGCGCATTCGCCCGCTCCAGCGCCGCCATCAGACGGTCTCCGACCCGGTCGCTCTTGAAGATATAGAACTCGACGTTCACGTGATGCTGCGCGCGGTCGATGTCGGCGATAATCCGGTCGATGGTGCCGTGATAGTCGCCCAGAAGCTCTATCCGGTTGCCATCCACCGCAGGAAACTGGCCCAGCCCGTGCGCGAGGTTGGCCAGCGAATGGTTGTCTTCGCACAGGTTCGGCGTGATCTGTACCTGGTCGAAGCCCGTCTTGCGGGCGATCCGCTCAAGAATACCCGGCAGATCCTCAACCCGCTCCCGACGCTGCTTGGCATATCGCGGGCGGCCGATGAGCCAGTAGATGGGTAATGCCACCCAGGGCAGCGCGAAGAAGATCAGCAGCCAGTTGCGTGCCTCTGCCGGCGGGCGACGAAACGGCACGACCACGAAGGCGATCATGGCGATGATCCAGCCCATGATTGCCAGCAGGTGGTCCCAGACCCAGGCAAAGGTGCCATCCATCACGCTGCCGATGTCGATCATCGGGCGCGCCCGGTATCTGGAAATGGCAGAAAATCGAAAATTCGCATGATTGACCCGGTTGGCTCCCCGTCTTGTCAACGGCGGTCGTGCTCCGCCGTTTCCGGGAAGGCCTCCGTTTTCGGCATGCCGGGAGCGCTACGCAACCATTTTGCGGTGGTCGAGGCCATCGGCGCTCGTCGACGCGCTGTGAACATTTGTTTTACGCATATTTACTAGAACGGGCGCGCAAAACCGGAAGGGTCCAATTTCGTGCATCGCAAGTTCTGGCTGAGCGAGAGGTCGCGCCACCTGTACATCGCGATCGCGATCGCGCTGCTGGCGGGCGTGATTATTCTTCTCAAGCCGCTGGACATCACCGCTTGGGCCATCCAGTCGAGGCTGAGCGACAGGGACGCGAGCGGCACCATCGCGCTCGTTGAAGTTGGGGCTTACACGGACCAAAACGCCGCAGAAGAAAACCGCCACATCGCATCTCTGATACGGAAATTACGCGCGCGAGGAGCGACGCGGATATTCGTCAATATTCCCTTGCGTGAGAGCAACTTGCCTTCGGTGGATGAAGAGCTCTCAAGGGTCCTCTACGACAATCTCGATTATGTCTATCTGGCGGGTGCAAACCTGCCCGGGCAACAGAGTGCAACGGAAGATCTGCGTGCCAACGCCTTGTCGTTCGAGAGACTGAAGGGCTTCGACAACGACGTCGCGCAGGACTTCCTCAGGTTCGTCTGGACTATCAGGGCTGAGGGGGATGGTGGCCGTGAAAGCCTTGCTTTCGCGCTCAGTCGATCCGGTCAAAAGCGCACCGAAGTCTTCATCGATGGCACGATCGATTCCACATCGATTCCCCGGCTCAACCAAGGAAACTTCGATCTCGCGATCGATCGTATCGATGTCCCCGATACCGCATTTGTCATTGGTGTCGGCAAGCTCGGAAACGAATTGCGGGTCGCAAAGCACGGGTATGTGACAAACTCTGTTGCCCATATCCTTGGGGCGGAAACGCTGCTGCGGGGCACCGGACAGCGCGTTGCATTCTATGTCCTGCCGCTTGCCATCGGATTGGCCCTGTTGCTTGGCGTATGGTTTGCGCGGACCCCCAGACTCAGGCGGATGGTCTACGCGGCCTGTGTGGTTGCCTTCGTGTCCGTGTTTGTCGGCACAGGCCTTGCCGGGGTGCAGGCGCACTTTGCCGATACGCTGCTCCTGCTGACGGTATATGCAAGCCTGCGCGCGCTGGTGTTGTACAAGCAGCGCCATCTTTACATCGATCCGATCACCAGGCTGCCGAACTTCTCCGCGCTGCGCCGCGACTTTTACGCCAGCGAAGGGCAGGGCAATCAGGGCGTCGTGGTCGTCAAGATCCTTCGCCTGGACTCCATCTTCGCCCATGTTTCGGAAGGGGAGAAGCGCGCCTATCTGCGACAGGTTTCGGATCGCCTGTGCATCACGGGCAAGGATACGAAGATCTATTTCGACGGGGGCAAGTACTTCGCCTTCATGCTCGACGGGGCGATCGACTATGAGTCCCACCTCTCGGGTCTGCGCGCAATCGTGTCGCAGCCCATCATCATCGCCAGCAAATCGATCGACGTTGCGGTGACGGTAGGGGCCGACTTCTCGTCGAAAGGCCTGCCCGCGCACAGGTTGAGTTCGGCCATCGCCGCCGCCGACCACGCACGCGAAGCATTCCAGCCCGTGTTCATCGTTTCCGATGCCTGCCACGACGACGAATGGGACCATTCGCTGACCGCGCGACTGGCCGAAGCGCTTGCCGAAGATCGTATTTCGATCAAGGTCCAGCCGCAGGTGGACCTCAAGACAGGTAAGTTGGTGGCCGCCGAAGTGCTCGCGCGGTGGCAGGATCAGGCAGGCAACGAGATTTCGCCCGCCCGCTTCATCCCCCAGTTCGAGCGCATGGCCCGGCTCGATGAACTGACAGGCCGGATTTTGGACAAGGCGATGGCCGCGCTGCGCTCCTTGCAGGACAACGGGTGCGTCCTTCCCCTGTCGGTCAACGTGTCGGCCGTTCAGTTCGTGGACGACAGGATCGCCGAAATGGTCGAAAAGAGCCTCAGGGATTACGCTGTAGACCCCTCGCTGCTGAAGATCGAGGTCACCGAAACTGCGCGCATCGAAGATTTCGAAACCGCGCGGAAGATTGTCGAGCGCTTGCGCAGCCAGGGGATCGCGTTCTCGCTCGACGATTTCGGGGTGGGGAGCGCCAATCTGGAGGCGCTGCAACGGCTCCCGTTCGACGAGGTCAAGATCGATCAGCTCTTCATCCAGCAGCTGGCCGGGTCGTGCAAGACGCGCGCAATCGTCGAGGGGGTCCTCCACACAACGTCGAGAGCGGGGATGACGTCGGTCGCCGAAGGGATCGAGGATCTTGAGACCCACACCTGGCTGTCGAGCATCGGCTGCGATCGCGGCCAAGGATACTTCATCGCGAAGCCGATGGTGATTTCCCAGTTTCGCAACCTGCTGGAGCTCAACCGGGACGTGCTGTCGCGCCCCGACTATGGTTAACACTTTACTAACGGGTTTGGTTAACATACGTAGACGTCCTCTATCCTTGTAACCGAAGGGGACGACTCATGTGGGATATTTGGGAATGGATTTTCCGCAGCTAAGCGACCGTCTTGGCTGACTAAATCAATGAAAGGCCCCGATTTTCGGGGCCTTTTTTATTGATGTATGGGGTTCGCAGAGGGCCTGCGACGGTGTCTGGCAAGGCAGTTTCAGCGTGGTCCGCGCGTTGATATCGCCCGCGGCGAATCGGAGGTTAACAGCGGTCCGGGCGTGCAAAGCACGCTTTCCGGGCTGGCAGATTCGCTAACAGCGTCGCGCAAAACGGCGCGAAGGGGTGTTCGGCGTGCACGGTTGTCACGGTGCGCTTATGCGCGCTCAACCAGGCGCCGTGGGCGCCCTGGCTGTGCTGGTACCGTCTCTGCGATTCCCGAAGGAGATTTTGGTGCGGTCGAGAAGACTCGAACTTCCACGGCCTTGCGGCCACAACGACCTCAACGTTGCGCGTCTACCAGTTCCGCCACGACCGCACACAAGCCCGTAAGTTTCGGGCTGCATCCGGGGCCAGCCAGTCAGGCTCTGCCCCGTGAGGAAGCGGCCCACTAGCAGGGGGCGCGGCACCCCGCAAGCGGGTTTGCGGAACAATCTTGCAAGAATCTCCACACGCGTCCGCTATGTGGCTTTTGCGTCAGGACGGGCTCCAGCCGATCTCCGCAAAACGCGCCGATTTGGGCAGGTCGGTGATCGCCTCGTTGATGCTGAGTGTCTCGCCCGGCTGCAGGCGGCCCTGACGGGGGAGGATTTCCCAGTTGTAGACCTTGCGATTGCGCGAATCGTACAGGACGATCAGCACCGGCGGCACTGCCTTGGTCTCGCGCCCGACATTCTTGATCTCGCCCGCGACGCCGAAATATTCGCTGCCGTCGGGCAAGGTGCGCCGATCCTGCTTGCTGGCCGGGAATTCGAGCACCAGGTCGGGCTCTTCCATCGCGAAGGTGGGACGGCTCACCGGCACCCAGTCGGGCAGGCCCGCATAGCTCACCGCCGCGATCGCGCCGACCGAGATGACCGCGAACAGGCCGGCCGCCATGCCCCACATCTTGAGCGGATTGCGGCGCGGGCGAAACGGCGGTTCGGCCGAAAACTGGGAGCGGTCCTCGCTCGCCCGTTCGCGCGGTTCGGTAGCGGCGATCGGAGGAACGTCGTGCCAGGGCTGGCGCGCGGTCGGCTCGTCATCGACGCTGGTCGCGGTGCCATCGCGCTCAAGCTCTTCAAGGTCGAGTTCGCTGCCCGACTGGAACCAGCTATGGCGGCACCGGGCGCAGCGCACCGTGCGTCCTTCGGGGCCGATTGCGCTATCGGGTACGGCATAGCGTGTATCGCAGGCAGGGCAGGCGAGTATCATAGTGCCTTTTGCATTACGCCCGGCAAGCGGCGGCAGGCAAGCTTCCCGTCGGTGGACGGGCCGGTTTTGCGCCTTTTGTCCACACACAATGCCCCCTATATCCCCTGCTTGGTTAACGATGGGACGGGTCGACAGGTGATGAGGCAGCACGATGTCGGGGGGTGACGGCGAAGTCGCGTTCTTCGACAATGTCGGCCTGCGCTACGGGACCGGCAAGGAAATCCTGACCGACGTCAGCTTTTCGCTGTGGCCGGGCAGCTTCTATTTCCTGACCGGCGCGAGCGGGGCGGGCAAGACCAGCCTGCTCAAGCTGCTGTACCTTGCCCAGCGCCCGTCGCGCGGGATCATCCGCATGTTCGGCAGCGACGTCATCACCCTGCCGCGGTCGCGCCTGCCCGGCTTTAGGCGGCGGCTGGGCGTTGTTTTCCAGGACTTCAGGCTGGTCGACCATCTCTCCGCGTTCGACAATGTCGCGCTGCCGCTGCGCATTGCGGGGGTGGACGAGAGCGAGCTGGTGCAGCCGGTGTCCGACATGCTCGAATGGGTCGGCCTGGCGCATCGGGCCGAAGCGCGGCCCGAGACATTGTCCGGCGGGGAGAAGCAGCGGGTGGCCATCGCGCGTGCGGTGATCGGCCGGCCCGACATGCTGCTGGCGGACGAGCCGACCGGTAACGTCGATCCCGACATGGCATTGAAGCTGATGCGCCTGTTCGAATCGCTCAACCGGCTGGGCACGACGGTGATCGTCGCGACCCATGATGTGCATCTGCTGCAGAACGTGCGCAGTTCGATGATCATGCGGCTGGACAAAGGGCGCTTGGCGGACCCGACCGGCGCGCTGCGCTATCCCCCGCGCAGCCCAGCGGGCGGGAAGACGCCGCGATGAGCCAGCCACCGCTGAGCGATGCGGCGCGCGTGGGCCATTCGCCCTTCGCAGGCGAGAAAGCGCGTGCGCTGATCCCGCAGGCGCGGCTGGCCGGGCCGATGCCGTGGGTGCTGGCGATCATGGTCGCGCTCACCGTGCTGGCGGCGGGCGCGGGGCTGTCGCTCGGCAATCTGGCGGGCGATGCGCGTTCGGAACTCTCGGGCGGGGTGACCGTGCAGATCCTCGACGCCGATCCGCGCAGCCGGGCGGAGCAGGCGCAGGCTGCGCAGGCCGTGCTGCAGGGGATGGATATGGTCGCGCAAAGCCGGATCGTGCCGCAGGAAGAGCTCGACCGCCTGATCGAGCCGTGGCTGGGCAGTGCAGGCGATGCAGAGACCGTGCCGGTGCCCGCGCTGATCGACGTGCGGCTGGGCGGCAAGGCGACTCCGCAGGCGATCGAGGCGCTGGCCGACGCGCTCGCCGGGACCGCGCCCGATGCGCGGATCGATGCGCAGTCATCTTGGCTGCAGCCGGTGTTCAGTGCGCTCAGGTCGCTCCAATATCTCGCGCTCGCGTTGGTCCTGCTGCTGGCGGTGACCAGTGCGGCGGCGGTGTTCCTCGCGGCCAGAAGCGCGCTGGGTAACAACCGTGCGACGATCGAGATCGTCCACCTGCTGGGCGGGACCGACGGGCAGATCGCGCAGCTGTTCCAGCGGGCGGTGCTGGTCGATTCGATCCTCGGCGGGGCGGCCGGGCTGGTCCTCGGGCTCGCCGCGGTGCTCGCCCTCGGCTACCAGTTCGCGGCGCTCGATAGCGGGATGATCGCGAGCGCGGGGCTTGACTGGGTCGACTGGATCGTGATCGCGCTGATCCCGGTTTTTGGGGTGTTGCTGGCAGTCGCGACTGCACGCTTCACCGTCCTCGCGGCAGTAAGGAAGATGTTGTGATCTGGCGTGTCGGCCTTGCCATCGTGCTCGTCTGGGTGCTCGGCTTCATCTGGTTTGCCGGCTGGCTGCCGGGCCCTGCGCCGATGGAGCGGACCGATGCGGTGATCGTGCCCACCGGCTATGCCGGGCGGATCGAGCGCGGGCTGGAGGTGGTTCAGACCGACAGCGCCGACACCCTGCTGGTCACCGGCGTCGATCCCGAGGTCAAGCCGGGCGAGTTCGCCGCGCAGTTCAAGGTGCCCGAAGATGTGATGGAATGCTGCGTCACGCTCGGCTTTGCGGCGACCGATACGCGCGGCAATGCGCAGGAAACGCGCGAATGGGTGGAGGCGCACGGGATCAAGAGCCTGCGCCTGGTCACCAGCGACTGGCACATGCGCCGCGCGGCGACCGAGCTGCGTCGCCAGCTGCCCGACAATGTGAAACTGATCAAGGATGCGGTGCGCAGCGAGCCGAGCCTGTGGCTGCTGCTGATCGAGTATCACAAGTGGCTGGTCAGCCGCACGGTCGGGCCGCTGTTCTCCTGATATGAACCTGATCCGCAGCCTTCTGTTCTATGTCGTTTTCTACGCCGGCACGCTGGCGTTGCTGGTGCTGGTGCCCTTTCAGGGGCGGCATGGGATGCGACGGGTCGCAGGCGCGTGGAGCGGGGTGCATCGCTGGGCGCTGCGCCATATCCTGCGCATCCGCGTGATCTGCGAGGGCGCGCCGATCGATCGCCCCGCACTCTACGCCATGCGGCACGAGAGCTTTTTCGAAGCGATCGACTCGGCGAAGCTGTTCGATGCGCCGGTGGTTTTCGCGAAGCAGGAACTGCTCGAAATCCCGGTCTGGGGCGGGGCCGCGACCAAGTACGGCATCATTCCGGTTGCCCGCGCGGACGGGGCCAAGGCACTGCGCGATCTGATGCGCGCCGCGAAAGAGGCCAAGGCGGAAGGCCGCCCGTTCCTGATCTTCCCCGAAGGCACCCGCACCCCGCATGGGGAAGAGGGCGATATCGTCTCCGGCTTTGCGGGGCTCTACAAGCTGCTCGACCTGCCGGTGGTGCCGGTCGCGGTGAACAGCGGGCCGCTCTATCGCAGCTTCGTGAAGCGCCCCGGGCAGATCACCTATCGCTTCGGCGCAGCCATCGAACCGGGCCTGCCGCGCGCGGAGGTGGAAGCGAAGGTGCGCGAGGCGATCAACGCGCTCAACCGGTGATGGCGCGCTCGATCGCGTCGCCGACCGTGGCCATATCCTCTGCGCTGCCGATCGTGATGCGCAAGGCTTCGCCCAGGCCCTGGCCGGGCAGGTGCCGCACCGCGTAGCCTGCATCGGCAATGGCATCGCGCACGCGTTCCGCAGTCGGCTGGTCGGCAAAGCGGACCAGCACGAAATTCGCCTCGCTCGGCACCAAGGAAACGCCGCGATTGCCCAGACCCTCCAGCCGCGCGACGAAATCCGCGCGCACCCGCGCATTCGCCTCGCGCGATCGGCGCACGAAATCCTGGTCGCCCAGCGCGGCCAGAGCCCCGGCCTGCGCGGCGCCCGTCACGTTGAACGGCCCGCGTATCCGGTTGAGCGCATCGACCAGATGCGGCGCTCCGGTCGCCCAGCCGACCCGCGCCGAGGCGAGGCCGTAGATCTTGGAGAAGGTCCGGGTGACCAGCACATTCTCCGCCTCGCCCGCCAGAGCGAGGCCGGGCGCGCCCTCGTCGTCCAGATATTCGGCATAGGCCTGGTCGAGCACCAGCAGCACGTCGCCCGGCAGCCCGGCGTGCAGCCGCACGATCTCCGAATGGGGCAGCCAGGTGCCCGTCGGGTTGTTGGGGTTGGCAATGAACACGATCCGCGTCGCGGGCGTCACCGCCGCGAGCAGCGCGTCCACGTCTGCCCCGAAGTCCTTCGCCTTGGCCTCCACCGGCACCGCGCCCACGCGCCGGGCGGCGATCGGGTACACGGCAAACGAGAATTGCGGCATCAGCACTTCGTCGCCCACCCCGGCGAAGGCCTGCGCGGCGAGATTAAGCAGCTCGTCCGAGCCGGTGCCGCACACGATGTGCGCGGGGGCGATCCCGTGCAGTTCGCCCAGCGCAGTGCGCAGCGCGATGCTGTCCGGATCGGGATAGCGCGCCGCCTCGCGGCTCTGCATCATCGCCGCCAGCGCCGCTTCGCTGCACCCCAGCGGGTTCTCGTTGGCGGAAAGCTTGGTCAGCGCGCGCCCGTCCGCCGCCTTGGCGACGCCCGGCACATAGGGCGCGATGTCGAGGATGTAGGGCTTGGGCGTGGGGATGGACGGGTTTGTCATGGACCCAAGCGCTTACGCAAAATCTGCACTTTCACAAGCATGCGAAGTGGCGGTAAGGCGACCGGCGACAATGCCAGCCTGTAATCCCGACCTGTGCCTGACGCTGCCCGATCCGCTGCCACTGGATAGCGGCGCGACGCTCGCGCCCGTCACCATCGCCTACCAGCAATATGGCGAGCTTTCGCCGGACCGCGACAATGTGGTGCTGATCTTCCACGCGCTGACCGGCGACCAGTATGTGGCGAGCCCGCATCCGGCGACCGGCAAACCGGGCTGGTGGGACCGGATGGTCGGCCCGGGCAAGCCGATCGATACGGATCGCTTTTGCGTGATCTGCGCCAATGTGATCGGCGGATGCATGGGCTCGACCGGCCCGGCCAGTGTCGATCCCGAAGCTGGCGGCGAGGGCACGCCCTACGGCCAGCGCTTCCCGGTGGTGACTATCCACGACATGGTCCGCGCGATCGCGCGCCTGCTCGATGCGCTGGGGATCGAGCGGCTCCATGCTGCGGTCGGCGGATCGATGGGCGGGATGCAGGCGCTCGCCTTCGCGTCCGACTTTCCCGAGCGGGCGGAGCGCGTGCTGGTGCTGGCCAGCGCCGCGCGCCAGTCCGCCCAGAACATCGCCTTCCACGAGGTCGGGCGGCAGGCGATCATGGCCGATGCCAACTGGAACGGTGGCGCGTACTACGATGGCGCGCATCCCGACGCGGGCCTCGCGGTCGCGCGAATGGCGGCGCACATTACCTATCTGTCCGAAGCCGGGCTGACAGAGAAGTTCGGGCGACGGCTGCAACAGCGGCCCGATGGCAGCGATGGTGCCAAGTCCTTCGGGTTCGAGGCGGATTTCCAGGTCGAATCCTATTTGCGATACCAGGGCAGCGGGTTCACCCGCAGGTTCGACGCCAATTCCTACCTCTATATCACCCGCGCGATGGACTATTTCGATCTCGCGGAAACACACGGCGGGCGGCTGGCCGATGCCTTCGCGCACGCCACTGCCCGGTTCTGCATCGTCAGCTTCGATACCGACTGGCTCTACCCGACCGAGGAAAGCCGCCACATCGTGCGCGCGCTGAACGCGGCGGGCGCGCCGGTCAGCTTCGTCGAGCTGTCATCGCCTTATGGGCACGACGGCTTCCTGCTCGATACGCCGGGGCTGGACGAGGTCGTGCAGGGGTTCGTGTCGTGACCGAACTCCCTGAAGGCTACGAGCTGCGCGAGGGGGCCGATGCCCGGTCCGCGCACGCTTTCCTGACGCAAAGCTACTGGTCGCCGGGCATTCCGCTCGAAACGGTCGAGCGCGCGCTGGTCAACAGCCTGTGCGTGTCGGCGCTGCATGGCGCCGCGCAGGTCGGCATGGCGCGCGTCATCACCGACCGGGCCACCTTCGCCTATCTCGCGGATGTCTATGTGCTCGACGGGCACGGCGGCAAAGGGCTGGCCAAGGCGATGGTCGGCCATTTGCAGGAGCATCCCGAGTTGCAGGGGTTGCGTCGCTGGATGCTGGCGACACGCGATGCGCACGGTTTGTACGAAAGTCTCGGCTGGCAGTCTCTTCCCGACCCGAGCCTTTTCATGCAGCGCCATTTTCCGGACATCTACGCATGAGCAAGCTCCCCGATCTGCGCCCGGATCTTGCGGCGATTGCCGGGGCGATCCCCGACGGGTCGCGCGTGCTCGATATCGGCTGCGGAGAGGGCACGCTGCTCGCCGCGCTGGCGGAGCACAAGGGAATCGACGCGCGCGGGCTGGAGATCGACCCCGAGCGCGTGGCGACCTGCGTGTCGCGCGGGCTATCGGTGGTACAGGGCGATGCCGAGGCCGATCTGGTGCATTACCCGGACGACGCGTTCGATTACGCGATCCTCGGCCAGACGATCCAGATGGTCGACCGGCCTGCTGAGGTGATCGACGCATTGCTGCGCGTGGGTCGCTCCGCCTTCGTCAGCTTCCCCAACTTCGCGCACTGGCGGATGCGGGTCGCGCTGGGGCTGGGCGGGCGCATGCCGGTGACGCCGGCCCTGCCCGAGAGCTGGCACGCGACCGGCAATATCCGCAATCTGACCGTGGTCGATTTCAAGGAACTGGTGAGCGATCGCGGCGCGCGGATCGAGCGCAGCTGGTACTTCGCGAAGGGTCGCGAGATCGGCGAACTCGGCGCAAACCTGCGCGCCGAATTCGCCCTGTTCCTGATCGGGCGCGGTTAGCGCCAAAATCTCCCCTCCCTTGGGGGAGGGGCCGGGGGTGGGGGTACTGCGCCCGTAAGCTTCTACGACCCACCAGCGTCGTACACCCCCCACCCAACCTCCCCCTCAAGGCCTGTTCTGAGCGGCTGGCTTTGCCAGCCAGCCGAAGGGGGTAGGCGTTGCGGGCATCAGCCCGGGCGATACATCGCGCAAATCTTGTTGCCCGCCGGATCGCGCAGATAGGCGAGATACAGCTTCATCCCCGCGCCTTCGCGCAGGCCCGGCGGGTCTTCGATCGCGGTGCCGCCATGGGCAAGGCCAGCCTCGTGCCATGCATTGGCCTGTTCCTCGCTGGTCGCGGCGAAGCCGATGGTCGAGCCATTGCCGCAGCTCGCGGGCTGGCCGTCGATCGGCTTGGTGATCAGGAAGATGCCGCCATTGTGCATGTAGATCACCCGGCCCTTGGGATCGACCGAACCCTCGCGCCCGCCGAGCGCCTTGAAGCACGCATCGTAGAAGGTCTTGGACGCCTCGATATCTTCGGCGCCGAGCATGACGTGGCTGAACATATGTTTCTCTCCCATATTGGTTGCAGTCTGCCACCTTTCCCTAGCAGCGCGGGCGCGCCGCACAATGCGGGAATGGGGATGAATGCCCTTGCCAGCGTGCGCTTGCTGCGACACTCTGCTGTCAGATGGCGCGTTTCCCGTTTTCAGCGATCGTCGGTCAGGACGAGATGAAGCAGGCGCTGCTGATCGCCGCGGTCGATCCTGCGATTGGCGGGGTGATGGTGTTCGGCGACCGGGGGACGGGCAAGTCCACCGCTGCGCGCGCGCTCGCCAGCCTGCTCCCTCCGATCAGCGCAATTCAGGATTGTCCCTACGGTTGCTCCAAGGACGATCAGGCGCGCTACCCCGATGTCTGCGGCACCGGCCCGCTGCGCAAGCGCCCCGTGCCCTTCGTCGACCTGCCGCTGGGCGCAACCGAAGACCGTGTGCTGGGCGCGCTCGACCTCGAACGTGCGCTGCGCAGCGGCGAGAAGGCGTTCGAGCCCGGGCTGCTGGCCAAGGCGCATCGCGGTTTTCTCTATATCGACGAGATCAATCTGCTCGAAGACCATCTGGTCGACCTGTTGCTGGATGTCGCCGCCTCGGGCGAGAACGTGGTCGAGCGTGAAGGCCTGTCGGTCCGCCATCCGGCGAAGTTCGTGCTGATCGGCAGCGGCAACCCGGAAGAGGGCGAGCTGCGCCCGCAGCTGCTCGACCGGTTCGGCCTTTCGGTCGAAGTGCGCACGCCGGGCGACATCGAATCCCGCGTCGAGATCATGCGGCGGTGTGCGGCGCAGGAGGCTGATTCCCAACTCTTCGCCGACAACTGGGCGGATGAAGATGCCAAGGTGCTGCGCCGGGTGGACCGGGGGCGCAAAAGGCTCGCCTCCGTGACTACTCCCGATGCGGTACTGCACAAGGCCGCCGAGCTGTGCATGGCGGTGGGCGCGGATGGCCTGCGCGGCGAGCTCACGCTGATGCGCGCGGCCAAGGCGCTGGCCGCGCTGCAAGGTGCCAAGACGGTCGGCCAGGCGCATCTGGTCGCGGTCGCCCCCTCGGCATTGCGGCACCGCCTGCGGCGCGACGTACTCGACGAGACCGGCTCGACCGCGCGGATCGAGCGCGCGCTCGACGAAGTGTTTGCGTGAGCCGGGCAGAGCCCGCGCCGCCCGACCCGGCCCGCGATGCGTGCCTCGCCCTCTCGCTGTTTCTGACCGCTCCGGCCCAGCTGGGCGGGCTCAGCCTGCGCGGCAGTGGCCCTGCGCGCGAGGCGCTGCTGGAGATGCTGCGCGATACCGGCGTGGCGGTGCGGCGGATGCCCGCGCATGTCGATGATGAGCGGCTGCTCGGCGGGGTCGACCTCGCCGCCAGTCTTGCCAGCGGGCGCACGGTCCGCGCGCGCGGCCTGCTGGAAGAGATCGCGGGCGGCGTGCTGGTGGTGCCGCTGGCCGAACGGCTCGACCATGCGATAGCGGGGCGGCTTGCGCAGGCGCTGGATGGCGATGCGCGGTTCGGCCTGGTGCTGCTCGACGATGGGACCGAGGACGAAGGACCGCCCGCCGCGCTGCTGGAGCGGATCGCCTTCCACTGCGACCTCACCCGCGCGGGGCTGATGGAGAGCGCGCTGCGCAGCGCCGACCCCGCCAATGTCGCGCCGCTGGACGAAGAGGCGCTGCACGCGCTCGCCGCCACTGCCGCCGCGCTGGGCGTCGAGTCGATCCGCGCGCTCAATTTCGCGAGCGCCACCGCCCGCGCCCATGCCGCGCTGGAGGGGCGAGGGACGGTGAGCGAGGAGGACATCGCCGCCGCCGCGCGGCTGGTGCTCGGCCCGCGCGCCACCCGGCTGCCGGAGATGTCAGAGCAGCCCGAGGAGGAGCCGGCCCCACCGCCCGAAGACACCGACGCGGGCGAACGCGACGAGGCATCCGATCCCGGCGACAACCCGCTGGACGACGTCGTGCTCGACGCCGCGCTGGCGAGCATTCCGCCCGATCTGCTGGCCCGTCTCGCAGAGGGCAAGGCGCGGCGCAGCAGTGGCAGCGGCGGGGGCAGGAAGCGTATCTCCGGCCTCCGCGGCAAGCCGCTCTCCGCGCGACCCGGCAGCCCGCGCAGCGGGGCGCGGCTGGCGCTGGTCGATACTTTACGCGCGGCGGTGCCGTGGCAGCAATTGCGGCGGCGCGAATACGAAGCCGCCAACGACCGCCTCATCATCCGCAGCTCCGACATCCGCGTGCGCCGATACGAGGAGCGATCGGGGCGCGTGACCATTTTCTGCGTCGATGCCTCGGGCTCGGCGGCGGCAGCGCGGCTCGCCGAGGCCAAGGGCGCGGTCGAGCTGATGCTCGCGCAGGCCTATGTCACCCGCAGCGAGGTTGCCCTGGTCGCCTTCCGGGGCACTGGTGCGGAGCTTTTGTTGCCGCCCACCCGATCGCTCACCCGTGCACGCCGCGTGCTGTCGGGGATGCCGGGCGGGGGCGGGACGCCGCTCGCGCTGGGGCTGCAGGCGGGGCACCAGCTGGCCGAGGCGGTGCAGACGCGGGGTAAGACCGCGCATCTGGTGATCCTGACCGACGGGCGCGCCAATATCGACGCCGAGGGCAAGGGCGGCCGCCCGCAGGCCAAGGCCGACGCGCTGGATGCTGCGCGAGCGATCGCCGCGCGCGGGATCGATGCGCTGTTGGTCGACATCTCCGCGCGCACCGCGCCCGAGGCGGGCGAACTGGCGCAGGCGATGCACGCGCGCTTCCTCGCGCTGCCGATGGCCGATGCGGCAAAGCTGCACGCGGCGGTCAGTGCTGCCGCCCCGCGGGCGCGCGCCGCATGAGCGAGCCGCTCAACTGGGACCGCGACGGGCGCCACTGGCCCCACCGCGACGCCAGCCGCTTCGTGACGAGCGGCGGCATTCGCTGGCACGTGCAGGTCATGGGGCGGGCGCTTGGCACCGCGCCGGTCCTGCTGCTGCTCCACGGCACCGGCGCTTCGTGCCACTCGTGGCGCGGCGTGATGCCGCAGCTGGCGGACCGCTACACCCTGATCGCGCCCGACCTGCCCGGCCATGCCTTTACCGGCAGCGTGCGCGATTCGCAGATGACGCTGCCGGGCATGGCCGATGCGGTGCATGGCCTGATCCAGACGATGGATATCGCGCCCGCCGCGATCATCGGCCATTCGGCGGGCGCGGCGATCGCGCTGACGCTGGTGCAGGGGCGCTATCCCGATACGCCGGTGATCGGCCTCAACCCCGCGCTCGCCCCGTTTCCCTGGCCCGCCACGCAGATCTTCCCCGCGGTCGCGCGGCTGCTCGCGCTCAATCCGCTGGTGCCGAAGTTCTTCTCCGGCATGACGCGGCTTGCCGGCGATACCGAGGATTTCATCCAGCGCTCGACCGGCTCCCGCCTCGATCGCGAGGGCGCGCGCTGCTACGCGACGCTGCTGGGCAACAGCCGCCATGCGCGCGGCGCGCTGGCGATGATGGCCAATTGGGATCTCGATACGCTCGACCGCGCGCTGCCCGGCATCGCGAACCCGGTGCTGCTGATCCATGCGCGCGGCGATGATGCCATTCCGCTCAGCGGCGTGCAGGATGCCGCGCGCAAGCTGCCCGACGCCACGCTGGAAGTGCTCGACGGCCTCGGCCACCTTGCGCACGAGGAACAGCCCGAGCGGGTGGCGCAGCTGATCCGCGCGTTTCTGGAAGGCCGTGCTATCTAGTCTGCCAGGGGAGAGCGAGCGATGGAACGCTTCGGCGAGCATTTCGGCTGGATCGAGATCGTGTTCACCGCGGTTGTCGCGCTGGGCTTTGCCGGCTGGCAATACTGGTCCGTCAGCCGGGAGATAAGGCGCGACAGGGAAGAGAAGGACGACGAAAAGGGAGCCTGAGAACGTTGGCGCGCCGTTCGCGGTTCGGCAGGCTCACCACGAACGGATGCAATCGAGGTTCTCAGTACTCTCTTGGCATCCGGTAGGGCAGCATGAACTGAACCACGGGCGATGCGAAGCGCTTGAGGTTCAGGCTCTCCTGCACCGCCACCACCTGTTCGCCATAGATCCGCGCACCCAGCGTCGAGCGGGCGTAGAACGGCGAATCCTCCCAGGTCTTGATCACGCTCGCATGGCCGCGATCCGCGCGTGTGCGGCGTTCCATCTGCCATGCGGTGTTGGGCAATGGTGCGGCGAGCGGCAGTTCGGCCTGCTGCGGCAGGCCATAAGCGTCGAAGCGGATCGCACTGGCGAAGCGCGAGCCATCGCTGCACTTGCCTTCATAGCTGACCACGGCGCCGTCTTTCAGATGCGCGCGCGACCAGTGCCAGACGTCGAACCCGTCTTCGAGCGACTCGCTCCCGAAATTGGAATCGAGATAGGCGCGGCCCGTCCAGCTGAGCGAAGGCTCGTGCATCTCCACCTCGATCCGGGCGCGCGGGGCAAGGCAGTGCCAGTGGTGCTTTGCGCCCGGATCGAGCGCGAAGCCGACCGGGTTGAGCGCTTCGGGGATCACGCGGATGACCCCGCGAACCGGGCGCTGCCAGGGGATGCCCAGCCGCTTGTCGCGTTCCTCGATCGCGATTTCCAGCACCTCGCCGGTCCAGTGCACGCTGCTCGGCCCGATCGCCAGCGTGTCGCGCTCCTGCACCACCGCCTCGGTGCCGCGCTCGGTCATCGCCCAGCGCGCCCTGGGGCCGTAGAGCGCGACATTGAGCGCTGCGTGGTTGAGCGGATCGCCGCGTCCGCTGGCCTTGTAATAGGGCGAGAAGACGCTGCCCAGAAAGGCGATGATGGTCAGGCCGTGCTGGCCGTCTTCCGAGATCGCGTCGACGTACCACCAGCCATAGCCGCCCGGCGGGATGGCCGCATCGAAGCGAGGCGTGCCATCGCCGCGCGCGCCCCGATCTGCCCGGAGAAGGCGGCCATCGGCACGCCCGCGCCCGGATGGGTGCTCCCCCCGACGCAGAAGAGCCCAGGGATCCGCGTGGCTGCCCCCTGGCGCAGGAAGGACGCCGCCCATCCGTGCGAGGCCCGTCCATAAAGGGCCCCACCCGTCGAAGGGAACAGCGCGTCGAAATCCGCCGGGGTGACCAGCCGGTGCGGGAAATCCGCCTCCAGCTCCAGCCCGCAGCGGGCGAGGCTGCGTGTCATGCTGCGCGTGCATTGGTCGAGCTCCTTCTGGGTAAAGTCGTGGCGGTCGCCATTGGCCGGGGCGTTGACGATCACCTGGAAGCGCTCGCGCCCGGGTGGCGGAGCGGTTTCTTCGGCGAGGTCGGCGGTGCGATCCTGCGCGCAGATGTACACCGACGGATCGTCGATCTGGCGGCGCCGTTTCAGCTGGTCGAATTCCGCGCGGTAGTCGGGCGAGAAGAACACGTTATGGCGCGAGAGCGGGAAGCCGTCGGTCTTCGCGTGCGCCAGCCACACCATTGCGGACAGCGAGCGGCGGCCCTGAGGTACGCGGCCGACCGCGCGCTGTGCTTCCTCGCCGAAACACCCGTGGGCCAGCGCTGCCGGATCGGCATTGCACAGCAACGCGTCGGCTGCGATCCGCTCTCCATCGGCCAGCATGACGCCCGATGCGCCCTTGCGGTCGGTCTCTATCAGGGCGACGCCTTCGCCCAGCCGGAAGCGTGCGCCGTTCGCCTCTGCCAGCGTCTTCAGCGCCTCGGCCAGCGCGCTCATCCCGCCCTCGATCAGCCATACGCCCCGCGCCTCGACATGCGCGATCAGCATCAGCGTGGCGGGGGAGGAGAAGGGGGAGGAGCCGCAATAGGTGGTGTAGCGGGCGAATAACTGGCGCAGGCGCTGGTCCCGAAAATGCTCGCCCAGCACCTTCCACAGGCTCTCGTAAGGGCGGATTGCGGCGAGATCGCCGACCCGGGTGAGGCCGATCCGCTGCATCAGCGGCAGCGGCCAGAAGACCTTGCCCTGCCGCAGCAGGCTTTCGTCAAGGATGTTGTAGATCCGCCGCGCCTCGGCCCGGAACGCGCGGTAGCCGCGCGCCGCATCGGCCCCGGCGAAGTCGCCGATCGCCTCTTCGCTGCGCATCGGATCGGCGAACAGGTCGAGTCGCTCGTCCTGCGACCACGCGTGGCGCGCTATGACTTGCGCGGGCCTGATCGAAAGCGCGGAGTGGATGTCGCTGCCGCAGACGCGGAACACTTCCTCGAACACCTCGCGCATGGTGAACACGGTCGGCCCCGCGTCGATCGGCTGGCCGTCGACCGCCAGCCTGCGGGCCTTGCCGCCGACATGGGGTTCTTTCTCGATCACGGTGACGTCGTGCCCGCGCGCGGCGAGGAGCGCGGCGCTGACCAGCCCGCCAATTCCTGCTCCGATCACGACGGCCTTACCGTTCATTCGCTCGCTCTCCCTAGAAGGCGATTGCTATTGACATAGCATGTGTCCAACAAGCTGGACAAATGATAATCGGTCAAGCGCAATCGGATGGTCCCCCACGTGGTTGGAGGATGCGCCTGCTGGGCTGGCGTAACCGGATTCTGGGCAGCGCCCGTTTCCAGCGCCATGCGGCGGCGAACCCTTTTCTGCGTCCGATCGCGAGGCGGCGGGCAGGTGCGCTGTTCGACCTGGTGGCGGGCTTCACCTATTCTCAGGTACTGTTGTGCGCGGTTGAGAGCGGTTGTGTGCAGCGCCTTGGCGAAGGGCCCGCAAGCGCGGGCGAGCTGGCGCGACTCGCCGGATTGTCGCCCGATGCAACGCTCAGGCTGCTGCGCGCGGCGGCTGCGATCGGGATTGTCGAGAACGCGGGGGGCGACTGGTGGGTGCTCGGCCGTCACGGGGCTGCGCTGCACGGGAATGCCGGCGCGCTGGCGATGATCCGTCATCACACCCTGCTCTACGCCGATCTTGCCGATCCGCTCGCCTTGCTGCGTGCCGACCGCGCACAGCCGACCGCATTGTCGCACTTCTGGTCCTACGCGGGGAGGGCGGCCGAGGCCGATCCGCAGCGTGCGGGTGCCTATTCGCAGCTGATGTCGGCCTCGCAAGCGCCCGTCGCGCAGGAGGTTCTGGCGGCCTACGACCTGTCGCGACATGCCTCCCTGCTCGATGTCGGCGGGGGGCAGGGCACGTTTCTCGAGGCCGTGGGTGCTGCGCATCCCGCGCTCCGACTCGGCCTGTTCGATCTGCCCGACGTGACCGCGCGACTCGGTGCGGGCCGAGTCGCGGCCCACCCCGGGAGCTTCTTCGAAGATGCCCTGCCGCGCGGCTACGACTGCATCTCTCTGGTCCGAATTCTCCACGATCACGACGACGGCCCGGCGCTGGAAATCCTGCGCAACATCCGCGCCGCGCTGGAGCCAGGCGGCACATTGCTGATCGCCGAGCCAATGGCCGACACGCCCGGCGCCGAAGCCATGGGTGATGCCTATTTCGGCTTCTATCTCTGGGCCATGGGCCAGGGCCGCCCCCGCACCGCGAAGGAAATCCATTCGATGCTGCGCGACGCTGGTTTCGCGCGCAGCCGCCGGATTGCCACGCGTCAGCCGATCATGACATCCCTGATAGTCGCCTATGCCTGACAACTAATCTGTCATCCTGAATTGACAGTGTTGGTTGTCAGGCGTAGCCAAAGGGTGGGCCATCGCACCTTTGGGGTGCCGGCGGACCCAAGTGAAGAGAGGGACCGACGCAATGGATGCAGTGGCCGTCACACTCGAAGGACCGGGGCGCCTTGCGCTCAAGCGTCTCGAGCTGCATGCGGTCGAGGCAGCCGACGTGGTCGTCTCCATTCACTGGAGCGGCGTCAGCACCGGCACCGAGAAACTGCTGTGGACCGGCGAAATGCCGTCATTCCCGGGCATGGGCTATCCGTTGGTGCCCGGCTACGAATCGGTCGGGCGGATCGTCGATGCCGGACCCGACGCGACGGGCCGCATCGGCGAGTGGGTCTTCGTCCCCGGTGCCAGCTGCTACGCCGATGCGCGCGGACTGTTCGGCGGTGCGGCGCAGACGCTGATCGTACCATCCGCCCGCGCGCTTCCGATTCCCGAGTCGCTGGCCGAGCAGGGCGTGCTGTTCGCGCTCGCCGCGACAGCGCAGCACGCACTGGCTGGCGGAGAGCCGCCCGATCTGATCGTCGGCCACGGGGTGCTTGGTCGCTTGCTGGCACGCATGACCATCGCTTCGGGCGCGCCTGTCCCCACCGTGTGGGACAACAAGGCGCACCGCCGCACCGGCGCGGTCGGCTATGATGTGATCGCGCCCAAGGACGACGACCGGCGCGATTACCGCGCGATCTACGACGCCAGCGGTAGCAGCGACGTGATCGACATCCTGATGACCCGGCTTGGCCGTCAGGGTGAGATCGTGCTCGCGGGCTTCTACGCCAGCCGGATCAGCTTCGCTTTCCCTGCCGCCTTCCAGCGCGAGGCGCGCCTGCGTGTCGCCGCAGAATGGCAGCCCGAAGACCTCGCCGCGACGCATACTCTCATCGAAAGCGGCGCGCTGAACCTGGCAGGCCTTGTCACCGACGTGGCCCCGGCGAGTGACGCGCGGACCGCATATCCCACGGCTTTCGAGGATCAGGAATGCCTCAAGCTGGTGCTGGACTGGAGCGAACTTGCATGACCCATCTCGATTCACATTCTGCCGTCGATGCGCTGCGCGAAGAGGCCGCGATCGAACCCGATCCGGTCCACGATGGCGAGGTGACCAAGGAAACGCAGGTCATCGCGATCTATGGCAAGGGCGGCTCGGGCAAGAGCTTCGCGCTGTCCAACCTCAGCTACATGATGGCGCAGCAGGGCAAGCGCGTGCTGCTGATCGGCTGCGATCCCAAGAGCGACACGACCAGCCTGCTGTTCGGCGGCAAGGCCTGCCCCACGATTATCGAAACCAGCTCCAAGAAGAAGCTCGCAGGCGAAGAGGTGAGCATCGAGGATGTCTGCTTCCAGCGCGACGGCGTGTTCGCGATGGAGCTGGGCGGGCCCGAAGTCGGTCGCGGCTGCGGCGGGCGCGGCATCATCCACGGATTCGAACTGCTCGAGAAGCTGGGCTTCCACGAGTGGGGCTTCGATTACGTGCTGCTCGATTTCCTGGGTGACGTGGTGTGCGGCGGCTTCGGCCTGCCGATCGCGCGGGACATGTGCCAGAAGGTGATCGTCGTCGGATCGAACGACCTGCAGTCGCTCTACGTCGCCAACAATGTCTGCAAGGCGGTCGAATATTTCCGCAGCATGGGCGGCAATGTCGGCGTCGCCGGGATGATCATCAACAAGGATGACGGATCGGGCGAGGCGCAGGCCTTCGCCAAGGCGGTCGATATTCCGGTGCTCTGCGCGATCCCCGCGAACGACGATATTCGCAAGAAGTCGGCCAATTACCAGATCATCGGCACGCCCGGTGGCGAGTGGGCCTCGCTGTTCGAGGAACTGGCGGAAAACGTCGCGACCGCGCCGCCGCATCGCCCGACTCCGCTTGAGCAGGATGGCCTGCTGGGCCTCTTCAGCCCGGACGAGACGGGCGGCAATGTCGAGCTGATCCCGGCCACCCAAGAAGACATGCGCGGTGGCTCGTTCGAGCCCAAGCCCAGCCTCGAAGTCGTGTACGACGAGGTCTGATGGAATGAGCGACGCCATCACTCCCGATACGAGAAGCGCCGACCGGCTCGATCTCGGCAAGCCCGAGGAAGGCGGCTGCGCCAGTGGCGACACGATGCGCGAGGCCGCCCGCAAGGCGGGCAAGAGCGACATCCTCGACCAGTACGCGCGCGACTATCCGCTCGACGAGCGCAAGCAGGGCCCGCACGACCAGCCGCAGAGTATGTGCCCCGCTTTCGGGAGCTTGCGCGTCGGCCTGCGGATGAAGCGCACCGCAACGGTGCTCTCAGGCAGCGCCTGCTGCGTCTATGGCCTCACCTTCACCAGCCATTTCTACGGCGCACGGCGGACGGTCGGCTACGTGCCCTTCAGCTCCGAGACACTCGTCACCGGCAAGCTGTTCGAGGATATCAAGGAAGCCGTCGAGCAACTCGCAGACCCCGCGCAGTACGACACGATCATCGTCACCAACCTGTGCGTGCCCACCGCCAGCGGAGTGCCGCTGCGGCTGCTGCCCGACCAGATCAACGGCGTGCGGATTATCGGCATAGACGTGCCCGGCTTCGGCATCCCGACCCATGCCGAGGCGAAGGATGTGCTGGCAGGCGCGATGCTCAAATATGCGCGCGAGGAGGCCGAGGAGGGCCCGGTCGCGCGGCCCGAAGGCCCTATCGCGGAGCGCCCGAGTGTGGCGCTGCTGGGCGAGATGTTTCCTGCCGATCCGGTGGGCATCGGCATGATGCTGGAGCCGCTGGGGCTTGCTGCCGGACCTGTGGTGCCCACGCGCGAATGGCGCGAGTTGTACAGCGCGCTCGATTGCTCGGTCGTCGCCGCGATCCACCCCTTCTACACCGCCAGCGTGCGCGAGTTCGAGGCGGCGGGGCGTTCTGTGGTCGGCTCCGCGCCGGTCGGGCGCGACGGCACGGCTGCCTGGCTCGATGCGATAGGCGCGACCTGCGGTGTTGCGCAGGGGAGGATCGACGCGGCCAAGAACGCGTTCCTGCCCGCTATCGAGGGTGCGCTTGGCGCGATGCCGGTGAAGGGCCGGATCACGGTTTCGGGCTATGAGGGCTCCGAACTGCTGGTCGCACGGCTGCTGATCGAGAGCGGCGCGGATGTACCTTACGTCGGCACCGCCTGCCCCAAGACGCGCTGGTCCGATCCCGACCGCGAATGGCTGGAGGCAAAGGGCGTGCGCGTCAATTACCGCGCCACGCTGGAAGAGGACATCGCGGCGGTCGAGGAATTCGGCCCCGATCTGGCCATCGGTACGACCCCGGTGGTGCAGCATGCCAAACAGCGCGCCACCCCGGCGCTCTACTTCACCAACCTCATCTCCGCGCGCCCGCTGATGGGCCCGGCGGGGGCGGGCAGCCTCGCGCAGGTGGTCAACGCCGCGCTGGGCAACAAGGCCCGCTTCGACCGGATGCGCGACTTCTTCGAAGGCGTCGGCGCGGACGACAATGCGGGTATCTGGCAAGACACTCCCGTCGACCGACCGCAGTTCAAGAAGAAGTTTGCCGCGCAAACTGCCGCTGCGCTGAAAGCGGCAGAGGCGGTGGGATCATGACGCTCGTCCTCGATCATGATCGGGCCGGCGGCTACTGGGGCGCGGTTTACGTCTTTACCGCGATCAAGGGCCTGCAGGTCGTCATCGACGGTCCGGTGGGCTGCGAGAACCTGCCCGTCACCAGCGTGCTCCACTACACCGACGGGTTGCCGCCGCACGAATTGCCCATCGTCGTCACGGGGCTGGGCGAGGAAGAGCTGGGCAAGACCGGTACCGAAGCCGCGATGAAGCGCGCGTGGAAGACGCTCGACCCCGAACTGCCATCGGTCGTCGTCACTGGCTCGATCGCCGAGATGATCGGCGGCGGGGTGACCCCCGAAGGCACCACGATCCGCCGCTTCCTGCCGCGCACGATCGACGAGGATCAGTGGGAGAGTGCCGACCGCGCGCTCAGCTGGCTCTGGACCGAGTTCGGCCCAAAGAAGATGCCCAAGGCCAAGGCGCTGAAAGAGGGCGAGAAGCCGCTCGTCAACATCATCGGCCCGGCTTACGGCATGTTCAACATGGCCAGCGACATGGCCGAAATCCGCCGCTTGGTCGAAGGCATCGGGGCGGAGGTGAACTGCGTCTTCCCGCTCGGCAGCCATCTGGCCGACATGCGCAAGCTGGCGAACGCCCACGCCAACGTATGCATGTATCGCGAGTACGGACGCAACCTGTGCGAGCTGCTTGAGCGGCCATTCTTCCAGGCCCCCATCGGGCTGACCTCGACCACCAGGTTCCTTCGCGCGCTGGGCGAGGAACTGGGGCTCGACCCCGAACCCTTCATCGAGAAGGAAAAGCACACCACGATCAAACCGCTGTGGGACCTGTGGCGTTCGGTGACCCAGGATTTCTTCGGCACCGCCAATTTCGGCATCTGCGCCAACGAAACCTACGCGCGCGGCATCCGGCACTTCCTCGAAGACGACATGGGCCTGCCATGCAGTTTCGCCTTCGGGCGCTGCGCTGGGGTGAAGCCGAAGAACGAGGACGTGCGTGCGGCAATCCACGCCAACCCGCCGCTGGTCGTGTTCGGCAGCTATAACGAGCGGATGTACATGGCCGAGGTCGCTGGCAGAGGCCACGGCCCGCAAGGCCAGTTCATCGCCGCAAGCTTCCCCGGCGCGGCGATCCGGCGCCATACCGGCACGCCCTTCATGGGCTATTCGGGCGCGACCTACCTCGTTCAGGAGGTGTGCAATGCGCTGTTCGATGCGCTGTTCCACATCCTCCCGCTGGGCACCGACATGGACAAGGCCGAGGCGACGCTCGCGCGCAAGCAGGCGGCGCTGGGCTGGGAGCCTGCGGCCAAGGCCCGGCTCGACCAGATCGTGGAGGCACAGCCCGTGCTGGTGCGGATCTCCGCCGCCAAGCGCTGGCGCGATGCCGCCGAAGCCGCCGCCCGCCGTGCGGGCGAAACTACTGTCACCGCCGACCGGCTTGCCGACGCCCTGCTCGAAGGAGCGGGCCGGTGAGCCGCGCGGCCATCCAATCCACCCGGTCACGGGTCCAGAAATTCGTGGGGGAGAGCAGTTTCTCACGCGGATACCGCCGGGGCGGCGACGCCCCACCTTGTCCAGCAAGTTTGGAGATTGACCAATGAACGATCCGACACCTGGCGATGATCGCTTCGGTCTGCGGACCTACCTGACGCCGGAAGAAGCCAAGGAATTTCACAAGATATTCCTGGGTTCCTTCATGGGCTTCACCGGGATCGCCGTCCTCGCTCACATCGCGCTGTGGATCTACAAGCCCTGGCTCTGACCGATCCGCCTCGCTCGCCCGACGCGTGTTGGCGTCAGCGAGCCACATCTGCCGTAACCACATGAAAGGAATTATGAAATGTGGAGAATCTGGCTCATTTTCGATCCGCGCAGGGCGCTTACCGGCCTGTTCGTGTTTCTCTTCGTCCTCGCGCTGCTGATCCACTTCATCCTGCTCAGCACCAACCGGTACAACTGGCTGGATGGCGCAAGTGCCGCCCCGGCGACGACCACTGCGGCGGTCGAAGGCCCGGCGACGACGGGTTAGCAACCCGCCGGACGTGACGGGGGCGGGCCTGAACATCCGTCCCCGCAGCCGGCGCCGCTGGCGCGGCACGGCACAAGTATCTGGGATGAACCCTGCGAGCCCCGCCTGACGGGGCGGGAAGGATGGACCTATGGCGCTCCTTAGCTTCGAGCGAAAATACCGTGTGCGTGGCGGCACGCTGATCGGCGGCGATTTGTTCGATTTCTGGGTCGGTCCATTCTACGTGGGATTCTTCGGCGTGACCGCAGCAATAGCTTCGTTGCTGGGCACCTTGCTGATCTTCGCCTCGGCCTCTCAAGGGCCGACGTGGAATCCCTGGCTGATCTCCATCGAACCACCGCCGATCGATGCGGGGCTTGCCGCCGCGCCGCTCAATGCAGGCGGCTACTGGCAGATCATTACCGTGTGCGCGCTGATCGCGTTCGTCTCGTGGGCGCTGCGGCAGGTGGAAATCTCCCGCAAGCTGGGCATGGGCTATCACGTCCCGGTCGCCTTCAGCTTCGCGATCCTGGCTTACGGCACGCTGGTGGTGATCCGGCCGATCTGGCTTGGTGCCTGGGGCTACGGCTTCCCCTACGGCATTTTCACCCACCTCGATTGGGTGTCCAACACCGGATATTCCTACGTCAATTTCCACTACAACCCGCTGCACATGGTCGCGATCACCTTCTTCTTCACGACCTGCCTCGCGCTCGCGTTGCACGGAGGGCTGGTGCTCTCCGCAGTCAACGTGCCGCGCGGTACCGAGGTGAAGTCGCCCGAGTACGAAGACACCTATTTCCGCGATTTCGTCGGCTATTCGATCGGCACGATCGGCATCCACCGGCTGGGCCTGCTGCTGGCGCTCAACGCCGGGTTCTGGAGTGCGGCCTGCATGATCCTCGCCGGGCCGCTGTACCAGGGCAGCTTCCCCGAATGGTGGAGCTGGTGGCGCAGCATCCCGATCTGGTCCTGAGGAAGGGAGTACGTCATGGCACGCTACCAGAATATCTTCACGCAGGTTCAGCTGGAGGGCCCGGCCGAGATGGGCATCGACCTGCCCTTCACCGACGAGCCGCGCATCCCGATCCACTCGAACGCCTACTGGTTCGGCAAGCTTGGACAGGCGCAGCTGGGGCCGATCTATCTCGGCTGGCTGGGCGTCGCCTCGCTGCTGTTCGGCTTCATCGCGATCGAGATCATCGGGCTCAACATGCTCGCCTCGGTCAACTGGAGCCCGGTGGCCTTCGTGCGCGAGTTCTTCTGGCTCTCGCTTCAGCCGCCGGGGCCTGAATGGGGCTTCTCCCCCTTCGTCCCGCTGGCCGAAGGTGGCTGGTGGATCATGGCCGGGTTCTTCCTGACCACCTCGATCCTGCTATGGTGGGCCCGCACCTACCGCCGCGCGAAAGCGCTGGGGATGGGCCTGCACGTCTGCTGGGCCTTCGCGAGCGCGATCTGGCTGTATCTGGTGCTGGGCTTCATCCGCCCTGGGCTGATGGGCAGCTGGTCGGAGGCGGTGCCTTTCGGGATCTTCCCGCACCTCGACTGGACCAACAATTTCTCGCTCATCTACGGCAATCTCTTCTATAACCCGTTCCACGCGCTCTCGATCGCATTCCTTTACGGATCGGCCCTGCTGTTCGCGATGCATGGGGGCACCATCCTGGCGGTCAGCCGCTATGGCGGGGAGCGCGAGATCGAGCAGATTACCGATCGCGGCACCGCGTCCGAACGGGCCGGCCTGTTCTGGCGCTGGACCATGGGCTTTAACGCCACGATGGAATCGATCCACCGCTGGGCATGGTGGTTCGCCATCCTGACCACGCTGACCGGCGGGATCGGCATCCTGCTGACCGGCACCGTGGTCGACAACTGGTACCTGTGGGCGCAGGAGCATCACTACGCACCGCCGGCACGCTGACACTTGGTCTCAAACCCCGACACTCAAGAGCCCGGCCTTAATGGTCGGGCTCTTGTCGTTTTCGAATCAGCGGGTGGTGCGCAGCCTGTGCCGCAGGTCGAGCAGATGCAGCGGGAAGGCGAGCGCGACCGGCAGCGAGACCCAGTACCACTCCGCGCCCACAAGGGCCGCGCGCAGGCCGAGCACGATCAGCGCAGCAGGTCCGATCAGGCCGAGAATCGCGGTGAAGGCCCAGCCGCGCCGGGCGAGGATCACCGCTTCGATTGCCAGCACGCCAAGCACGATGTCCGCCGCGTGACCGCTGGCGAACAGCGCCCCCATCGTCGCCACGACCATGCTAGAACGGGCCGTTGAGCTGGACGATGTTCCAGTTGAGCGCGCCCGCGATGCTGGCCCAGATCAGGTAGGGGACCAGTGCGAGTGCGGAGAGGCGCGAGAAGCGTCCGCAATAGAGGATCAGCACCAGCACCGAGAGCCACAGCGCCACCAGTTCGGCGAAGGCCCAGTCGGGCCTCTGCAGGCGAAAGAACAGCAGGCTCCACATGATGTTGAGGAAGCCGTTAAGCGCGAACAGGCCGATGGTGGTGGTGCGTGCATTGGCATTGGGGGCAGAGAGCCAGGCACTCACCGCAGCAAGCGCGGCCAGCGCGAAAATGGCGGTCCATGCGATGGGGAAGGCGTAGCCGGGCGGAGTCCAGTCCGGCTTGGCGAGCGACTGGTACCACGGGCCCAGATCGGTGATCGTGCCGCCCAGCATGGCCACGCCAAGCGCGGCGATACCAGCCACCAGAATCGGCAAAAACCAGCTGCGCCCCATTACGTCGGTATCCTCAAGCGGGTGCTTTCAACCCCAGCAGATGAGCGCAATCCTTGAGGAAGATACGGACATGCGCAACCGGTTTCGCGCGCACCAGCCGCTTGTTCATATAAGCCTCCCACGTCAGCTGCTGCACACCGCGGTCGGCGCACATGGTCACGAACCGTTCGCGCCGCTTGTCGCTCGAATACCAGAAATGCTGCATCATCCCGAGCACCCAGAATACCTTGCCGTGTTCGCGCATGAAGGCCTTGCGCGCGCCGCGCAGCGCCGCAGGCTGCCCGGTCGCGAGGAACTGTGCGGCGGCCTGCGCCACGCAGCGCCCGCCCATCATCGCGTAATAGATCCCCTCGCCACTGGCCGGAGCGACCACGCCCGCAGCATCGCCCGCGACGATCACGTCCGCACCGTTATCCCAACGCTTGAGCGGCTTGAGCGGGATCGGCGCGCCTTCGCGGCGGATCGTCTCGCAGCCCTCGAGGCCCAGATCGCCGCGCATCCGCGCGACTGCGCCGCGCAGCGAAAAGCCCTTGTTCGCGCTGCCCACACCCACGCTCGCGGTTTCGCCATGGGGGAACACCCAGGCGTAGAAATCGGGCGACAGGCGGCCTTGGTAGAACACGTCGCAGCGCGATGCGTCGAAGTTATCGCTGTCGTTGGCGGGCGACTGGATGATCTCGTGATAGGCGAAGACGCATTTCATCCGCTCGGCACCCGCGATGTTCTGGGCCGCGACCGCAGAGCGTGCCCCGTCCGCGCCGATCACCAGCCTTGTGCGCACCCGCTGGATCTCGCCGCCGCGCTGCTCGCGATAGCACACGGTCGGCGGCTGGCCTTCTTCGCGCTCGATCGTCTCGAACGTGCCGGTGCGCCGCTCGGCGCCTGCCTGAGCCGCACGCTCCCGCAGCCATTCGTCGAACACGTCCCGGTCGACCATCCCGACATAGCCTATCTCGCCCACCGGCATGTCGACCGTGCGGTTCGACGGGGCGATCATCCGGGCCGAGCGGGCGCGGGCGACCAGCAGGTGGTGCGGGATTTCGAAGTCCTTGAGCAGGCGCGGAGGAACCGCGCCGCCGCACGGCTTGATCCGGCCCGCCCGGTCGAGCAGCAGCACCCGGTGGCCCTCTCGGGCAAGGTCGGTTGCAATCGTGGCTCCGGAGGGGCCGCCGCCGACCACCACTGCGTCGTAAACCGTCTCAGTCATGCCGTCGCCACTCCCTTGCCTGCCATTGGCGCCCTGCGTGTCGCCTGCACCGCCAGCACGGCGGCGAGGATGAACAGGCACGCCTCGATCGCGAAGATCAGCTGGAAGGCCGCGCCGTCGCGGCCGATAAGGTGGCGCGCCGCATCGACGCCGAGCGCGCCCGTCAGGCCACCGAGCCCGAAGGCGATCGCCTGCGCTGCGCCCCACACGCCCATCCGTACGCCCTCGCGGGTGTTCTCACCCGCACCGGCGAGACCCATCATCGCGCCGATCGCGGAGACCGCGAACACGCCGTTGCACAGGCCGAGGACGAAGACATTGGCGCTCAGCGGCCAGCCCGGCCCGGCCAGCGCCGCCATCGCGAGGCCTGCGAGCGCAAGGCCAGAGCCCGCGCAGCCCGCGACGATCCACACCCGCAGGTCCACCGGCAGCCGTCCGGCAAAGGCGCTGCCGCCCACGCCCGCGATAATCATTCCGAGCAGCACGCCCGAATGCTGGGTGCCCGAAAGGCTGGTCGATTCTCCGGGCGACATGCCGAAGACCAGCCCTGCGAAGGGCTCGAGGATCAGGTCCTGCATCGAATAGGCGAGCATCGAGACGAAGATCAGCACGGTGAAACGCCGCGCTGCGGTCTCCTGCATGATCTCGCGCAGCGCCTCGGCGAAGCCGGGAACTTCGCTGCGGGGCCGTTCGGAGAAATCCTGCATCGCGCGCGGCTCCAGCCGCCAGATCGCCGCACAGGCGAGCGCGAATGCGGTGAGTGCTACGCCGCCGGCAACATTGGTCAGCCGCGCCTCGCTGAATGGATCGAGCAGGGCGCCCGCAGCGCCTGCTGCAACCACGATCCCTGCGATCATCATTGTCCATGTAACCGCCGCCGCCGCCGCGCGCCGTTCGGGCACGACGCCCGAGGCCAGCAGCGCGAGCATCGATGTTCCCGCCGCGCCGACGCCTGCACCGATCATGGTGAAGGCGAAGATCGCCAGCGCGCCGCCCAGCAGCGGGGTGTCGGGCAGCATAACCGTGGCGCGCACCGCCAGCAGTGCGCCGCCTGCCAGCATCGCCATACCGCCGACGATCCACGGCGTGCGCCTGCGGCCCCGGTCCGACCCATGGCCCCACAACGGACGCGCGAGCTGGACGGCATAATGCCACGCGACCAGCCCGGCGGGGACCGCCGCGGCGAGCGCGTATTCCACCACCATCACCCGGTTGAGCAGTGAGGTCGCCAGCATCACGATCGCGCCGATCGCCGCCTGGACCAGACCCAGCCGGATGATCGCGATCCAGCCGAGGCCGGTCGAGGATGGATGCAACGCAGCGCGGCCCATCAGATATAGCCCCCCAGCCCAAGCCCGGCGGCGAGCATTCCGAGGACGTAGAGCGTTACCCCGGTGGCGCCGTACCACGGGGCATTCTTCGCCGGATTGCGCAGCAGCTTCGGCATCAGGGCGAACTGCCCGATCAGCAGCGCCGCGACGATCACCGCGGACAGGTTCAATCCCGAGGCAAGCAGCAGCGCGACCACGATCGCCTGCGCGCCTGCCATCGTGGCACAAGCGAGCAGGCTCGCACGGCGCACGCCGAGCACGACGGGGAGCGACCGCAGCCCGGTTGCCCGGTCACCCTCGACCGCCTTGAAATCGTTGAGCGTCATGATCCCGTGCGCGCCCAGCGAATAGAGCAGCAGCACGGTGAGGACCGATGCGGAGGGCATCGTGCCCAGCATCACCGTCGCCCCGGTAAACCAGCTCAGCCCTTCATAGGTCAGGCCGACGACAGCGGGGCCCCACCAGCCGCTCGACTTCAGGCGGAAGGGCGGGGCGCTGTAGGCCCAGGCCAGTGCGAGCCCGATCACCGCTGCACCCAGCACCAGCGGGCCCAGCGCCGCCGCGAGTGCGAGCGAGAGAAGCGTGCCGGCGATGGCGATGAACAGGCCCCAGCGGCCGGCGATCCGGCCCGAGGGAATCGGGCGGTCGGGTTCGTTGATCGCGTCCACATGCCGGTCGAACCAGTCGTTCACCGCCTGACTGGTGCCGCACACCATCGGCCCGGCCAGCAGCACGCCACCGGCGACCAGCAGCCAGCGCCCATCGATGGCCGCGCCGGAGGAAACGACTCCGACCGCGAAGGCCCACATCGGGGGGAACCAGGTTATCGGTTTGAGCAGCGCAAGGACATCGCGAGCCGCAGGCGGCGGAGACGTTTTTAGAGGGAGCGCCGAACGTTCCATGCCAGGCAGCGTATGCCTCGGTACAGCACCCGTCAAACCATTTTGACAGTCAATCTGTCAGCCAAAGGCTACCTGGTTTCTTCGCCCTGCTTGCCGAGGCCATAGCGGTTGAGCTTGGAATAGAGGCTCTGCCGGCTGAGGCCGAGAATTTCAGCGGCAGAGGCGCGGTTGTCCGAAGTGTAGAGCAGCGCCGCCTCGATACACAGGCGTTCGATCAGGTCGGTGCTTTCGCGCACGATGTCCTTCAGCGGCATGCGTCCGACCAGATCGGTCAGTTCCTCGACCGAGCGGGGCAGTTCCTCTCCCGCTCCGCTGACATCGCGCAGGCGGCGGCCGATCGGCCGGATCACGAACCCGAAATGGCGCGGTTCGCCGTCTTTTTCCGTGCCGGTCGCGACGGAGGAAATCTCGACCGGCTCTTCCGCCGTCCCGCTCAGCGTGCGCACGACGCTCGATACGTTGCGGGCGACGCCTTCCTTCTCCATCTGCCCCGCGATCAGGTCCAGATCGATCCCGGGGCGACCGATGAGGCGCGAGAGCGAGCGGCCGTGCAGTTGCTCCTCGCTCGCGGCGTCGACCAGCTCTACGAAGGCCGCGTTGGCGCGCAGGATCCGCATGTCTTCGTCGGCGACGACGAAGGCGTCGGGCATTCCCTCGATCACCGACGCGAGGGCGTGGTCGTCCGAAGGCGCGCTTTCGTCCGTCGGGTTGACGATCAGCAGCAGATATTGGCGGCGACTCTGGCTGAACCCGGTCGCGGTAACCACGGCTTCGCGGCTTCCCTTGGCGAGCCTGACGGGGATCGGCGCGGCGGCATCCGCGCCAAGGGCGGAGCCCAGTTGGTTCGCCAACCGATCGCGCGAGCCGCTGTGAAACAGCCCCTCCAGCTTCTTGCCCTGCAGGGTGTCGGGGCGCACTCCGGCGAGCTTGTAGGCTGCCGGGTTCGCCTCGCGGATGCGGTGGCTGTCCGCCTCGACGATCAGCACCGCCTCGCGCGAGCGGTCGAACAGCATGCGATAGCGCGCTTCGAGCTGACGCATGCGCATATAGTCGCGCTCCAAGGCCTGCTGCACCTGTAACAGGCGTTGCTGGGTGCGGGCTGCATCGCGCAGATCGCGGCCCAGCGCGAGGTGCCGCCCTTCGCTGAGGCGGACGAGGGCATAGCGCACCGGCACATCGCCCTGGCTGGTCGGGTGGTTGACCTGCCGCCAACGGCCGGCCTCGCCCTTGCGCGCGGCGGCGAGCATTTCCATGACCTTGGGGCGGCTTTCGATGGTCACCGTTTCGAGCCAGTTGGTTCCGACCCACTCGACCAGATCGGGAAACTCCCGCTCGTCCACCGAAAGATCGAGGATATGCCCGGTATCGTCGAGCACGAGCGCGATATCGCCCGCCGCAAGGGCCAGGCGCTGGGCGGAATCCGCGTCGAGCGCACCAAAGTGCTCGGCGTGATTGCCGAATTTGCGATCCGCTATGGAGCGGTGCTTCTTGGTCAGCATCTGGTACTCGCCCCCTCATCAAGTGGGGTTAAGGACTAGTCCTGTCTTCGCGACCATCTGTTCGGCGAGTTCGAGTGCCGCGAAGGCATCGTTCGCCGTACCATCTGCGCCAACCTCGTCTGCGATGTTCGGATTGGCGTTGACCATCCGCCCACCGATCATGATGCAGGTCTGTGGATTGGACGAAACCGTGCGGATCGCCCGGATCAGGGATTGGAGCGCGGAGCTAGGGCAATCATTTGTTATGGTCAATCCCACGAGATCGAAGGATTTCTGAGAAATCACGGAAAGCAACTCGCGCCGCTGCGGATCGATCAGCGCTTCGCTTTCCCAGCCTGCGCGGGCGAAGACTTCATCGATCATCAGCGCGCCGAATCCGTGTTGGTCGCCGGGGATGGCAGAGAACAGCGCCCTGGCAGGAGTATGCAACGCACGCTCGACCGGTGCGCTGCGCGAGGCGATTTCACGCATCACCTCCTGCAGGCGCCACAGGCCCATGGTCACCTCGACGAAATCGCATTCGTCCTCTTCCCACAACACTCCCAGCCTGCGGGCGGCGGGGGCGAGCAGGTCGAGGAAGATGGAGCGGATATCCTGCCCGGCGCTCATCAGCGCTTCCACTTCGAGCAGAGCGCGGTCGGCCTCCCATTCCAGCAGATTGACCGCGAAGCTTTCTGCATCGTCGGGGGTGATCGGAGCGCGCTCATCGACGATCGTTGCCGGGCGTTCGCGCGAATGCGCGAGCATGAGCCGGGGGATCATCTGATGTTCGACGATCTCCACCAGATCTCTGGTGTGGGCCTGTTCCGCTCGTCGTCGCGCGCCCCGGGGGCTCGGGATGATGCTGCGGAAGGCGGTGGAACCCTTGCCAAATACCGATGCCATTTCAGACTCTCCCCAGTCTGTTAGCGGCGCGGAGTGCGTCGACTCGGGCTTGCATTTGCGAGTGCCACTCGGCCCGGGCTGAGAGAAGCGTACGCCTGAAGTTGAAGAAGCGCAAATTCTCAGCTGTCCAACTTACTTGTCGTCATGAGAGATTGACACTCTCGCGCAAGGAGGCCTAGTCTTCATCGCGAGAGAGGAGGTCGTCGAAGCCAGTATGACGCACGACGGATCGCCAGAAGCAGCCCTGAAGACCGGCGTGAGCACACGTCCGCAGGCCGCTGCGCTCTACACTCCGGAGGAACGCGTACGCCGCGACTCGAGCGTGTGGACGATCGTTCAGGGCGTGCTCGCCCCGGTGCAATTCTCGATCTTTCTCATCAGCCTTGCGCTGGTGCTGCGCACGCTGGTGACGGGGGAGGGCGCGTTTGCCGCCGACCTTTCCATCCTCGCCAAGACTTTCGCGCTCTACGCGATCATGATCACCGGCTCGATCTGGGAGAAGGTCGTGTTCGGCAAATGGCTGTTCGCGCGGCCCTTCTTCTGGGAAGACGTGTTCAGCATGGTCGTGATCGGCCTGCACACGGCCTATCTCGTCATGCTCTTCGGTGGGATCGGCAGTGTCGAGACGCGGCTGCTGGTCGCGCTCGCCGGGTATGCCGCCTACGTGATCAATGCCGGGCAGTTCCTGCTCAAGCTGCGCGCCGCGCGACTCGCGGGCCAGCCTGCCGCTCAGCCAATGGCGGTGCCGGCATGAAGGCGGATGCATTCTCGCTCCCCGCCGATACCGGCTGCAACGCATCTCCCGAACGCGACGTGCTCCGCGAGCGCGGGCAACGCGAAGTTTTCTGCGGGCTGACCGGGATCGTATGGCTGCACCGCAAGATGCAGGACGCGTTTTTCCTGGTGGTCGGATCGCGCACCTGCGCGCATTTGCTCCAGTCGGCGGCGGGGGTGATGATCTTCGCCGAACCGCGCTTTGCCACCGCGATCATCGAGGAACGCGATCTGGCGGGCATGGCGGATTGCCATGAAGAGCTGGACCGCGTGGTCGACCGGCTGCTCGCACGGCGTCCCGAGATCAGGCAGCTGTTCCTGGTCGGCTCGTGCCCGTCCGAGGTCATCAAGCTCGATCTGGGTAAAGCGGCCGAGCGACTCGGGGCGAAGCACGCAGGCCAAGTTCGCATTCTCAACTATTCGGGCAGCGGAATCGAGACGACCTTTACCGAAGGGGAGGACGCGTGCCTCGCCTCGCTCGTCCCCGTCATGCCTGCGAGCGCACCTGATGCCGCGCCGCAGCTGCTGCTGGTCGGATCGCTGCCGGACATCGTCGAGGACCAGTTCCTGCGCCTGTTCGCTCAGCTGGGAATCGAGAATGTCGGCGTGCTGCCCGCGCGCACGGCGGACGGGCTCCCGGCGGTCGGGCCGAATACGCGGATGCTTCTCGCGCAGCCCTTCCTCGGCGAAACCGCGCAGGCTCTGGAAGGGCGCGGCGCGCAGCGGATCGATGCGCCGTTCCCGTTCGGTGCGGAGGGCACCACCGCCTGGCTCAAGGCGGCGGCGCAGGCTTTCGGGATCGATGAGATGCACGCCAACGCCGTCATCGCGCCGGGTCGCGAACGGGCCAAACGCGCGCTCGAACATCATCGCGAAAAACTGGCGGGCAAGCGGATCACCTTCCTGCCCGACTCGCAGCTCGAGGTGCCGCTGGCGCGCTTCCTTGCCACCGAACTGGGCATGGAGCCGGTCGAGGTCGGCACGCCCTATCTCAACCGCAAGCTGGTCGCGCGCGATCTGGAACAATTGCCTGAAAGCACGCGCATCAGCGAGGGGCAGGATGTCGACAGGCAGCTCGACCGGGTGCGCGCCGACCGGCCCGACCTGACCGTGTGCGGCCTCGGCCTCGCCAATCCGCTGGAGGCCGAGGGGCTCTCCACCAAGTGGGCGATCGAGCTCGTGTTCTCGCCCATCCACGGGTTCGAACAGGCGGGCGACCTCGCCGAACTCTTCGCGCGCCCTCTGCGCCGCCGCGACGTGTTGCAGGTGTAGCGGTGCAGCTGTCGGTCTGGACCTATGAGGGGCCTCCCCATGTCGGCGCGATGCGGATCGCGACAGCCATGCGCGGCGTCCACTACCTGCTCCACGCGCCGCAGGGCGACACCTATGCCGACCTGCTGTTCACGATGATCGAGCGGCGGGGTGCCCGCCCGCCGGTGACCTACACCACCTTCCAGGCGCGCGATCTGGGCAAGGATACCGCCGACCTGTTCCAGCGCGCGGCGCGCGATGCCTATGCGCGGTTCGACCCGCAGGTAATGCTGGTCGGATCGTCATGCACTGCCGAACTGATCCAGGACGATCCCGCCGGGATGGCCGAGGCGATGCGCCTGCCGTGCCCGGTCGTCCCGCTCGAACTGCCGAGCTATTCGCGCAAGGAAAACTGGGGCGCGGGCGAGACCTTCTACCAGATCGTGCGTCATCTGGTGGACCGCGATGTGCGCCCCGCGCCGCGTGATGGCCGCAAGCCGCTGGTCAACATCCTCGGCCCCGCAGCGCTCGGCTTCCGCCACCGCGACGATGTGCGCGAAGTGCGGGGCATCCTCGACCGGCTCGGCATCGACGTGAACTGCGTTGCGCCGCTGGGCGCTGCGCCTGTCGACATTGCCCGGATCGGTGCGGCGGACTTCAACATCGTGCTCTATCCGGAAATCGGCGACAGCGCGGCCCGCTGGCTGGAGCGCGAGTTCAAGCAGCCGCGCAGCAAGACCATTCCTATCGGCGTCGGCGCGACGCGTGAGTTCATCGCAGAAGTCGCCGCGCTCGCCGAAGTCGATCCCGCGCCTGCTCTGCAAGACGGCGAGTCGCGCATGCCGTGGTGGAGCCGTTCGGTCGACTCGACCTATCTGACGGGCAAGCGCGTGTTCGTGTTCGGCGATGCCACCCATGCGGTTGCGGCTGCGCGGGTCGCGAAGGAAGAGCTTGGATTCGAAGTGGTCGGGCTCGGCTGCTACAACCGCGAATTCGCCCGCGAGATACGCGATGCGGCAAAGCTCTATGGCGTCGAACCGCTGATTACCGACGATCATCTGGAGGTCGAAGACGCGATCGCCGCCGCCTCGCCCGAGCTGGTGCTGGGCACGCAGATGGAGCGCCACATTGCCAAGCGGCAGGGCGTCCCCTGCGCGGTGATCTCCGCCCCGGTGCACGTGCAGGACTTCCCCGCGCGCCACAGCCCCCAGATGGGCTTCGAAGGCGCGAACGTGCTGTTCGATACTTGGGTGCACCCGCTGGTGATGGGACTGGAAGAGCACCTGCTGACCATGTTCCGCGAGGACTTCGAGTTCTCCGACGATGCGGGGGCCTCGCACCTGGCCGCTCATTCGCCTTCTCGTCATGCTGAACTCGTTTCAGCATCCAGTGCTCCAACAGCCACGGCAAACCAGGAGGAGGACTGGACCCCGGAACAAGTCCGGGGTGACGATGAAGATCCGCTCTGGACCGCTGAGGCCGAAGCCGAGCTGAGGAAGATCCCCTTCTTCGTCCGCGGGAAGGCGAAGCGGAACACGGAGAATTTCGCGAGCGAACACGGCCGCGCCGCGATCGACCTCGAAACGCTGTACGACGCGAAGGCGCATTATGCCCGCTAGTGCGCTCCCCCAGACGCGCGTCGTTATCGTGACGCTCGACAACCACCTGAAGGGCGCGGTCGAGCGCGCGAGCGCGCGGCTGGCGGACGAGAATATCGAAATCGTGCTCCACGCGGCGTCCGACTGGGATCGGGTGCCCGGTTCGCTCGAGCAGACGGAAAGCGACATCGCGCAGGCCGACATCGTCATCGCAACGATGCTGTTCCTCGACGATCATGTCCGCGCGATCATGCCCGCGCTGGAGGCTCGCCGGGAAGAGTGCGATGCGATGCTCGGCCTGATGTCGGCGGGCGAGGTGGTCAGGCTGACCCGGATGGGCGGCTATCGTATGGATGCGCCCGCCAAGGGTCCACTCGCGCTGCTCAAGAAGCTGCGCGGATCGGGCAAGCCGGGGGCCAGCTCGGGCGCGGGGCAGATGAAGATGCTGCGCCGCCTGCCCAAGATCCTCAAGTTCATCCCCGGCACCGCGCAGGATGTCCGCGCCTATTTCCTTACGCTGCAATACTGGCTCGCCGGGTCGGACGACAACGTGGTCGCGATGGCGCGCGCGCTGATCGACCGTTATGCGGCTGGCGAGCGCGAGGGACGGCGCGGCGCGACTCGTGCCGACGCGCCGCAGGAATATCCCGAGGTCGGCGTCTATCACCCGCGCACCGATCAGCTGATTTCGGAAAGCGAGCGGCTGTTGCCGAGACTGAAGGGCGCGCATGGCCGGGTCGGCCTGCTGATGCTGCGCTCCTACCTGCTGGGTCGCGACACCGCGCATTATGATGGCGTGATCGCTGCGATGGAGGCTGCCGGGCTGGAGGTGGTGCCTGCATTCGCCGCCGGGCTCGACGCGCGCCCGGCGATCGAGAAATTCTTCGTCAAGGACGGCAAGCCCACGGTCGATACGATCGTCAATCTGACCGGCTTCTCGCTGGTCGGCGGGCCCGCCTACAACGACACGGCGGCGGCGGTGGAAACGCTCTCGGGCCTCGACCTGCCCTACATCGCCGCGCACCCGATCGAGTTTCAGTCGCTCGAATCCTGGGCCGAGGGGCGGATGGGTCTGCTGCCGCTGGAAACTACGATGATGGTCGCCATCCCCGAACTGGACGGGGCGATCGCGCCGAGCCTGTTCGGTGGTCGCAGCGACGATGCTGAAGGTCCGGTGCGCGCGATGCGCGGCCACCCCGAACGCGCTGCGGCGCTCGCGGCGAAGACCGCAAAGCTGGTCACGCTGCGCAAGTCCGAGCGCGCAAGCCGCAAGCTTGCCATCGTCATCTTCAACTTCCCGCCCAATTCTGGTGCCACCGGCACCGCCGCGCACTTGGCGGTGTTCGAGTCGCTCCACGCCACACTCGTCCGGCTCGCCGCCGAGGGCTACGTGGTCGATGTGCCCGAAAGCGTCGAGGCGCTGCGCGACGCGGTGCTGCACGGCAATGCGGATATGTTTTGCGCCGATGCCAATGTCGCCGCGCGCATTCCGGCGGATGAGCATGTCCGCGCCGAGCCGCATCTGAAAGAGATCGAGGCGCAGTGGGGACCGGCCCCGGGCAAGCAGCAGGCCGATGGCTCGGCAATCCACATCTACGGCATCGAACTGGGCAACGTCTTCGTCGGCGTGCAGCCCGCCTTCGGGTATGAGGGCGACCCGATGCGGCTGCTGTTCGAAGGCGGCTTCGCACCGACGCATGCGTTCTCCGCCTTCTACCGCTGGATCCGCCGCGATTTCGGCGCGGATGCGGTGCTGCATTTTGGCACGCACGGCGCGCTCGAATTCATGCCCGGCAAGCAGGCGGGGCTATCGGGCGACTGCTGGCCCGAGCGGCTGCTCGGCGACCTGCCCAACTTCAATCTCTACGCGGCCAACAATCCCTCCGAAGGCATCCTCGCCAAGCGGCGCGCTAGCGCCACGCTGGTCAGCTATCTCACCCCGCCGCTGACCGAGGCCGGGCTCTACAAGGGCTTTGCCGATCTCAAAGCGCTGACCGAGCGCTGGCGCGGGTCGAGCGACGCGGAGGAACGCGCCTCGGTCGAAGCGATGATCGCCGATGCGTGCGACACGCTCGAGATCTTCATGGGCGATATCGAGGATCTCTCGGGCCGCTTGTATGAACTGGAGCGCACGCTGATCCCGCACGGGTTGCACGTGTTTGGCGCCAACCCCGAAGGGGAGGAGCTCGAAACCCTTCTCGACGCAATCGAATGCGCCGACGCTGACGCGGATCGCGATGCGCTGGCCGACAAGCTCGAAGCCAATGACGAGATGTCCGCGCTGATCCATGCGCTCGACGGCGGTTACGTGCTGCCATCGCCCGGCGGCGACCTGCTGCGCAACCCGGATGTGCTGCCCACCGGGCGCAACATCCACGGGTTCGATCCCTTCCGTATCCCCAGCAGCTTCGCCGTTGCGGAGGGCGCGCGGCAGGCCGAGCAACTGCTCGCCCGCCACCGCGCCACGCAGGACAAAGCGCCCGAGAGCATTGCAATGGTGCTGTGGGGCACGGACAACCTCAAGAGCGAGGGCACGCAGCTGGCGCAGGCGATGGCGCTGATCGGCGCGCGACCCCGGCTCGATTCCTATGGCCGGTTGAGCGGTGCCGAACTGATGCCGCTGGAAGAGCTGGGCCGCGCGCGGATCGACGTGGTCGCCACGCTTTCGGGCATCTTCCGCGACCTGCTGCCGCTCCAGACCCGGATGCTGGCCGAAGCTGCCTGGCTGGCGACCATCGCGGACGAGCCGGTCGAGCAGAATTTCGTGCGCAAGCACAGCCTCGCCTTCGCCGAGGCGCATGGCTGTGATCTCGAAACCGCGAGCCTGCGGGTCTTCTCCAACGCCGAGGGCGCTTACGGTGCGAACGTCAACCAGTTGATCGACGGCGGCGTTTGGAGCGATCCGGACGAGCTGGCCAACGCGTTCGAGACGCACAAGGGCTATGCTTATGGCCCGAAGGGCGCCCCGGTGCAGCGGCGTGAGCTGTTCGCCTCCGCGCTCGCTTCGGTCGACTTCACCTACCAGAACCTCGAGAGCGTGGAGGTCGGGATCACCGATCTCGACCAGTACGTCGACGGGCTGGGCGGGATGAACCGCGCGATCTCCCGCGCGAAGGGCGGCGAAGAAGCGCCGGTCTATATCCTCGACGCGACGCACGGGGCGGCGAAGGTGCGCACTCTGGGCGAACAGATCGACCTCGAAACGCGCACCCGCACGCTCAACCCCAAGTGGTACGAAGGCATGCTCAAGCACGGCTTCGAAGGCGTGCGGCATGTCGAATCGCACGTGACCAACACGCTCGGCTGGTCGGCGACGACCGGCGACGTGAAGCCGTGGGTCTACCAGCAGATCAGCGAGACCTTCGTGCTCGACGAGGCAATGCGCGCGCGGCTTTCCGCGCTCAATCCGAAATCTTCCGCGCGGGTGGCGAACCGCCTGCTCGAAGCCTGCGAGCGCAAGCTTTGGGAACCCGACGAAGACACACTGGCAGCTCTGCGCGCTGCGAGCGACGATCTGGAAGATCGGCTCGAAGGCGTGGTCGCGGCCGAATGAGGAGACTATGATGCTAGACGCCGCGACACAGGCACCGCCCGACGGCGACGGCTCCGTCCAGGTCCAGCTCGACCCGAGCGACAAGATTAAGGGCGCGAAGGTCTTCGCCGTCTACGGCAAGGGCGGGATCGGCAAGTCAACCACTTCGTCGAACCTCTCCGCCGCGTTCAGCAAGCTCGGCCACCGGGTGCTACAGATCGGCTGCGATCCGAAGCACGACAGCACCTTCACATTGACCAAGAAGCTGATGCCGACGGTGATCGATGCGCTGGAACAGGTCGAGTTCCACAGTGAGGAGCTGCGGACCGAGGACTTCATGTTCGAAGGCTATAACGGCGTGATGTGCGTCGAGGCGGGCGGGCCACCTGCAGGCACAGGCTGCGGCGGATATGTCGTCGGCCAGACGGTCAAGCTGCTCAAGCAGCACCATCTGCTCGAAGACACCGACGTGGTGATCTTCGATGTGCTGGGCGACGTGGTGTGCGGCGGGTTTGCCGCGCCGCTGCAACATGCCGAGCGCGCGCTTGTGGTCGCCGCGAACGATTTCGACAGCATCTTCGCGATGAACCGGATCGTCGCCGCGATCGGCGCGAAGGCGAAGAACTACGATGTCCGCCTCGCCGGCGTGGTCGCCAATCGCAGCCGCGAGACCGACGAGATCGATCGCTTCTGCGACGAGATCGGAATGCAGCGGCTGGCGCATTTCCAAGATCTGGATGCGATCCGTCGCAGCCGCCTGAAGAAGTGCACTCTGTTCGAAATGGAGGAGTGCCCAGAGGTGCTCGCCGCGCAGAACGAGTACCTGCGCCTCGCGCAGCTGCTGTGGGACGGCGTCGATCCTTCGGAGGCGACCGCGATGAAGGATCGCGACATCTTCGATTTTCTGGGGTTCGAATGATGGCGAGTCATGCAATTCAGCAGTGCGGGGCGACCCCCTACGATCTCAACCGGGATCGGCTGGCGACCTATTTCGACAGCACCGCGCAGAAGGCGTGGATCGACCTGACGTCGGACGCGCCGGTCAGCGGAATTCGCGCGACCGTGCGGGCAGGGCGCGATGCGATGCGCGAGACGCTGCTCTCGTGGTTGCCGCAAGACCTGCGGCGCACCCGTGTGCTCGATGCCGGGTGCGGCACGGGTGCCTTGAGCGTCGAAGCGGCGTTCCGCGGCGCGGAAATGACCGCGGTCGACGTTGCCGCCGGGCTGGTCGAAGTGGCGCGGCGGCGCGAGCCCTCGTTCCTCGGCCATGGCAGGATCGCCTGGCGCGCGGGCGACATGCTCGATCCTGCGCTGGGCGAGTTTGCCCATGTCGTGGCGATGGACTCGCTGATCCACTACCGCGAGGCGGATCTGGTCACGGCGCTGGCCGAGCTGGGTGAGCGGACTTCGCGCTCGATGCTGTTCACCTTCGTGCCGCGCACGCCTCTTCTGTTCGCGATGTACCAGGCGGGCAAGCTGTTCCCGCGCAGCGACCGTTCGCCCCGGCTGGTCCCGATCGCACAAGACCGGCTGCGCGCGCAGCTGGAAAGTCACCTGCCCGACTGGCGCGTGGCCCGCAGCGAGCGGGTTTCCAGCGGGTTCTACATCAGCCACGCGATCGAACTGGTCCGCCGCGGATGAGCCAGAGCGCGCCTCTTGCTGCAAAATGGATGCAGGTGGCCACGGCGTGGCTGCCCTTCGCCGATGCGGCGAGTGCGGAGCTGCCGCTGTCGCGTCTGTTGCGGCTGGCGCTGTTTCAGGTGAGCGTGGGGATGGCAGCGGTGCTGCTGACCGGCACGCTCAACCGGGTGATGATCGTCGAGCTGTCGATCCCCGCCGGGCTGGTCGCCACGATCATCGCGATCCCCCTGCTGGTGGCACCCCTGCGCGCTCTGATCGGCCACAAGTCGGACACGCACCGTTCTGTGCTCGGCTGGCGGCGGGTGCCCTATATCTGGCTGGGGACGCTGATGCAGTTCGGCGGGCTGGCGATCATGCCTTTCGCGCTGCTGCTGATGTCCGACCCCGATCATGTCCGGCTGGGGATCGCCTTCAGCGCCATCGCCTTCCTGCTCACCGGGCTGGGGCTGCACACCACGCAGACCGCCGGGCTGGCACTGGCGACCGATCTTGCCCCGCAGGACAAGCGCCCGCGCGCGGTCGCGCTGCTGTACGTGATGCTGCTTGCGGGCACGATGCTGGCCGCGCTTGCGATAGGATCGCTGCTGGTCGATTTCTCGCCCACCCGGCTGGTACAGGTGATTCAGGGTGCTGCCGCGCTGACGCTGGTGCTCAATCTGGTGGCGCTGTGGAAGCAGGAGCCGCGCGGCTCCTCGCGCATGCCCAGCGACCCGGAAGGGCCGAGCTTTACGACGCTGTGGCGCTCATTCGTTGCCGAGGAGCGCACCGCGCGCCTGCTTGCCGCGATCGGCATCGGTGCGGCGGCCTTCGCGATGCAGGATGCGCTGCTGGAGCCCTATGGGGGCGAGATTCTGGGCCTGTCGGTGGGCAGCACGACGATGCTGACCGGCGCGTGGGCGGCGGGCGCGCTGGCGGGTTTCTGCCTTGCCGGGCGCAGCCTGTCGCATGGAGGGGACCCGCTGCGGCTGGCAGGCACTGGCCTCGTCGCCGGGATCGCTGCGTTCCTGCTGGTTCTGTTCGCCGCGCCTTTTGCCTCGATCCTGCTGCTCTATGCTGGAGCTCTGGCGATCGGTCTTGGCCTCGGCCTGTTTTCGGTCGGTACGTTGACCGAAACCATGATCCGCGCGCGGGGCGAGGGGGCTGGTCTTGCGCTGGGCGCATGGGGCGCGGTGCAGGCGAGCTGTGCGGGCCTTGCGATCGCGATCGGCGGGGGCTTGCGCGATGCGCTGTCGCACACCGCCTCTGCTGGCGGATTATCGGGCGCGCTCAACACGCCCGCTGCCGGTTATGCCGGGGTCTATATCATCGAAATCATGCTCTTGCTGGCCGCGCTCGTGGCGCTCGGCCCGCTTGTCGCGCGGCGTCGCGCCGATAGCCCGCAGCCCATCGCGGGCCCCTTCGGCCTGTGCGAGTTCCCGACATGATGGCCACCCAAGGAGAATCCCAATGAGCGACCCGACCATCGTGGGTTCGATCGACATCGCGGAGCTGGTATTTCTGGCCTTCGTGCTGTTCTTCATCGGCCTGATCTTCTACCTGCGGCGCGAAGACCGGCGCGAGGGATATCCGCTGGAGGACGAGAGCACTGGCCTGGTGGAATCGCCCGGCGGCGCGCTGAGCCAGGCGAGCCCCAAGACCTTCATTCTGCCCCATGGACGCGGCGCGGTGACCACCCCCACCGGGGGGCGTGACAGCTTCGACGTGGCCGCAGTGCGCAGCTTTGCCGCTTCCGGCGCGCCCTACATCCCGACCGGCAATCCGCTGGTCGACGGCCTCGGCCCGGCAGCGTGGGCGAACCGCAAGGATCTGCCCGATCTGGCGGCGGATGGTCGCCCGCGGATCGTGCCGCTGAGCCTCGACGCACACATCGCCATCGCCGCGCGCGATCCCAATCCGATCGGGATGAGCGTGATCGGGGCGGACGGGAAGGTCGCAGGTACGGTCAGCGAAGTGTGGATCGACCGCGCCGAGCACGTGATCCGTTACCTCACGGTCGACCTCGGCATGGGCAGGACCGTGCTCGCACCAATGGCGATGGCGCTGGTGCGCGGACGGCAGGGCAGGATCGTGATCGACGCGCTGACTGCCGAGCAGTTCGCGGGCGCGCCCGTTCCCGCAGCGCCGGACCAGATCACCTTCTATGAGGAAGAGCGGATCGTCGCCTATTTCGGCGGCGGCTATCTCTACGCTACGCCCGAGCGGCAGGAGCCTGCGTTGTGACGGCACGCAAATCTCCTTCGCTCAGTCCGACGCAGATCGACGTGCTGTGGCATCCGCAGGCGGACGAGGCGGTGCTATGGCAGGGTCGGCCCGATCCCATGGTGCTTGCCCGCAGCGCGTTCCACACTCCGCTGGTCGCAGGCTATTTCGCGCTGCTTGCCCTGATCGCCGCGCTGATGGGCAGCGGACCGGGCGGCATTGCGACCACGCTTGGCGCAGGCGCAGCGGTGCTCGCCATCCTTTATGGGACGGCCTTCGCCTCGGCGCGGACAACTCGCTACATCCTGACCGACCGGCGGGTGATCCTGCATATCGGCATCGCGATCGAGAAGACGGTCAATATCCCGCTGAAGCAGATCGGTGCCGCGCATCTGAGCGAGCGGGGCAACGGCTTCGGGGAGATCGCGCTGGAGCCGAATGGAGAGCGCACGCTCGGCTACCTGCTGCTGTGGCCGCATGCGCGCCCGTGGCGCCTCGCCAAGCCGCAGCCGATGCTGCGCGCGCTGCCGGAGGCGACCGATGTCGCCGAGCGGTTGGCCCGCGCGGTCGCGGCGCATGAGGCGATCGAACGCGGTCAGGCGCAGGAGCGGCCTGCACAGACGCGCAAGCCCGCAATGGAAGGCGCGCTGGCATGAGCCTGCATCACGATCACGCCGAACCCTCTCCCAAGGCGCCGCTGCTGGTGATCGCCGCGATCGCCGCGATGTCGCTCGCGCTGGCGGCGTCCGCCAGCTTCGGTCTGGTCGAGCGCGATGCGGTGCCTAATGTGTCGCGCGCCGCTGCGGGTACGCAGGCCAGCGCGATCCGTAGCCTGACCTTTGCCGACGCACCCGACGGTGCGGTGCTGATCGACGACGGCACGACCGGCGAGCGGATCGTGCGGGTCGAGCCGGGCACCGGCGGCTTCATCCGCTCCACCGTGCGCAGCCTCGTCCATATCCGCCGCAGCCAGGGCATTTCCGCGCGCACGCCCTTCACCCTGACGCGGTGGGACGACGGCTCGCTCACGCTGAGCGATCCCGCGACCGGCCGCGCGCTCGAACTGGGTGGCTTCGGTGACGATAACCGGGCGGTGTTCGCCGCCCTGCTGCCAGAGGAGGCCGCGTAATGGCGCGCCAGACCTTCGAGACTCCCTGCCGCATCCTGGTCGAGCAAAGCTCCGAGCATTTCCACGCGCATGTCGAACTGCCCGAGACGGTCGCGATGGAAGCGGGCGACCGGGTTCGCGTGCAGGGCGATCCGATCTCGATCCCCTTCGGCAGCCGTGAGGTTTTCGAGCGCACCGCCACCGTGACCCGGGCAGGGCCGGTGATGCGCGTCCTCACCCGTATCGCGGCCTATTTCGACCTCGCAGAACTCTACGAGGTTAGCTTCAACGCCGGGAGGATCAAATGAACGCCTACAAGCCGATGACCAGCGAAGAGGCGATGGCTCTCGCCACGCAGGACACGATCCTGACCCCGCGGTTTTACACCACCGATTTCGACGCGCTCGACGCGATCGACGTGTCGCCGGTACGCGATGAGTGGGACGCGCTGATCGAGGAGATGATTGGCGATCCCAACAAGACGCATTTCAAGCACAATGACAGCTTCACCGGCGTGATCGAGAACCTGCCGCCCGCGCTGCGCAAGGAGTTCACCGACTTCCTCGTCAGCTCGATGACCTCGGAATTTTCGGGCTGCGTGCTTTATGCCGAAATCGCCAAGCGGACGAAGAACCCGGACGTGAAGCAGCTGTTCAAACTGCTTGCGCGCGACGAGAGCCGCCACGCGGGCTTCATCAACGAGAGCCTGAAGGATGCCGGGATCGGCGTCGACCTGGGCTTCCTGACCAAGACCAAGAAATACACCTTCTTCAAACCGAAGTTCATTTTCTACGCGGTCTATCTGTCGGAGAAGATCGGCTACGCGCGCTACATCACGATCTACCGGCATCTGGCCGCAAACCCGCAGCACAAGTTCCACCCGATCTTCGACTGGTTCGAAGAGTGGTGCAACGACGAGTTCCGCCATGGCGAGGCCTTTGCCATGCTCCTTCGCTCGGACCCCAAGCTGCTGCAGGGCAAGAACAAGCTGTGGATCCGCTTCTTCCTGCTGTCGGTCTACGCGACCATGTTCGTGCGCGATCACAACCGCCCCGTGTTCCACGAGGCCCTGGGCGTGGACCCGACCGAGTATGATTACGAGGTATTCTCGGTCTGCAACCAGATCGCGCGGCAGGTCTTCCCGGTGGAGCTGGAAACGGACGATCCCACCTTCCGCGCCAAGATGGCCCGGCTGCGCCGCGCGGCAGACCGGATCGATGCGGGCAAGGCCGAGGGCGGCATTGGCGGTCTGCTGAAGCGCATCGGCGGAATGGCCGGTGCGGGCGCTGCCTTTGCCGGCATGTATTTCCACCGCACGCGCACCAATGAACTGCCGCAGAGCGTCAGGCTGCAACCGGCATGGTGAGCTTTACCGGCCATGTCCTGCCGGTGCTGGCGACCATCGCGGTGTGGTTCTTCGCCACCGGGCTCATCGCCTGGGCGGCGAATGCCCCGCGCGCGAGCTATGGCCGCAGCCTGATATGGGCAGGTTTGGTGGGTGCGGGCGGGATGCTGTGCGTGATCGTTTCGGCCCGGATGACAGGCACGGGCGGGGCCTATCTGGGCTTTGCGGGCGCGATGGCGATCTGGGGCTGGCACGAATTCGCTTTCCTGACCGGCGGGGTCACAGGCCCCCGGCGCGAGCCATGCCCCGACGGCGCGCAGGGCATCGTGCGCTTCGCCAAGGCGAGCGCGGCGGTGCTGCATCACGAGATCGCGCTGGTGGCGACTGCGGCGATCCTGATCGCGCTGTGCTGGGGCCAGCCCAATCCGATCGGCGCGCAGGTCTTCGTGCTGCTGTTCGGTCTGCGGCTGGTCGCTAAGCTGAACCTGTTTGCCGGCGTGCCCAATGCCAGCACCGATATCCTCCCGCGCCACCTCGCCTATCTGACCAGCTATTTCGGTCCCAACAGGTTCACCGTTCTGCTGGCATTGAGCATCGCTGGCACGCTGGTGCTGGCGGGCTGGCTCGGCGCGCTTGCAGCGGGTATGGCCGCGCCGGGCGCGTCGGTTGCGGCAAGCCTGTTGTTCGCGATGGCGGCGCTGGGCGCGCTCGAACACCTGTTTTTTGCCCTGCCGTTGCGCGATGGCGCATTGTGGGGATGGGCTATTGCGGCGCGCGAAAAGCGGGCGCACACCAATGCGATGAGGGGTCTATAATGCACGAGACGGAGATTTCCCCGATGGACTACAATGCCTTCTTCAAGGACGAGCTCGACGGCGTGCGCGAAGAGGGGCGTTATCGTGTGTTCACCGACATCAAGCGCCATCGTGGCTCCTTCCCGCAGGCGACGCGCTTCATCGGCGACGAGACGCAGCCCGTCACCGTGTGGTGCTCGAACGATTACCTCGGCATGGGCCAGCATCCGGTGGTGGTCGACGCGATGCACGCCGCGCTCGACGAATGCGGCGCGGGTGCGGGTGGCACGCGCAATATCTCGGGCACCAACCACTATCATGTCGAGCTGGAACGCGAGCTGGCGGACCTGCACGGCAAGGAAGCGGCGCTGCTGTTCACCAGCGGCTATGTCTCCAACTGGGCGGGGCTGGGCACGCTGGCGGCGAAGATTCCGGGCTGCGTCGTGTTTTCCGACTCGCTCAACCACGCGAGCATGATCGAGGGCATTCGCCACAGCCGTGCGCCGTACAAGATCTGGTCGCACAATGATGTCGAGGATCTCGACCGCAAACTGTCGGACTACGGGCCGGATGTGCCCAAGCTGGTCGCGTTCGAAAGCGTCTATTCGATGGATGGCGACATCGCTCCGATCGCCGATATTCTCGACGTGTGCGAACGCCATGGCGCGATGAGCTATATCGACGAGGTTCACGGCGTTGGCCTCTACGGCCAGCGCGGCGGCGGGGTCGCCGAACGTGAAGGGCTGATGGACCGGATCACCGTGATCGAAGGGACGCTGGGCAAGGCGTTCGGCGTGATGGGCGGCTATATCGCGGCCAGCGCCGACCTGATCGACTATGTCCGCACCTTCGCGAGCGGGTTCATCTTCTCGACCGCGCTGCCCCCGGCAGTGGCGGCAGGCGCTGCGGCGAGCATCCGTCATCTCAAGTCGAGCGAGATGGAACGCGCGCGGCACAAGGATCGGGTGGCGCAGGTGCGGCGGCGGCTGGACGCGATCGGCATCCCGCATCTCGACAATCCGAGCCACATCATCCCGGTGATGGTGGGCGATGCCAAGAAGTGCAAAATGATCAGCGACTGGCTGATGGACAATCATGGGATCTATGTGCAGCCGATCAATTACCCGACCGTGCCGGTGGGGACCGAGCGGCTGCGGATCACTCCATCGCCGGTGCACACCGATGGCGATATCGGACGGCTGATCGACGCGCTGAGCGAGATCTGGTCGCAGTGCGAACTGGCCCGGATGGACGCGGTGGCCTGATCGCACAGGCGCGTATCCGGAACCGATCGTCGCGCTAACCCGTTGAAAGAAAAGGGCCGGAGGGAGAAAGCGAGAAATCCCTCATGTCCGTTTCAAATATGCCGCTGCTGGCGGTGGCCGCACCGCTCAACATCATGACGCTGCTGATCGTCTTCGCGATCATCGCGGTGGTGTTCTTCCTCTTCATTCGCAAACGTTCCAACCGCCATCCGATGGACACGCCCGAGGGCAAGGCCGCAGATGAGATGCGCCGCCGCGAAGCCGAAGAGGAGCGGCGCGAGGAGGGGCGGCCAAAGGTCGACTGAGGTCGATCGGGCCGAGCGCCGAGATCTAAAGCTCTCTCAGCACAAAGAAAAAGGGCGCCGCCGCATATCGCGGCAGCGCCCTTTTTGTGGCTCCTGAAGCCCGGTCTTACGACTGGGTTTCGAGATAGGCGATCACGTCGGCGCGCTTCTGCGGATCCTTCAGGCCCGGGAAGATCATCTTGGTGCCCGGGATGGTCGCCTGCGGATCGGCGAGGTAGACGAACAGTTCTTCCGGCGTCCAGGTGATGCCGCTGCTCTTGTTCGCATCCGAATAGTTGAAGTCTGCGATCGAGCCGGCTTCGCGGCCGACAACGCCGTGCAGCGACGGGCCGGTCTTGTTCACACCCGCTTCGACCGAATGGCAGGTGGTGCACACCGCGAAGGCTTTTTCACCTGCAGCGGGATCGCCGGTCAGGCTGGCGAATTCGACATCGGCTGCAGGGGCCGCAGTGTCGGCGGCCGCAGTGGTCGCAGGCGCTTCGGTGGTCGCCGGAGCGGCCGGTTCTTCGTCGGCGCGGCTGTTACAGCCAGCGGAGACGAGCAAGCACGCCAGAGCCATGCTGCCGACAAAAACATGAGATTTCTGCATTTAATTCTCTCCTCACCCGAACCAACTCACTTAACAGACTCGCTATAAACCCTTTCAGGCGTCATTCAAAGGATGACGTTTGTCTGAACGAGCGGCGGCGTTTTCGGTTTCCTTGATGAACCGATGGCGGATGCGCGAGACGAGGAGGAAGATCGTCAGGATCACGACCGGCCCGATCAGTGCGATCGCCACATCGACTTCGTGGCCTTCCTCGCCGAAGCCGACCGCGCCCTTGGCCATGTAGGCGATCAGCGCGACCGCGTAGTAGCTGGCCGCGATCACCGACAGCGCCTCGACCAGGTTCTGCAGCCGCAGCTGGAGATTGAAGCTGCTTTCCATCGACCGCAGCAGTTCGAGGTTCTGCGCCTTGATCCGCGTATCGATCCGCGTGTTGAGCAGCGCGATCACATCGCCGCTGCGTTCCGACAGGCGCCGCAGCCGATTGACGAAAGTCTCGATCGTACGCGTCGCGGGCACCAGCCTGCGCTCGGTAAAATCGGTCAGGCTCTGGTATCCGTCGATCGGCTGGACATCGAGCGCGCCGAGCCGGTCGGCGGCGATCTGCGCGTACGCTTGGCTGGCGCTGGTGCGATAGGAATTTTCCGCCCGGATCTGGGCCAGCTCGGCAGAGACCTGCGAGAGGTCGCGCAGCAGCCGCTCGTCCTCGCCTTCCGCTTCGTTGACCAGCGCCTGCGCATGGGCGGCGAGCCGCTCCTCCAGGCCGTTGAGTTCGGGCATCAGGCGCTGGACGCGCGGCAGGCCGACCAGCGCGAGATTGCGGTAATTGCCCAGCTCCTGAAGCCGCTGGACGATCCGCCCGAGATCGTCGGGCTGGCGATCGGGCGCGGAGACCAGCAGGCGGCCATAGCCATCGTCGCGGATGCGGAAATCGGACCACACGCGAACACCTGAACACACGTGGCACGAGACCAGGTCCGCCTCTTCAAAGCCCATTTCGGGCAGCAGCGCCTGTGCCTGCGCCTCACCCGGTTCGACGAAGACCCTGGTCGCGCGCAGGACCGATCCGGGCCACGCGCTGAACCATTCGGTCAGCGGGGCCATCGCGTCCTGCCCGTCGCGTGGGGCGATCAGGGTGATGGTGGTCGCTTCGGTGTGGCGTTCCCACAGGACGGTCAGATCGCCCGCAAAACGGAGCACCGCGTGGCGGGCCTCCTGCTCGATCGAAACCGGTTTCAGCGGCAGCGAGGAAAGGTGGCGCTGTTCCTCCCCGCGCCGATCCTCGGCGATGAGGTAGACCATCTGCACGATGCGGGCGGGAGCATGGACCGGGGCAAAGCGGCGCAGGTGCATCTCGTGCACCAGTTCACGCCGCAAGGGATGCTCCGTGAAGGCCATGGCGTGCAATACACCAAACCGGCCAGTTGAGGAAGCGGCATGAATTGCGACCCGCCGCTCAAGAAAAAAGGGGGGCGATTGGCCCCCCTTTTCTCAAGATCAGCTTTCGTGGATGGTCTTGGGGACCATGCAGTGCATCACGCCTTCGGCGCCGTCTTCCTGCCCGTGGCCGGACCATTTGACCCCGCCGAAGGGTGCATCGACCGCGCTCACGTTCGCGCCGTTGATCGCCAGCATACCGGCTTCGACATCGGCGGCCAGGCGGCTGCGCAGCTTGGGATCGTTGGTCCACGCATAGGCGGCAAGGCCGTAAGGCAGGCGGTTCGCCTCTTCGATGATCGCGTCGGCATTGGCCATCGGGTTGATCAGCGCGATCGGGCCGAACGGCTCTTCGTTCATGATGTCCGCATCGGTCGGCACTTCGCTGAGCACGGTCGGCTCGAAGAAGAAGCCCTGGTTGCCGATCCGCTCGCCCCCGGCATCGACCTTCGCGCCCTTGTCCTTCGCATTGGCGATCTTCTTGGCGAGGCCTTCGGGCCCGCGATCATTGGCCATCGGGCCCATCCGGGTGGCATCGTCGAAGCCGTTGCCCACGGTGATCGCCTTCGCCCGCTCGACGAAGCCGTCGCGGAAGGCGGGGAACAGGTCCTGTTCGACCAGGAAGCGGGTCGGGCTGACGCAGACCTGGCCTGCGTTGCGGTACGCCGCGCCGACCATCGTATCGAGCACGGTGTCGACGTCGCTGTCCTTGAACACCATGATCGGGGCATGGCCGCCCAGTTCCATGGTGGTGACCTTCATGTCGTCGGCCGCCAGCTTGGTCAGGTGCTTGCCCACCGCGGTCGAGCCGGTGAAGGTGACCTTGCGGATGATCGGGCTGGCGAGCAGGTGGCGGCTGACCTCGTCGGGCACGCCGAACACCACCTGGCAGACATCGCCCGGCACGCCCGCGTCGAGCAGTGCCTGCACCAGCGCGATGCCCGCTGCAGGGGTTTCCTCGGACGGCTTGACGATGACCGAGCAGCCCGCCGCGATCGCGCCGCCGATCTTGCGCGCGACGTTGATCGCGGGGAAGTTCCACGCGGCAAAGCCCGCAACCGGGCCGACCGGCACGTAGATCACGCGCGCGCTCTGGCCGGTCGGGCGGACCAGTTCGCGCCCGTAGGTGCGCTTGCACTCGCCGGCGTAGAATTCGAACAGCATCGCGCAGTAGATCACTTCGCCGATGGCTTCCTTGATCGGCTTGCCCTGCTCCCTGGTCAGCAGGGTGCCGATGTCCTTCGCGCGTTCGCGGAGCAACTGGCCCGCCTTGGTCAGCACGGCCGCGCGCTTGTCCGCGCTTTCCTTGCGCCAGGCGTGGAAGCCCTTGTCCGCATTGGCGAGCGCGGTGTCGAGATCGTCGGTGGTGGCGGTGGGCAGGCTGCCGAGTACCTCGGCGGTTGCCGGATCGATCACCTCGATCATGTCGCGGCCCCCGCCAGAGACTTTCTCGCCGCCGATCAGAAGGTGGAGATTGGAATGGTCGGACATGGCTTGGCGCTCCTCTTGTGCAACGGTTCGTCTTGTTTTGGCCCCGCCCACCAGAAAGGGGCAGCGGTCGCTCGCGGCATCAGGTATAGGTCCGGGCCATGATCGCCAAGTTCCTCGCCCTCGTTTTTTTCGCGGCCCAGGCCCCAGCCCAGCCCGCACCACAGGAGGCGCCTGCCGCCGACGCGCTGTTGCCGCTGCCGGCGGACCAGCAGGGCGCGATCCGCTGCTCCGCCGCGTTCGCGCTGGTTGCCGAGCGCCAGCGGCACGGTGACGAGGCTGCGCTGGTCTACCCGCCGGTGGGGGAACGGGGGCGCGAGTTCTTCGTGCGCACCGGCGCGCGGCTGATGGACGAGACCGGGATGACCCGCGATGCGGTGGAGGCGCGGTTGCGCGCTCAGGCCGGGGTGATCCTTGCGGAGGGCTCGCTCGACGAGATCATGCCCGCCTGCCTGATGCTGCTCGACGCGTCGGGGCTTTAGCGCGGCAGGCCGAACTGCCGCTGCGCAAAGTTTCGTTTCAGCATCTGGATTTGCCGCTCCACATGGCCCATCTGCATCGGCCATGTGGACCATCCACCAATTCCCCCTGTGCCCGTTCAGCCGCAAGGTGCGCATCCTGCTGCGCGAAAAGGGCGTGCCCTTCGCACTTCAGCGGCTCGACCCGTGGAAGGCTGACGACGGCTTCTTCGATATGAACCATGCGGGCCGCGTGCCCGTGGTGGAGGAAACCGAGAAAGGCATCGTGCTGAGCGATTCGACCGCGATCTGCGAATATTTCGAAGAGACGGTCGACAAGGCGCCGATGATCAACGGCTCGGCGCTCAACCGCGCCGAAATCCGCCGGCTGGTCGCGCTGTTCGAGGAAAACCTGTTCGGCGATGTGACCATGCCGATGCTGCACGAGCGTATGAAGAAGCGGCTGGTGCTGCGTGAGCCGCCCGACTCGCGGATCATCCGCGAGGCGATGAAGCTGGCCCACGCGCATCTCGACTATCTCGACTGGCTGCTCGACCACCGGGCATGGCTCGCCGGGCCGCAGATGAGCCTGGCGGACATCACCGCTGCCGCGCAGCTTTCCGTGGCGGATTATCTGGGCGGGATCGACTGGAAGGACCACGAGCCGACGCGCGACTGGTACGCCGCGTTCAAGAGCCGCCCGAGCTTCGGCCCGCTGCTGGCGGACAAGATGGACGTGATCCAGCCATCGGCGCACTACGCCCAGCTCGACGACTGATACGAAACCCGCGCGCCGCGCAGGCGTTGGTCCGGCAAAAGGAGATTTCCCGATATGTCCGACAAGCTCGATCTGACCGAAGCCGAATGGCGCGAACGCCTGACCCCCGAACAGTTCCAGGTCCTGCGCGAAGGCGGGACGGAGCGTGCCTTCACCGGCGCTTACGACAAGCTGAAGGACGAGGGCGAATATTACTGCGCGGGCTGCGGCTCGCTGGTGTTTCGCAGCGATGAGAAATACGACAGCGGTTCCGGCTGGCCCAGCTTCTACGCCCCGGCGGATGACGGTGCGGTCGAAACCGAGCAGGATACCTCGCACGGGATGACCCGGACCGAGGTGATGTGCGCCAAGTGCGACGGGCACCTGGGCCATGTCTTCCCCGATGGGCCCAAGCCGACCGGCCTGCGCTATTGCATCAATTCCGCCGCGCTCGAGTTCGAGGCGGCAGGCGATCCCCCGGTCGGGAGCTGAGTGGTTAATTGCGGCAAAAAAATGTCGTTCATTCGCCATTGAGCTTCGCCTATGCATAGCGGCGAACTTCACGGGCGCGCATGACGACGCGCCACAGGCTGGGACGACCCTGAATGGCGAGGAATACTACCGCACGCGGAGCGGGGCGACGCTTTCCCGGCGCACAGACGTGGGAAAAGACGCCCCGCTGGCTTCGCCTCACGCTGATGTGGAGCGCAGGGCTGGCCACGCTGGCGGTGATCTTCCTGCTGCTCGCAGTCGCCTTCGCGGCCCGGTCGCTGCCGTCTTACCAAGAGCTCAAGGCGGCGCAGAACGCGCAGACCATCGTCGTGCGCGCGGCCGATGGCAGCGAGATTTTCGAGCTCGGGCCGAGCTATGGCGAATGGCTCGACAGCGACGAGATTCCCGACGAGATGAAGCAGGCGATGGTCGCGGTGGAGGATCGCCGCTACTATTCGCATCCCGGGGTCGATCCGATCGGCCTTGCCCGTGCGCTGTATGTCGCGCTCACCGGTGACGGGCGGATCGCCGCGACCTCCACGATCACCCAGCAGCTCGCGCGCAACGTCTTCCTCAATTCCAACCGCACGCTCGACCGCAAGCTGCGCGAGGGCGTGCTTGCGCTCGCGCTGGAGGCGAAGTTCAGCAAGGAGCAGATCCTCGAGCTGTACCTCAACAAGGTCTATTTCGGCGGCGGCGCCTACGGCATCGATTCCGCCAGCCGCAAGTTCTTCAGCCACCCCGCGACCGAGCTTTCGACCGCCGAGGCGGCGATCATCGCCGGGCTGGTCAAGGCGCCTAGCCGCTATTCCCCCACCGCCGACGTCGACGCCGCCGTGGCGCGTGCGCAGGTCGTGCTGCGGCTGATGCGCGAACAGGGCCGGATCACCGCCGCACAGGCATCGGTCGATCCCTCTGCGGTGAAGCTGAAAAAGGATGCCAGCCAGAACTCGGTCCGCTATTTCACCGACTGGGCGCTGCCGCAGCTCGATCTGCTGCTGCCCAACACAATGGAACCGATCGAGGTGTGGACCACGCTCGACACCGGGATGCAGCGCGCGGCCACCGCCGCGGTCAAGGCCAACGCCCCCAAGGGCACGCAGGGCGCGCTGGTATCGATGGACCGCGACGGTGCGATCCGCGCGCTGGTCGGCGGTACGGACTATGTGACAAGCAACTTCAACCGCGCGACCGTCGCCCAACGTCAGCCGGGATCGGCATGGAAGCTGTTCGTCTATCTCGCCGCGCTCGAATCCGGCTACCGCGCGGACGACACCGTGGTCGACGCGCCGATCACCATCGATGGCTGGAGCCCCAAGAACTACAACGGGCGCTACGCGGGCGAGATGACCCTGCGTCAGGGCTTCGCCTATTCGGTCAACACAATCGCCGCGCAGCTGGGCAACGAAGTCGGCTTCGGCACGGTTGCCTCGATGGCCCGCCGGTTCGGCATCGGCTCGGACATTTCCACCTACCCCTCGATGGTGCTGGGCACCTCCGAAGTCCGCCTGCTCGACATGACGCGCGCCTTCGCCTCGGTTGCGGATGGCGGGATGGCCGTGCAGCCCTATGGCATCGCCAAGGTGACCACCGCCGACGGGCAGACTCTGTATGAGCGCGAGCCGCCGCAACAGGTGCGGCTGGTACCCGACTATGTCGCCAGCCAGATGACCGACCTGCTGCAGGCGGCGGTGCAGACCGGCACCGGTCGCGCGGCGCAGATCGGCCGCCCGGTCGCGGGCAAGACGGGCACGACCAGCTCGAACAAGGATGGCTATTTCGTCGGCTTTTCGTCCGGGCTGACCACCGGCGTGTGGATGGGGCGCGACGATAACAAGGCGGTCGCGGGCCTCTCCGGCGGGGCGGCGCCGGCGAAGGCCTTTGCCGCCTTCATGCGCTTTGCGGTCAAGGATCGCCCGGTCGAACCCTTCGACACCGATACCGATCTGCCCGAATGGCAGGTCGAGCCGGACGAGGAATTCTACTACGGCGATCCGGAGGATTATTACTTCATCGACGAGCAGGGCAACCTGATCGAGCCGGGCCGCCGCCCGAGCGAGGAAGGCCCGGCGAGCGAGGGCGCGACCGAGCGTCCGCGGCAACCGGGCGAGGGTGCTGATGGCGAGCCGCAGGCGATCGACGACGATTTCCTCGACCGTGCGATCGGTGGCAACAGCCAGGCCGGGCAGGGCAATCGCCAGCAGCCGCCCGCACAGCAGCCCCCGCCGCAGCCGCGCCAGCAGCCCGAGCGAAACGAGCCACCGCAGCAGCGTCAGCAGATCTACTAGGTGCGGCCACCAGCCCGGCAGCCGGGCGCGCCATCACGGCAAAGCAAAAGCCCCGGAGGATCGCTCCTCCGGGGCTTTCTTATTGTTAGCCTCCCACAAGGGGGCGTCGGTGGCGGACCCTTACTGGATACGCACGCCGATATAGCCCGAGGGGCCACGCACGCGCTGGATGCGCAGCACGACCGAGGGGCGTCCATCCGCCTCGGCAGCGCGCACGATCGCTTCGAGCTGCTCGGCGGTGGTGACCGGCTGGTAGTTGGCCGACAGGATGATGTCGCGGCGCTGGATGCCCTTGCGTGCGGCATCCGAGTTCTGGTTGACCGCTGCCACGGCCAGGCCCTGCGTATCCGCAGAAACGCCCAGCTGGCGCGCGATCGTCGGATTGATCGGCACGACGCCAAGGCCCAGCTTCTCGGCCAGGAATTCGCCCTGATCGAGCGGCGCGGTCATCTCGTCTTCTTCGTTGTCGTTGCCGAACATCTGCGACTGGGCGAGCTCTTCCGCGCTCGGCCGCGTGCCGACCTTGACGTTCAGCTTGCGCCTCTTGCCATCGCGGATCAGTTCGACGGGGACGGTCGTGCCCGGCTTGATGTTGGCGACCAGGAACGAAAGCGTCTGGTCCGGCGTCACATCGCGGCCATTGACCGAGATAACGACGTCGCCCGCTTCGATGCCCGAGCGTGCTGCCGCCTCGCCATCGACCACCGACTGGACCACCTCGCCGCGGTTACGCGGCAGGCCGAGCGCGGCGGCGAAATCTTCCGTCACCGGGCCGATGCTGACGCCCAGATAGCCGCGTTCGATGGTTTCGCCCTTGCGCAGCCGCTCCACAATCGGCGCGGCGGTGTCTGCCGGAATGGCAAAGCCCACGCCCACGCTGCCGCCAGAGGGCGAGAGGATCGCGTTGTTGATGCCGATCACGTTGCCCTGCATGTCGAACAGCGGGCCGCCCGAGTTGCCGCGGTTGATCGCCGCGTCGGTCTGGATGTAGCGGTCGTAAGCACCAGCGCCCGCGGTACGCAGGACCGAGGAGATGATCCCGCTGGTCACCGTGCCGCCGAGGCCGAAGGGGTTGCCGATCGCGACCACCCAGTCACCCGCGCGCGCCTTCTCCGAATCGCCGAACTTGACGAAGGGGAAGGGTTCGCTGCGGTCGATCTTGAGCACTGCGAGATCGGACTCGGCATCCTTGCCGACCAGCTTCGCCTCGTATTCGGTGCCATCGGGCATGGTCACGGTGATTTCCTCGACCGTGCCGTTGCCCTGCGGGGTGACGACGTGGTTGTTGGTCACCACGTAGCCATCGGCGGAGACGATGAAGCCCGAGCCGAGCGACTGGCCTTCGCGGGTGGTCGGCTGGCCGCCGCCGCGATCGCCGAACATGCCTTCGAACGGGGTGCCCGCGAACGGGTTGGAGCTTTGCACCTCGACCCGCTGGCGGGTGGAGATGTTGACCACCGCCGGGGCAAGCTGTTCGGTCAGGTCGGCGAAGCTCGCCGGGGCGCCGGCACGCGGGACCGCCGTCTGGATCTGGGGGTTGGCGTTCTGGGCAACTTGCGCGCCAGCCGGCTGGCCGGTCACGAGAGAGATGGTCGCGCCGCCGATCAGCAGCGCCGAAGTCAGGCCATAAGCATATCGCACGGGTTTCACGTCCTTCTGGTTCCTTTTTCTACTCAACGGCCTCGCCCCTTGGCTGATACGCATGGGGGACGGGTCTCGATCCCCCGCAGCACTCAAACGGGTGGGCGCTTAATCACGTTTGAACGGCCCGGCATCGCGCACTGCGGACGCCGGGCTATTCGACGAACGGTCAACGGCGTCCGCGGAACTGCCGCAGATATTCGTTGTCGGGCGAGAGGATGATGTTGCTCTCGCTCTTGGGCTGGCCGTTCTCGTCGGTCGCCCCAAAGGTCGCATCATAGCTCTGCATAGCGCGGTAGAAATCGTAGAAGTCGGCATCCTTGCCGAAGGCGGTCGCGTAGACGCGTGCGGCCTGGGCGTCGGCCTCTGCGCGGATGATCCGCGCATCGCGGCTGCCCTGTGCGCGGATCGTGCGCGCCTCACGCTCGCGATCGGTTTCCATCCGCTGGAACGCCGATTGCAGCGGCGCGCCGTCGGGCAGGTCGGTGCGCTTGATCTGCACGTCGATCACTTCCGCGCCGTACTGCCGGGCCTGCCGGTCCAGATTGGTGCGGACCACAGCCAGCGCGCTGCCGCGCTCTGCGGTCAGCATGGCCTGGAAAGTGCGGCGGCCAAGCTCCTGCCGGAGAACCGAGTTGAGGATCGGCTCCAGCGCGACGCGCACGCCGTCGGTGGTGCCCGCGCGTTCGACCATGCGCACCGGATCGACGATCCGGAACCGGGCATAGGCGTTGACCAGCAGGCGCTGCTGGTCCTGCGAGAGCACTTCCTCGTCGGTCATTTCGAGGTCGAGCACGCGCTTGTCCACGCGGCGGACCGTGTCGACGAAGGGAATCCGCAGATAGAGCCCGGCTCCCTTGGTGCCGTTGATCGTGTTGACCGTGCCGACCGGCTCACCGGTGCGCAGGACGACCGCCTGCTCGCCTTCGGGGACGATGTAGATGCTCAGCATCAGCGCCACCAGGCCGACGCCGGCAAGGACCAGCAGGCTACTATATTTTTGCCACAGGTTGCTCATGATCACTGGCTCCCGCTGGCGTTGGAATTGGTGGAAGGCTGGGCCGGCTGCGCGGGCGTCACCGTGGTCGACCGGCGACGGTTGATCTCGGGCAGCGGCAGATAGGGCGTTACATTGTCCGTCTCGACAATGGTCTTGTCGGTCTGGCTCAGCACGCGCTCCATGGTTTCGTAGTAAAGCCGGCGGCGGGTGACTTCGGGCGCGAGGCGGTATTCCTCGTACACCTTGTCGAACGCCTCGGCCTCACCCTGCGCATTGGCGATCACCTGCTGGGCATAGCCGCGCGCTTGGTTGCGCGCCGCGTCGGCATTCTGTTCGGCGACCGAGACGTCGCGGAAGGCATCGACCACTTCGCTGGGCGGGTCGGCCTTGTCGATTTCGACGCCGAGCACGTTGATCCCCGCGCGATAGCGGTCGAGCACGCGCTGCATCCGCTCGCGCACCGCCAGTTCGATTTCCGCACGGCCCTGGCCGGAGAACGTTTCGTCGAGGGTCTTCTCCGCGACCGTCGCGCGCATCGCGGCCTCGGCCACTTCGTTCACGGTCTCTTCCGGCTCGGCGAGGCGGAATTTGAACTGTTCCAGATTCTTGATGTTCCAGCGCACGATATAGCTGAGGTCGACCAGGTTCTGGTCGCCGGTCAGGATCAGCTTGGCGCGGGCTTGGCTGCCCGGGATCTGCACCGCGCGAACCCCTTCGACATCGACGACGTCGACCGTTTCGATGGGGAAGGGCGCGGTGAACTTGAGCCCGGAATCGAGCGTGCGGGTATAGGCGCCGAAGGTCTGGACCACCGCCTTTTGTTGCGGCCCGATCAGGTGCGTGCTGGTCACGCCGATCCAGATCAGCACCACGACCGCGACGATCACTGGCACCCAGCTCTTGCCGCCGGGCCGCTCGGGCATGCGGAAGTTGGGGCCGCCGGGGCCACCCGGGCCGCCGGGGCGACGCCGTGGCCCTTCGGGGCCGCGGTTCTTGAAGATATCCTCGATCGAGGCGGAACGCCGCTCTCCATCGCGGCCGCCCTGCGGCAGCCACGGATTGCGCGGGCCCTTGGGCCGGTCCTCCGAAGGCTTGCCGTCCGAGCCATCGCCATCGCCGTCGGGCGCGCCGGAGCGGTCGCTACCGTCGTCGTCGCCGCCGGAAGAACTGCCCCAGGGATTTTTGCCAGCCATCGCCAGCGCGATTCGCGAGTGAAACCCGTCCAAGATTTTCATGTCATCCTGTATAGGAACCAAGTTTCACGAAAAACAGGGGTTGCCCGCGCATTTTTGCTGTTAATGACGGGCGCGTGACGAGCAACGGACAGACAGAGCTGGAGACGGTCAGGAAGGCGCTACCCGCCGACCTGGCCGTGCGGATCGTATCGGCGCGGCAGCGCGAGGATAGATGGACGCTGGTGGTGGATGGCGAGGGGCTGGATGCCGCCGCGCGCGAGCGGATGGAGGCGCAGTTGCGCAGCGCGCTTGCGCCCGGCGATGCCGAGCCTGCACCCGCGATAGCCTTCATGGGCGAACGCGTGCGCCGCCGGATCATCGCGATCGGATCGGGCAAGGGCGGGGTCGGCAAGTCGACCGTGACCGCCAATCTCGCGGTCGCGTTGAAGCGCGCAGGCGTGAAGGTCGGCGTGATCGACGCCGATATCTACGGCCCCTCGCAGCCGATCCTGCTCAAGAGCGAGGATGTGAAGCCCGAGGCAGAAGGCGAGACGCTGCAACCCGTGCGCGGTGTGGCGGATATTCCCATGCTCTCGATGGGGCATCTGGTCGCCAAGGGCCGCGCGCTCGCGTGGCGCGGGCCGATGGCGGGGCGCGCGCTGGCGCAATTGTTCGAAGCCAACTGGGGCGATACCGAGCTGCTGCTGGTCGACCTGCCGCCGGGCACCGGTGACGTGCAGATCACCATGCTCCAGAAGTTCAAACCCGATGGCGCGGTGATCGTGTCGACTCCGCAGGACCTCGCGCTGGCGGATGCGGCGCGCGCGGGCTCGCTGTTCGATCAGGGTGAAGTGCCGATCCTCGGCCTGGTCGAGAACATGGCCGGCTATGTCTGCCCCCACTGCGGCGAGGCGAGCGATCCGTTCGGCTCGGGCGGGGTGGAACGCGCCGCGGGCCGCCTCGATTTGCCGTTCCTGGGGCGGATTCCGCTGAGCCACTCGGTGCGCGAATCGAGCGATGCGGGTGATCCGGTCGCGCTGGGCGATACGCCCGAAGCGCAGGCGTTCCACGCCATCGCGCGGCAGATCGCGGTGGCCGAGGGACTCGCGAAGGCATGACCGTGCTGCGCCGGGATGCTCCGGCCCGGCGCGGCTTTCACGTCTCACGCCGCGGCGTGCTCGCGGGCGCGGCTGCCGGTGGCGGGCTGGTGGTCGCCTACCTGCTGTTGCCCCAGCGATTCGCCGCGCCGCTGAAACCCGGCGAGGGCGAGGCCGGGTTTAACGCGTGGATCAAGATCGCCACGGATGGCGTGATCACGGTCGCGGTGCCGCAATGCGAGATGGGGCAGGGCGTCACCACGCTGATCCCGCAGCTCGCCGCGATGGAGCTGGGCGCGGACTGGCGGCAGATCGCGGTCGAGCCGGCGCCGCCTGCGGGTGCCTATCCCAATCTGGCGCTCGCCGGCTACTGGGCACCGCTGTGGATGGCGGGCGGAGCCGACCTCGCCAGCGATCCCGACTCGCTGCTCGCCCGCCGTTTCGCAGAGCGCACGCGCTTTACCGCCACTGCCGCAGGCACCACGCTTGCCTCTTACGAAATGCCCGTGCGCGAGGCTGCGGCAACCGCGCGGTCGATGCTGATCGCCGAAGCGGCGGCGCAGTGGGACATCGCACCCGAGCAATGCCGCGCAGCAGAAGGCTTCGTGATCGCGGGCAAGCGCCGCCTGCGTTTTGCCGAGCTTGCGGAGGGCGCGGCGCGGCGCGATCCGCCGTCTGTTGCTCCGCTGCTGAGCGAAGAACCTGCCGAGGCACCGACCGGTGCGGGGACGGGCGGGGACACGGCCTTTCCCCGGCTCGACCTGCCCGCCAAGGTCGACGGTAGCTTCCTGTTCGCGGGCGATATCCGCCTGCCGGGCATGGCCTTCGTCGCCATCCGGCAGGGGCCGCTCGCCAATGCGCGGCTCAAGAGCTTCGACCGCAAGGCGGCGGCGAACATGCGCGGGCTGCTCGGCATCGTCAAAGCCAACCGCTGGCTCGCGGCAGCGGGGGAGACATGGTGGGCGGCGGAGCGCGCGCTGGCGGCGATGAAGCCGATCTTCGCGCTGGCCGACCCTGCTGACAGCGACACCATAGCCAACGCGCTGTCGCAAGGACTTGCCAAGGGCCCGGCGCAGCGGATCGCGCTGATCGGGGCGAGCGAGGTGGTCGACGCCAAGCCGACCGTCACGCGCCGCTACGACGTCGCGCCCGCCGTGCACGCGCCGATAGAGACCGCGAGCGCGACCGCATGGCTCAAGGACGGCAAGCTGACGCTGTGGATCGCCAGCCAGGCGCCCGAGCGCGCGCGGGTCGCGGCGGCGCGTGCGGTCGGCATCGGAGTGGAAGATGTCGTGCTGGTGCCGATGGCGGCGGGCGGCAGCTTCGATGCGCGGCTCGACCACACCCACGCGATCCAGGCGGCGGTGATCGCGCGCGAGCTCGATCGACCGGTGCAGCTGGTCTGGTCGCGGTGGCAGGAGATGATCGGCAGCCCGCCCCGCGCGCCGGCTGCGGCAGAGATTTCCGCGCGGCTGGGCCGCGACGGCAGCATCATCGCGCTCAAGACCACAATCGCGATCCCGCCCTTCATGCGCGAACAGGGCGCACGCCTGTTCGACAACCGCACCACCATCGCCGCGCGTGAGGAGAGCGCGGGGCAGGCGGACCCGCTGGCGCTGTCGGGCGCGGTGCCCGACTATGAAATCCCCAATCTTGCGGTCGATCACGTGCCCGTCTCGATCGGTCTGCCGGTCGCGCGGATGCGTGGCGGCGGCGATGCGCTGACCGCGTTCTTCACCGAAAGCTTCATCGACGAACTGGCCGAGGCGCTGGGGCGCGAGAAACTGTCTTACCGGGTGGCGATGCTGGGGCCGGACCTCAAGATGGTCGAGGTGCTGCAACGCGCCGCGCGGCTGGCCGAATGGAACGGCGGCGAGGTTGCCAGCGGGCAGGGGCTGGCCTGCCACAAGATGACGCTGGGCACGCGCACCGGGCGGATCGCCTGCGTTGCCGAGGCGCGCGCGGGCGAGGGCGGGGTGCGGGTCACCCGGCTGAGTGCGGCGGTCGATATCGGGCGGATCGTCAATCTCGATCTGGCGCGCCAGCAGATCGAGGGGGGGCTGATCTATGGCCTCTCGCTTGCGGTCGGATCGGCGATCGGGTTCCATGGCGGACTGCCCACCACCAGCCGCCTTGCCGGGCTCAACCTGCCCACGCTGGCGGACAGCCCGCAGATCGCGGTCGAATTCGTCGCCAGCGGCGATCCGCCGTTCGATCCCGGCGAGCTGGGCACGGTGATCGCCGCGCCGGCGATCGCCAACGCGCTTTCCTCGGCCACCGGGCAGCGGTTCCGCAGCCTTCCGCTCGACCTCGCATCGGCGCAGCCATCGGGGGGGCGGGCATCGTGAGAGGCGTCCTCGTGAACACTGGCACCTTGACGAACGCGCTCGCTTGCCCTTGGCGGTGCGCATGACCTGGCAGGATCAGCAACTCCCCGAGGGGCACCCCACCGTTCGCTCGGGGAAGATCGGCGTGCTGCTGGTCAACCTGGGCACCCCCGTCGCGCCGACCACCGCCGATGTGCGGACCTATCTGGCCGAATTCCTGTCCGACAAGCGGGTGATCGAGATCCCCGCGCTCGTCTGGCAACCGATCCTGCGCGGTATCATCCTCAACACCCGGCCCCAAAAATCGGCCGAGGCGTACCGCAAGGTGTGGAGCGAGGATGGCTCTCCCCTCGCCGCGATCACCAAGGGGCAGGCGGTCGCGATGCAGGGCGCTCTGGGCGGCGACGGACGCGTGATGGTCGACTGGGCGATGCGCTACGGCGCGCCGTCGATCCCCGACCGGCTCGCCGCCTTGCAGGATGCCGGGTGCGACCGCATTCTGCTCGCGCCGATGTACCCGCAATATTGCGCCGCGACGACCGCCACCGTGGTCGACAAGGCGGGCGACTGGCTGCGCGAACAGCGCTGGCAGCCGAGCCTGCGCACCCTGCCGCCCTACCATGACGAGCCGCTCTATATCGACGCGCTGGCCGCGGATATCGGTCGCCAGCTGGATGCGCTGGACTTCGTGCCCGAACTGCTGCTGCTCAGCTTCCACGGAATGCCCGCGCGCACGCTGACCCTGGGCGATCCGTACCACTGTCACTGCCACAAGACCGCGCGCCTGCTCGAAGCGAAGATGGCGTCACGCGGTGTTCACAAGGGCCTGCGTTTCCGGACCAGCTTCCAGTCGCGCTTCGGCCGGGCCAAGTGGCTCGAACCGGCGACCGACGCGGTGCTGGAAGAGGAAGCGCGCAGCGGAACCAAGCGAATCGCGGTGGTCGCGCCAGGCTTTTCCGCCGATTGCCTGGAAACGCTCGAGGAGCTGGCCATCGAAGGGCATGAGCAGTTCGTCGAAGCGGGGGGCGAACAATTCGCCGCGCTTTCCTGCCTCAATACATCGGATACCGGGCTTTCCATGCTCGAGGCGCTGTTGCGGCGCGAACTGGCGGGGTGGATCTGACGACTGGATTTGCCGCGCGAGCTAATTTACATTGGGGTCAATAAGGAGAGGATACCCGATGGCAACGCTCGCAGCTCACCAGCCCGCAAACGTCCGTCCGCAGCACTGGAAGGACGCCAACCCGACCAAGGCCGACCTGTCGCATATTCCCGGCGAACAGGGCCTGCCGATCGTCGGCAACACCTTCAAAATGCTGGCCGATCCGGTCGGCTTTACCAAGGGCATGGTCGAGAAATACGGCCGCGTCTATCGCAACAACGCGTTCGGCGGGACGGTGGTGGCGCTGGTCGGCGCGGATGCGAACGAGCTGGTGCTGTTCGACCGCAACAAGATCTTCTCCAGCGAACAGGGCTGGGGCCCGATTCTCGACAAGCTGTTCCCGCGCGGGCTGATGCTGATGGATTTCGACCATCACCGGGCCGACCGCAAGGCGCTGTCGATCGCCTTCAAGCCCGAGCCGATGCGCCATTACGTCGGCAGCCTAAACCGCGGGATTTCCGAGCGGATGGAGGAATGGGGCGCAGGGGAGATGAAGTTCTACCCCGCGATCAAGCAGCTGACGCTGGACCTTGCGGCGGACAGCTTCATCGGCATCCCCTTCGGCGCCGAAGCGGACAAGGTGAACCAGGCCTTCGTCGACATGGTCCAGGCGTCGGTCGCGCCGATCCGCCAGTCGCTGCCCTTCACCAAGATGAAGCGCGGCACCGATGGCCGTGCCTATCTGGTCGAATATTTCACCAAGGAAACGCAGCGCCGCCGCGCGGAAGGTGGCGGGCAGGACATGTTCAGCCAGTTCGCCACCGCGACCCGCGACAATGGCGAACTGCTGCCGGTCGACGAGGTGGTCGACCACATGAACTTCCTGATGATGGCCGCGCACGACACGATCACGTCTTCCGCGACATCGCTGGTCTATTACCTCGCCAAGAACCCCGAATGGCAGGACAAGCTGCGCGAGGAACTGCGCGCGATCACCGGCGGGGAAGGGCGTGCGCTGAATTACGAGGAACTGGCCAAGGCTGAACTGACCGAGATGGCGTTCAAGGAAGCGCTGCGGATGATCCCGCCGGTCCCCTCGATCCCGCGCCGGGCGCTGGAGGCGTTCGAGTTCGGCGGGTATCACATCCCGGCGGGCACTCCGGTGGGCGTGAACCCGACCTTCGTCCACAATGACCCGGAAATCTGGGATTCGCCCGAAACATTCGATCCCATGCGCTTCACCCGCGAGGCGGAAAAGGCGCGGCACAAATATGCGTGGGTGCCCTTCGGCGGCGGCGCGCACATGTGCCTGGGGCTGCACTTCGCCTATATGCAGATCAAGATCCTGATGGCGCACATGCTGACCCGCTACCGGATCGAAGTGGCGCAAGATTACGCGCCCGACTGGCAGGCCTGGCCGATCCCGCAGCCCAAGGACGGGCTGCAGATCAGGCTGGTGCGGATTTGAGAAAATCCTCCCCGTTTTCGCGTCAGCGCAAATGGGGAGGTAGCAGGCGCCGCAGGCGGCTGACGGAGTGGTAATGGCGCAAGCGCCCCTCCACCCCGACACCTACGATGTCGCGGTCCCCCTCCCCATTTGGCTGCGCAAAACGGGGAGGATCGCAACTAGAAATCGATCGCGATTCCGTCTTTCACCCAGTCGCCGTAGCGTGTGGGGCTGAGGCCCTTGGGGTCCTCCACGCTCGCGTCGATGGGTTGGGGCGCGGGTGCGGGATCGTCGCTCCAGTGCGGAGGCTTCTTGAAGTCTTCGGGGCGTTCGGTAGCGCGTTTCATATGAGAGAAATGATCCTGTTCGCCCCCGGTTTCAAGCATGGCCAATAACAACAACGATATTCCCGGCCTGCCCGCACGCCGTGCCGCGCTGCGCCTGCTCGACGGCGTGCTGCGCCGGGGCGAGACGCTGGAGCAGAACGAGACCGCGGCCCTGCGCGGCCTGCCCGCCTCGGATGCCGGGCTCGCCCGCGCGATTGCGGCGGAAACCCTGCGCTGGCTGGTCGATTTCGATGCGTTGATCGACAGCGCGACGCGCGAGGTTCTGCCCGAGGATGCCAAGCCGCGCACGGTGCTGCGGCTGATGCTGGCGCAATGGCTGCGGCTGGATACGCCACCGCACGCGGTGATCGCTACCGCGCTGCCGCTGCTCTCGGGAGGGCCCAAGCGGCTCGCGCATGGCGTGTTCGGCGCGCTGACCAAGCGCGGGGTCGAACTGCCCGCCGCGCCGACTCTGCCCGAGGCTGTGGCCGAAAGGTGGGGCGAACGTGCCGGGGCCATCGCCGCCGGTCTCGCCGAACCACCCCCGCTCGACCTGACGCTGCGCGATCCCTCGCACACCGCAGAATGGGCGGTGAAGCTGGGCGCGGACAGCCTGATGCCGGGGCACCTGCGCCTCTCGCGCGGGCAGGCGGTGCACGGGCTCGAAGGGTTCGAGGATGGCGCGTGGTGGGTGCAGGACCTCGCCGCCTCGCTGCCTGCGCGCTTGCTGGGCGACGGGCAGGGCAGGCGCGCGCTCGACCTGTGCGCCGCGCCGGGCGGCAAGACGCTGCAACTGGCGGCGCAAGGGTGGCAGGTCACCGCGCTCGACATCTCGGCCAAGCGGCTGAAGCTGCTGGAGGAAAACCTCAAGCGTACCGGGCTGGAAGCCGAGGTAGTCGCCGCCGATGCCTTCAAGTGGGAGCCTGAGGCGCCCTTCGACGCCATCCTGATCGACGCACCCTGCACCGCCACGGGCACCGCGCGCCGCCACCCCGACGTGCTCCACCGCATCGCCCCGCGCCAGATCGAGCAGATGGCCGAGGTACAGGCACGCCTGATCGAGCGCGCCAGCGGCTGGCTCACGCCCGGCGGGGCGCTGGTCTATGCGGTGTGTTCGCTGGAGAGCGAGGAAGGGGAGGATCAGGCGGAGAAAGTCTGGCTCCCGCGCGAGCCGGTCAGCGCGGAGGAATTGCCCGCAGGCCTGTCACCCACCGCGCACGGCACCCTGCGCACCGACCCCGGAATGCTGCCCGAACACGGCGGCCTCGACGGGTTCTTCATCGCGCGCTGGCGCAACAGTTAGCCACTCAACTCCCCTCCCCGGTGGAGAGGGGTTGGGGGTGGGGGCTCTGCACCACCGGCCTTGGCGCACCCCCACCCGGCCTCCCCTGCAGGGGGAGGAGATACTAGCCGCCCATATCCACCACGCCCTCGTTCTCGCCGTAAAGCTCGGCTTCCGTCGCAGTTACCTTCACGATCAGCACGCCATCCTGCTCGTCCGGGCCGTGGCCGAACCACTTTTCGATGTCGGGCGTCCAGTGTTCCTTGATGAGTTTGGGATCGTCGTGGACGCTCGCGCTGCCGCGGATCGTCAGCCACACGCCATCGCCCTGGAAATCGAGCGTGACGTGATCGTCGCGGTCGATATCGCGTAGCTTGCGGGTGTCGGGCGATGTGAAGAAATAGCTGTCGCCGTCGTAATCGACCTGCGCATTGTTGCTCATCGGACGGCTGTTGAGCGCCCCGTCGTCGCCGTGCGTCGTCATCATGCACAGGTCCATGCTCCGCATGGTCTCGGCGATCATCGTCTTGTCAGGTTTGGCCATCCGGCAGACTCCTCATGTGTCTGCCAAAACGAACCCCGGCGCAATCTACGCGTTCCGCGCAATCGCACCGGGGTGTCATATTTTCCAAAGCCTTATCCGGCTTTTTCAGAAGCCTTACGCGGCTTCCTTGATCTCGACCAGCGTCACGCCGAAGGTCAGGTCTTCGCCTGCCAGCGGGTGGTTGCCGTCGGCCTTGACCGAGTTGTCGTGCACTTCGGTGATGACGAGCTGGATCGGCTGGCCGTCCTGGCCCTGCGCGGAAAGCTGCATGCCGGGCTGCGGTTCGGGCTCTGCGGGCAGGTTCTCGCGCGGCACGTCGATCACCAGTTCCTCGCGGCGCGGGCCGAAGGCGTTGTCGCTCTCGATCTTGACCTGCTGGACCGAGCCGACTTCCATCCCGTCGAGCGCGGCTTCGATCGCGGGGAAGATTTCCTGCTTGCCGAGGGTGACGACCTGCGGGCCGCTTTCCTCGGTGTTGCCGACGACCTGGCCGGCTTCGGTCTTCACAACGAAATCGATGGCGACGGTGTCGCCGTTCTTTGCGGTAGGCATAAGCTATTTTCCTCTCTGACTGAGGGTTGGGGCTGCGAGCGATTGCGCGGCCACGGGAATATTCGATGCGCACCAACGTGGGGCCAAAGCCGCGAGGTGCAACCCCGAAGGGCAAATCTGTCGTTTCGGCGCTGTCCTACAGCCCTGCGCGCATGCCATCCTCGCGCGATGCGCCAGATCACGAAAACGCCGGCCCCGGCTGCCTTTGATGGCGCCCGGACCGGCGGTGGTTTTCTAAGCCCTGGACTGTGTGTCAGGTGTGTCAGGAGGTGGGCGTCGGACGACCAATCAGGCGTCGTCCTTGACGTATTTCTGGAAGCTCTTGCGCAGCTTCATCAGCTTGGGCGGAATGGTCGCCTGGCAATAGGGATTGCGCTGGCCTTCGCCGTCCCAATAGTCCTGATGATAGCCCTCGGCCGAATACCAGGTCGCGGTCTGTTCGCCGTCGGACATGCCTTCGATCGTGGTCACCGCCATCGCGCCGTTGGCGGCATTCCAGCGGCCGATCGCGGCTTCGGCTTCTTCCTGCTGCTTCGCGTCGAGCGGGAAGATCGCGCTGCGGTACTGGGTGCCGACATCGTTGCCCTGCCGGTTGAGCTGGGTCGGATCGTGCGTGCCCATGAACATGTCGAGCAGTTCGGCATAGCTGATCGTGTCGGCATCGTAGGTCACCTTCACCGCCTCGGCATGGCCGGTGGTGCCCGTGCACACCTGCTTGTAGGTCGGGTCCGCCACGTCGCCGCCGATATAGCCGCTCTCGACGCTCTCGACGCCGATCACGTCCTTCATCACCGCCTCGGTGCACCAGAAGCATCCGCCTCCGAAAATTGCCGTCTCTGCCATTGTGGTATTCTCCTTTGCAGGGGAGGTAGGAAGCCTGCGCGCGATTGCCATCCTCGCGCGGCGGCTCTGCTTGCCTTGGCTCCTCGTGGCCCTAGAATACGGGCCACACATAACCCCGGGGAGAATATCTGATGCGCCGTTTCACCAGCCTGCTCGCGCTTGCCGCGTTCGCCGTCGCGACGCCTGCGCTCGCCGATCACCACGGCGGGGCGATGATGGGCGAAAGCCATGCCCATCATCCTGCGCTCAAAGCGGCAGTCGCCTCCGACGTGCGGGGCGAGGATTCGCAGCGCGACCAGTGGCGTCACCCGTTCGAAACGCTCGACTTCTTCGGGGTGAAGCCGGGGATGACCGTGGTCGACTACATGCCCGCAGGCGGCTGGTACACGCGCATTCTGGTGCCCTATCTGGGCAGCGAGGGGCGCTATGTCGGCCTCACCCCCGATCCCGCTGCGGCGGATGCGGAGCGCTTCGGCGAGTACTTCGGCGGCCTGCCGGGCAAGTTCGCGGAGGTCTCCCCAAGCTGGAACCTCAGCGGCGCACCGGTCAGCATCTACGCTTCGCAGGACGTGCCCGAAGCAATGGCGGGCCAGGTCGATCGCGCGCTGATCTTCCGCGAGATGCACAACCTGCTGCGCTCGGGCGTGCTCTACACCGAACTGACCCGCATCCGCTCGATGCTGAAGGATGACGGGATGCTCGGCATCGTGCAGCACCGCGCGAAGGCGGATGCGCCGGGCGACTACACCAATGGCTCCAAGGGCTATCTGCGGCAGGAAGACGTCATCGCGCTGGTCGAGGCGCACGGGTTCGAACTGGTGGGGATGAGCGACATCAACGCCAACCCCGCCGACCCGGCCAACTGGGAAGGCGGCGTGTGGACCCTCCCGCCGAGCAATAGCGGCGATGTCGCCGGGGCAGCGGAGACGGGCGAAAGCGACCGGATGACGCTGCTCTTCCGCAAGCGCTGAGCCCTGTCAGACGCGGTTCAGGCAGGCAGCGGCAGATGGTGCGTGAGATATAGTCTCATCAGAGGATATGCCATGCGTTCCAGATACCTGCCCCTGCTTGCCGCGCCGCTGGCGCTCGCCGCGTGCCAGCAACCGGCCTACGACCCGCGCGGGGTCGACCATGACGAAACGCTGCTTTCGGTCAGCGCAACGGGCGAATCCGAAGTGCGACCCGACGAGGCGTTCTTCCAGGTCGGGGTCGAGAATTTCGGCCGCACCGGCAAGGCGGCGAGCGATGCCAACGCGAAGGACATCGCCAAGGTGGTCGCCGCGCTGAAGGCGGCGGGCGTTCCGGCGAAGGATATCCAGACGCGCACCGTCGGCATCCAGCGGATCCAGTACGGGGACCGCAAGGGCCAGTACCAGGCGAACAACATCGTCGCGGTGACCGTGCGCCAGATCGACAAGGCGGGCGACGCAGTGACCGCGGCGACCGAAGCGGGCGCCAACGTGTTCTCCGGCCCGGATCTGCGCGTCTCCGACAGCGAGAAGGCCGCGAACACCGCCTATGGCGAAGCGTTCAAGGCCGCCAAGGCGCGCGCGCAGGCCTATGCCGATGCCGCAGACATGAAGATCGCCCGCGTGCTCACCATCCGCGATGGCGGCGGATCGCAGGGCGATCGCTATATCCCCGGCGCGCCGCCTCCGACTCCACCGGTCGTGATGCAGACGTCACGCGATGCGGCGATGGTGGAAGAGGCGGGCGGCGGGGTGATCCAGCCCGGCCAGACGACCAGCCGCGTCTCCGTGCAGGTGGACTTCGCGCTGGTGCCAAAGTAACCGGCGGCCATGCGTGAGATTACCGTAGCCGCGCTCCAGCTGGAGCTTGGAGCCCAGGACGAGGCAGAGAATATCGAGGCGGTCTCCTCGCTGGTCGAGGAAGCGGCGTCTCGCGGTGCGCAGGTGATCCTGCCGCCCGAGCTGTTCGATGGCCCCTACTTCTGCAAGCACGAGGACGAGGCGCTGTTCGCCCGCGCCGCGCCGACCGCAGAGCACCCGAACGTGCGCGCGATGGCGAAGCTGGCGAAGAAGCTGGGCGTGGCGATTCCGACCAGCTTCTTCGAGAAGGACGGCCCGCACCACTACAACACGCTCGCGATGATCGGCCCCGACGGGGAGATCATGGGCGTTTATCGCAAGAGCCACATTCCCGACGGCCCGGGTTACGAAGAGAAGTACTACTTCCGCCCCGGCAACACCGGGTTCAAGGTGTGGGACGTGTTCGGAACGAAGATCGGCGTCGGCGTGTGCTGGGACCAGTGGTACCCCGAAACCGCGCGGGCGATGGCGCTGATGGGGGCCGAACTGCTGTTCTACCCCACCGCGATCGGCTCCGAGCCCTACGACGCCAGCTTCGATACCAGCCGCATGTGGCAGCGCGCGATGCAGGGGCACTCGGTGTCCAACTGCATGCCGGTGATCGCCGCCAACCGCATCGGTACCGAAGATGGTCAGACCTTCTACGGCCACTCCTTCATCACCAACGAATGGGGCGACAAGCTGGTCGAATTCGGGCGCGAGGAAGACGGCGTGCTGGTCGCCACGCTCGACCTCGATACCGCAGCCAAGCACCGCGCGGGGATGGGCTTCTTCCGCGATCGGCGGCCCGAGCTCTACGGCCGCTTGGCCGAGGACGTGTAAGCTGAGCGAGACCTATCTGATCGCGCTGGGCTCCAACCGGCGCCATGGCGAGCATGGCCGCCCGCATGAGGTCGTGCGTGCGGCAATGGAGGAGCTGAGCGCGCTCGGCACCGTGACCCGGCGCAGCCCGGTGATCGCCAGCGCAGCCATAGGCCCGGCGCGGCGGCGCTTCGCCAATGCCGTGGCCGCTCTGGAGAGCGATCTCACCCCGCCGGAACTTCTGGGCGAGCTCAAGCGGCTCGAACGCGGGTTCGGCAGGCGGCGCGGGCAGGCCTGGGGCGACCGCGTGCTCGATTGCGATATCGTGCTGTGGTCGGCCGGGGCGTGGCTTGGCGATGACCTGACGATCCCGCACCCGGCCTTTGCGCGGCGCAGCTTTGTGCTCGGCCCGGCCTGCGCCATTGCGCCCGGCTGGCACGATCCTGTCACCGGGCTTTCTTTGCGACAGCTTCACGCCCGCTTGACCCGCCCGCGCGCCCTGCCTAGTGAGCGCACCCGGTCGGACCCTTAGCTCAGTTGGTAGAGCAAGATACTTTTAATATCGAGGTCGCTGGTTCGAGCCCAGCAGGGTCCACCAACCCTCACCAAAGCCAGACGTACAGGCCCGCGAGGATCGCGATCACCGCTACGCTGAGCGTGTTGAACAGCGGGCTGGTGGCGAAGGCGATGTCGCCCATCCGCACCGTCCGCTCCTCCTCGGGACGACCCGTGAGGCGCGATACCAGCGCGGCGGCGACCAGCGCGATCACGAACACGATCCAGATACGGATGATGAAGGGCACGTCTGGCGCGGCGAACTTCAGCGCCACGTTGACCGCGATCGACCCGATCAGCGCGGTGTAGGCGCCCGCCGCATTGCTCCGCCCATCGAAGAAGCCGAGCAGGAACACCACCACCACGCCGGGCGCGATGAAGCCGGTATATTCCTGCACCGTCTGAAACCCGCTGGCGAACCCGCCGATGAAGGGGCGCGCGAGCACCAGCGCGATGCCCATCGCGGCAAAGGCGGCGATCCTGCCGACGGTGACGTAATGCGTCTCGGCCTGCTCGGGCCGCCATGCGCGGTAGAGGTCCATCGTGAAGATGGTCGAGATGGAGTTCATCATCGACGCGAGACTGGAGACCACCGCCGCGATCAGCGCGGCGAACACCAGGCCGCGCAGGCCTGCGGGTGCGAAGGCCATCAGCTCGCCATAGGTACGGTCGCTCTGGGCGGCGATTGCAGCTCCGTCGATCGTACCCTGCTGCGCCAGCATCACCGCAGCGATGCCGGGAATGACCACGATGAACGGCGTCAGCAGCTTGAGGAAGGCGGCAAAGGCGAGGCCCTTCTGCGCTTCGCCCAGGCTCTCCGCCCCCAGCGCGCGCTGGATGATGTACTGGTTGAAGCCCCAATAGCTGAAGTGGAGCACCCACAGCCCGCCCAGCAGCGTCCAGATCCCCGGCAGGTCGCCATAGGCGGGGTTGTCGCGGGCAAGGATCATCTCGAAATGCCCCGGCATCTCGCGCATCAGCAGCGCCAGGCCTGCCATCGCACCATCCGCGCCATCGAGCGCGTCGAGCGCGATCCAGGTGATGGCGAGCCCGCCGATAATCAGGATCACCACCTGGATGATGTCGGTCAGCGCGACTGCCTTCAGCCCGCCGTAGAGCGAATAGAGCGCAGCGAAGCCCGCCAGCGCGGCCATCGCGCCGAACACGCTCCAGTCGGTCAGGGAGGAGATCGCGAGCCCGCCCAGCCACAGCACGGTGGTCAGGTTGACCGCCGTGTACAGCGCGACCCAGAACAGGCTCATCAGCGTCTTGACCCCCTCGCCATAGCGCTGCGCGAGGAACTGCGGCATCGTGTAGATGCGCCGCTTGAGGAAGATCGGCAGGAAGAACTTGGCGACGATGATCAGGACCAGCGCGGCCTGCCATTCGTAGGCCGCGATCGCGATCCCCACCGCATAGCCCTGGCCCGACTGGCCGATGATCTGTTCTGCGGAGATGTTCGACGCGATCAGCGATGCGCCGATCGCCCACCACGGCAGCGCGCGCCCGGCGAGGAAGTAATCTTCGGTATTCTTGTCGCGTCCCTTGGGCTCGCGCGACACCGCCAGCGCGATGCCCAGCAGGGCGAGCGCGTAACCCGCGATGATAATCAGGTCGATCGTCTCGAGCGCCATCGGCTCATTCCCCCCAGCGGATTGCAGCTACAGATATTCAGCGCACGGCCACGCCTCCCGGCCTTATTCAGCAGGCTTGAGCTGCATCGCAAACCCGCCACCGGGCGCGAGGCGCACGGTGTAGGTGTCGCCGCGCCGGATCGTCAGCGTGTCGTAGGCGATGTCGTGCCGCGCCTCGGTTTCATAGGTCGCGGTGGGGCCGTCCTTCCACACCCGGGCGGTGTAGGCCTGACCATCGTCGAGGAAGTCGAAGCTGAGTTCGATCGTCCGCTCGGTCGCATCGTTGACCCCGCCGACGTACCAGTCCTCGCTATTGCGGTCCTTGCGCGCGAAGATCGCGTAGTTGGCCACTTCGCCTGCGATCAGGTGGCTCTCCGCCCAGTCGGCGGGGACCATGCGGATGAACTCTAGCTCTTTCGGGTGCGCCTCAAGGCTTTCGACGAAATCGGCGGCCATCTGGATCGGCGAGTAGATCGCGAGATAGAGGCCGAGCTGTTTGGCCAGCGTCGATGCGATCGGATCGCCATTATTGCCGACCAGCCCGAGTACGCCGGGCGTGTAATCCATCGGGCCGGAGAGCATCCGGGTATAGACCAGCGTGGGATCGTGCTCGGTCCCGTTGGCGAATGCGCCCCACGCGTTGTATTCCTGCCCGCGCGCGCCCTCGCGGCTGACCCAGTTGGGATAGGTCCGGCGCAGGCCGGTATCCTTGACCGGCTCGTGCGGATTGATCGCGATGCCGCGCTTGGCCGCTTCGGTGACGACCTTGAGGTGGTGCTGCACCTGCCGCTGGCCGTCGTGCCACTCGAACACCTCGTCCCCGCACGGCTCGGCGATATCGGCGTTGCAGCTGATGATCCCGCCGGCATCGGCGACGTAGCCCGTCTTGACCACGTCCACCCCATGCGCGGCATAGAGGTCGAGCGCGTCGGCCAGCTGGCGTTCGTAGACCTCGATATTGCCGCCGGTCTCGTGGTGGCCGATCAGGTGGACGCCCTTCGATGCGGCGTAGGCGGTGACTTCGTCGAAGTCGAAATCGGGGTAGGCCTGGGTGAAGCTGTAATCGCGGCCATTGCCGAACCACTGGCCATCCCAGCCCACGTTCCAGCCTTCGACCAGCACGCCGCGAAAGCCGTTGGCGGCGGCGAAATCGATATACTGCTTGGTCCGCTCGGTCGTCGCGCCGTGCTTTGGCCCCTGCGCCCAAGTCCAGTCGCCGCGGATCATGCCCCACCAGATGCCGATATATTTCGCAGGTTCGAAATAGCTGACATCGCCGAGTTTATTGGGCTCGTTGAGATTGAGTTCGAGATTGCTCTCGACCAGCCCGGCAGGCCCGTCGGCTATGCGGATCGTGCGCCAGGGGGTGGTGAAGGCGCCTTCGCGCACCACCTTGGCCCCACGGCTCGACGGGGCGAGCACGGCACGAAAGCGGGTGCCGTCGACCCGCCGCAGCCACATGCCCGCATAGTCCACCAACGCCGCCTCGTGGAAGGCGAGGTGCGTGCCGTCGGCCAGCCGCACCGTCATCGGCGTGTGCGCGGTCGAAACCTCGGCCAGCGGGGTCTCGTTGTAGAGATATTCGTAGCGGTTCCAGTCGCCGCCCGGGATCCACCACGCGGTGCCGCCCGCAGCGGCTTCGGGCGCGATCACGAACTCGGTCAGCTCGTCGGAAATTCGGGTGACCGGCGTCGCGTCGCTCTCGGGGAATTCGTAGCGGAAGCCGATCCCGTCGTCGAACACGCGCATCCGCACGGTCAGCGCGCGCCTGGAGGTATCGCGGGTTTCGCGGAAGGTGACCGCCAGCTCGTTGTAATGGTCGCGCACGAAGCGCCGCTCGCCCCACGGCTGCTCCCACGTATCGTCGTGGCTGGCGCGCGTCTCGCTTTCGATCGCGAAGTTGCGGCGCATGGTCTCGGCATCGGTGAAGGTGAAGCCGAGCACGCTGTCGGCAATCAGCGGCTCGCCGTCGCGGTCCACGCGGTAGAACGCCTTTCCTTCGTTATCGACGTCCAGCTGGACCACGATCCGCCCGTCGGGGGAGGATACCTCGGCTGCGGAGAGCGGCGCGGCGAGAGCGACGAGCGAGAACAGGGCAACCAGCAGGGCACGCATTACGCGGTCTCCAGAATAAGCGCGGCAAAGGGGGGCAGGGCGCTGGTGGTGGCGCCATTGGTAGCGAGCAGTTCGCGACCGGTCACGTCGATCGTGTGCGCGCTCGCGCCAAGATTGAACACGCACAGCACGCTGTGCCCTTCGGCCTCGCGGGTCAGCCACAGCAGGTCGCCATCGGCGCGGCACTGCGCGACGCGCCCCTGCCGCAGCGCAGGGGTTTCGTTGCGCAGCGCGAGCATCCGGCGGGTGAAGCCGAGCAGCGCCTCGGGATCGTTCGCCTGGGCATCGACCGCGCGGGTGCGGTTCGCCTCACCCACCGGGAGCCACGGCGATCCGGTGGAAAATCCGCCCCTTGGATCATGCGCGACCCACGGAATCGGGGTCCGCACCCCGTCGCGCGAGAGGGTCAGCGGCCAGTTGGCGATCGCTTCGGGGTCGTGGAGCTGTTCGAACGGGATATCGTCCTGCTCAAGGCCCAGCTCCTCGCCCTGATAGATGATAATATTGCCGCGCAGCGAGGCGAGCAGCGCCATCTTCATCCGCGCAAAGGCGGCGACCTGTTCGGGCGAGCAACCGGCCGGGCACCAGCGCGAGACCGCCCGCGGGGCGTCGTGGTTCTCGAACGCCCAGCTGGGCCAGCCGGTGCCGGGATCGTCGGGCCATTCGGCCAGCGCGGCGCAGACCAGCCCGGGGGTCAGCCGGTCGGCGTAGAGGAAGTTGAAGCCATAGGCGGAATTGAGATGCGCCTCGCCCTGCGTGAAGGCCTTCATCTCCGCCTCGGCCTCGTCCCCGCCGACCTCGGCGACGGTGAAGATACCGTCATACTCGTCGGTCAGCGCCCGGACTTGCTGGATGAAATGCGGGATGTCGGGGTGCGACATGTTGTATTTCTTGAGCTGGAAATCGAACGGGCGCGTGCGCGGCTTGTCGGTTGCCGGGGCGGGCGGATTGTCGCGCAATTGCGGGTCGTGCATCGCGAAATTGAGCGCGTCGATCCGGAAGCCATCGACCCCGCGATCCAGCCAGAAGCGCATCACGCCCAGCAATGCGTCCTGCACTTGCGGGTTGTGCATGTTGAGCTGCGGCTGGCTGCTGAGGAAGTTGTGCAGGTAATACTGCCCGCGCCGCGCATCCCACGTCCATGCCGGGCCGCCGAATACGGACTGCCAGTTGGACGGGGGCGATCCGTCGGGCTTGGCATCGGCCCACACGTACCAGTCGGCCTTCGCATTGGTCCGGTCCGAACGGCTTTGCGCGAACCATTCGTGCTCGTCCGAGGTATGCGAATAGACCTGATCGATCAGCAGCCTGAGGCCCAGCTCGTGCGCGCGGGCGACCAGCGCGTCGAAATCGGCGAGGGTGCCGAAGATCGGATCGACATCGCAGTAATCCGAAACGTCGTAGCCGAAGTCCTTCATCGGGCTGGTGAAGAAGGGGCTGACCCAGATCGCATCGACGCCCAGATCGGCAACATGCTCCAGCCGCGAGGTGATGCCCGGCAGATCGCCGATCCCGTCGCCGTTGGAATCCATGAAGCTGCGCGGATAGATCTGGTAGATCGCCGCGCCGCGCCACCATTGCGCGTTGTTGGCAGCGGCGGGTGAAGGTTGCATCGCGCTCGCCATCAGTTGCGCCCCAGCTCGCACACGGCCCAGCCGAACGGGGGAAGGGTGAACCGCGCGCTGCCCGGCGCGGTCGGTTGGGCGGGGCAGGTGCCGTCGAGGGTTTTCAGCGTGGTTTCCTTCATGTCGATTTCCACGTTCCGCGTGATCGCTTGCCCACTGGTGTTGAACACCAGCAGGACCGTCTGGCCGCTTTTGGGGTCGCGGCGGATGAGTGAGAGCAGGCCCGGCTCGCGGTCGAACGTGCCGATTTCGGTGAGCCCGCGGCGCAGCGCAGGGGCCGCCTTGCGCAGCGTGGAAAGCCGCGCGATCATGCGGTAAAGCGGGTGGTCGGCGGCGTAGTTCGCGTCCGCCGTGGTCGCCTGGGTGCCGAGCAGGTCGTTGTCGTTGTAGTCGGCCACTCGGCTGGCGAACATGTCCTCGCGCGCCTGCTGATCGTTGCCGTCGGAGATGAAGCCCTGCTCGTCCCCGTAATAGACCGTCGGGATACCGCGCAGGGTCAGTAGCATCGCATGGCCGAGCATGGTGCGCGCGAGCAGCTCCGACGGGCCGGCATCCGGATTGCCCGCTTTCACGAACATCGAAAAGCGGCCCATGTCGTGATTGCCGAGGAAGGTCGGCAGGCGCAGCGCGGCTTCCTCGCCCCCCGCATAGAGGACATCGCCCTCGAGCATCTGCACCAGCACTTCGGGTGAGGCATTGTCGGCCACCACATCGCGCACCGCGGACTGGAAGGTGAAGTCGAGCACGGCGGGCAGGGCGTCGCGGTGGGTGTAGGCCGCCAGCGGGCCAGGCCGCGCACCGTCGACATAGACCTCTCCGAAGATCAGGAAATCCGCGATCCCCTTCGCCTCGGCGCGAGCCTGCATGGCGGGCACGAAGGCCTGCCAGAACTCGGGGTTCACATGCTTGACCGTGTCGATCCGGAAGCCGTCGATCCCGAACCGGTCGATCCAGCTGCCGAAGATATCGATCATCCCGGCAAGCACGCGCGGATGCTCGGTCGCCAGATCGTCGAGCCCCGCGAAATCGCCATAGACCGCGCTTTCGCCCCACCACTCGCTGTTGCCGCGATTATGGTAGTAGATCGGATCGTTGAGCCATGCGGGGACTTTGATGTCCCGCTCCGCCTCGGGCACCACGGGGGCGTAGGCGAAGCGCGGATCGGTCAGGTTGGCCCAGTTTTCTGCGCCGGGATCATCGTCGCCCGCGAAGCCCGGGTTGATCCGCTCACCCTCCGGCCCGCCAAGGGTGGAATAGGGATAGTCCGCCTTGCTGCGATAGGCATAGTCGCCGCCCGCATACTGGATCACGTCGGCGGTGTGGTTGGTGATGATGTCCATATAGACCTTCATCCCACGCGCGTGCGCCGCATCGACGAAGGCCTTGAACTCGGCATTGGTGCCCAGATGCGGGTCGACCGAGGTGAAGTCGGTCACCCAATAGCCGTGATAGCCCGCGCTCTCCTCACCCGCCGGGCCCTGCACCGGCTTGTTCTTGAAGATCGGCGCGAACCAGATCGCGGTAACGCCGAGGCCCTGGATATAGTCGAGCTTCTCGGTCAGGCCCTTCAGATCGCCGCCGTGGTAGAAGCCGCGATGGGTCGGGTCGTAGCCGCTTTGGAGGCGGTCCACCGGATAGCCGCCGGTATCGTTGGCCGTATCGCCATTGGCGAAGCGGTCGGGCAGGACGAAATAGATCACCTCGTCCTGAGACAGGCGCTCGCCCGTTGCCGAGGCTGGCTCCTGCGCCAGCGTAGGCGTGGCAAAGCCGAACAGGCTGGCTGCGGCGAGCAGGGCGACGGCGCGCTTCATCGGGCGGTCTCCGAAACCGGGGTGGGGGATGGATTGGTAGCGCGGGGCATGCAGTAGGCGCGCAGAAACTCGACATGCGACGGCATGGCATCGACCAATTGGCCGATCCCCGCCTCGATCTCGCCCAGCATCCGCTCCAGCGCGGCGGGGTCGGTCGAGGCGGCGAGCGGGTGCAGCGCTTGCGGCGTCACCTCCTGCCCGATGAGCACCTGCGCCCAGCCGGGGATGGTGAACAGCTCTTCGTGCTCGCGATGGATAAAGCCGCTGGCTTTGAACTGCTCGATCTTCGCGGTCAGTGTGTCGGGCAGGGCCATTTCCCGGCAGCGATCCCAGAAAGCTTCGCCGACGCGCCCGTTCGTCCAGTAATGCAGGATCAGGAAGTCGCGGATGCGGGTCCATTCGAACTCGGCCTGCCGGTTGAACTCCGCGCGCATCGCGGGCGCGGGCTGCCTGCCCGGCAGCATGTCGAGAAACCGTGCGATCGAGGACTGGATCAGGTGGATGCTGGTCGATTCCAGCGGCTCCATGAATCCTGCGGCCAGCCCCAGCGCGAGGCAGTTGTGCGACCATTGCTGCGCGCGCATCCCGGTGGTGAAGCGCAGGCGGTTGGGCGCGGCCTGAGGCGCGCCGTCGAGATTGGCGAGCAGCTGCGCCTCAGCCTCGTCATCGGAGAGATAGTCGCTGCAATAGACCAGCCCGTTGCCGATCCGGTGCTGCAACGGGATGCGCCATTGCCAGCCGGCGGAGTGTGCGGTGGAGCGGGTGTAGGGGGTGAACTCGCCTTTCGTGGCGCAAGGCACCGCGACCGCGCGGTCGCACGGGAGCCAGTGGCTCCAGTCCTCGAACGGGGTCGCCAGCTCCTGCCCCAGCAGCAGGCTGCGAAAGCCGCTGCAATCGATGAAGAAATCGCCCGCGATCCGGCGTCCGTCCTCCAGCGCCACCGCAGCGATGTCGCCGCTTGCGCCATCGCGCTCGACCGAGACGACCTTGCCTTCGATCCGCACCGCGCCGCGCGCTTCGGCCAGTCGGCGCAGGTAGGCGGCGTAGAGAGCGGCGTCGAAGTGATACGCCCACGGCATGTCGGGCGCGCTGTGCCCCGCATCACCGCGCCACATCTGCATCTTGAGCGCGCGGGCGGCGCGCTCGTTGAGCGAATAGGTGGCGAGGTCCTTGGCCATGCCCAGCTCGCGGCCGCGCAGCCAAAGCTGATGGAAGGGAAGCAGGCCTGCGCCCGAGCCGATCTCGCCGAAGGCGTGCATGTAGCTGGCACCCGCGCGCGACCAGCCGGCAAATTCGATGCCCAGCTTGAAGGTGGCTTTGGTCTCGCGCAGGAACTCCGCCTCGTCGATCCCGAGCGCCTGATTGAACAGGCGGATCTGCGGGATCGTCGCCTCGCCCACGCCGACCGTGCCGATCGCCTCGGACTCGACCAGCGTGACCGCGCATGGCGTCAGCCGCGCGAGCGCCGCCGCCGCCATCCACCCGGCGGTGCCGCCGCCGACGATGACGATGGCGGGCGGTTCGGTCTCGCTCGAACTGGTCCGGTTCACGCTCACCTCCTATCCTCACCCGCGCGCAGGGCGCATCGCAAGAATTAGGGCCCGGGGCAGACGGCGCGGCTTGGGAGGAATGCGCCGCCTGCTCCGGACCTTGGCTATCAGAACTTGAAGGTCGCGCCGACGAGGAAGCGGCGGCCATATTCCTGATAGTCGATCACCGCGCGCGGTTCGGGCACGTTGAACTGCGACACAAACGGCGCGTTGGTGAGGTTCTGCCCCTGGAGGTAGACCGACAGGCCTTCCAGCGCGCTGCCCGGCTGGAATTCATAGCCGATCTGCGCATCGACGATCGTTTCGCCGCGCGCCAGACGCCGCGTCGGTGAACCGCCGAAGCCGCTGAATTCCCCGATGAATTCGGAGCGATAGCGGACGCTGCCCCGGGCGCTGAAGCCGTTGAGGTCGTAGTAGAGCGTGCCGTTGGCGACCCATTCCGAATAGCCGGAAATAGGGGCAACATCTCCGTTGAAGTCTTCCACTTCCGACTTGGTGTAGCCCACGCCGCCCGTGGCGCCGAAGCCTTCGAGGCCGGAGAAGAAGGCGTCGAACGGCACCGTTGCCGACAGTTCGACCCCGTAGAAGTTACCGCCGCCGGTGTTCACCTGCGTATCGAGGAAACCGATCGTGGTCGCCGGGGTCTGACCCGCCGGGGTCGGAAGTCCGGAATAATCGAAGGTGTAGCGCCCGTTGGCGATCCAGTTGACGATATCCTTGTAGAAGGCCTGCACCGCGACGACGCCCGCACCGTTCGCGAAGTACTTCTCGATATTGAAGTCGACCGCGTTGGCCCGGTACGGGCGCAGCAGCGGGTTGCCGCCGCCGCCGCTGATGAACGGTGCCACACCGGTCGGGCTTTCGCCCGCGTTGGTGTTCACGCCATAGCTGATCGCCACGCGCAGATCGTCGAGACGCGGACGCTGAATCTGGCGGCTGGCGGCAAGGCGGAAGACCCACCCGCTATCGAGCCGCAGCGACAGGTTGGCGCTGGGCAGCACGTCCCAGTAATCCGCGCCGAGCGACACGTCGACCGGCTGGCCACCGGCAAACGCAAGCCCGGTCGAGTTCTGGTCGGTATTGATCGCCTGCACGCCGAAATTGCCGGTCAGCACGCCGATGCCAAGTTCCTGCTCGATATCCGCCTGCAGGTAGATGGTCATCAGGTCTTCGGTGATGCCGTAGGCCTTGGCCGGGACATCGTTGGAGGTGTTCGGGTCGAGGATCAGCGTGCCATCCGCGATCAGGTCGCGGACATCGTAGCTGACGATCGGGCCGAGGCCGAGATAGTCGAGGTCGGTCGGCCGCAGCAGCGCGCCCGTGGGAATGGCCACCTCGGTTGCGCCGCCCGGCGGCGAGACGAAGAACTCGTCCGGAGTCAGGCTCTTGGAACGGTCGGTATAGGCCATCCCGAAATGCATGGCCGACAGGAAGCCGCCCAGTTCCTTTGACACGCCCACGCGATACTGGAACAGCTCGTCGGCAATGATGCGGTTGTTCCAGTAGCCCGCTTGGACCCGCGCGCCGCCCCAGCCGAGCGGGTCGGTCAGCCGGATCAGGCTCGGGTCGCTGTAGTCGAGCGTGTGGGTGAAGGATGTGCCATTGGTGTCGGACGTGAAGCCGATCGTATCGGCGGCGCCGTTGCCCCCGCCATAGCCGGTGCCCGAATAGCTTTCGATGCTCAGCTCGTTACGGTCGGTGCGCGAATAGCCGAAATCGAAGAACGCGCTCCACCCGTCATCGCCATCGTAATCGAGGTTGAGGCCGCCCGAATAGAGGTCCGCCTGGCGCTGGAACACGTCGTTGCGCACCACCCCGCGTACATCGGTGAAGGTGCCGGATTCGGCGAAGCCGCCGAACGGCCCGTCGACCACGCTGCTGGTGGTGTAGGGGTTGCTGAAGCCCAGCGGCAGTTCGATCCCGCGCTTGGACTGGTCGTCGTCGAAACTGGAATAGAAGCCGTCGACGGTGACCATGAAATTGGGCGACGCCTGATATTGCAGCGTACCGTTGACCCCGAAGCGCTTGAGCCGGGTCGAGGTGACGAAGCTCTTGTTGCCGCCGATGATGTACGGATTGCCTGCCGTGCCATCGCCCGCATAGCCCCAGGCGTTGAATTCCTGCAGCTGGTACGGCTCGTCGGTATAGGCCGCCGCCAGCGCGACGCCGATCGTATCGTCGGCGAACTGGTCGACGAAGGTCGCGTTCACGCGATAGCCGTAATCGCGCGAGCCCGCGTTGAGCGCGCCGATATCCGCGTAGGAACCCTTCGCCCCGATCGCGAAGATCGGCTCGTCCACTTCCAGCGGGCGGATCGTGCGCACGTCGATCGTGCCGACCAGACCCTGGCCGACGAGGCTGGCCGAAGGGGTCTTGTAGACATTGACCTGGCTGACGACTTCGGAGGGGTATTGGTCGAATTCGACCGCGCGGCTATCGCCGGTGGAGGTCTGTTCGCGCCCGTTCAGCAGCGTCTGGGAAAAGTCGGGGCCGAGGCCGCGAATGGCGATCACGTTGGCGCGGCCGTTGAGCCGCTGCGAGGTGATGCCGGGCAGGCGGGCGATCGATTCCCCGATCGAATCGTCGGGCAGCTTGCCGATATCCTCGGCGGTGACCGATTCCAGAATCAGGTCGCTGTTGCGCTTCTCGTTGACCGCGCTCTCCAGAGCGGCGCGAAAGCCGCTGACCACGATCACGTTCTCGTCGGTGTCGTCGTCGGCGACCGGCTGGCCGTCTTCTTCCGTGTCGGGGGCGGGCGGCTGGGTGGTCTGCGCGGCGGCGATGCCCGGCACGGCGGCGCTGGCGAGGATCAGGGCGATGGCACAGGTGCGCAGGCTGGTGCCGCTGCGAAGCGAATTGCGGTAGGACATGACTGTTCTCTCTCTCCCGTGTGCGACGCTGCCATTCCCAGCGTCGCCAGATGCGCGTGGCCCGGTCTCGATCGGCCGGTCCTTGGCGCGTCTGCGGCGGTCATAATGCAGCACCGGGGGCGTGCCGGAAGATCGCATACGTATACGCGTGCCATGCGCCGCGATCGGCCCGACGGGACTGTGGCAGAAATGTCGATGCCCCGCTTGCGCACAGGCCGGGCGGCCATCATAGGCGCAATCACGCCATTTTCGCGGCTGCGAGGTGCGCCGCCCGGGGGCGGCAATTGCCTTGCACGGCGACCTGACGTAATCCGATGAATACGTAAGCATGAGAGGCGCGCGACGCCTTTCGGGAGAGAGCATGGGCCGCACCCCGTCAGGCAGGCCGACCAGCTTCGATATCGCCTACCGGGCCGGCGTCTCGCAGCCCACGGTCAGCCGTGCGCTGCGTGGCGACAAGTCGGTCAGCCAGGCGACCCGCGAGAAGATCGAGCGGATCGCGCGCGAGCTGAACTATGCGGTCGACCGCAATGCCTCCTCGCTCAGAACCCAGCGGACCAACACCATTGCGCTGCTGTTCTTCGAGGACCCGACGCCCGACGAGAGCATGATCAACCCGTTCTTCCTCTCGATGCTCGGTTCGATCACCCGCGCCTGCGGCAATCGCGGGCTCGACCTGCTGATTTCGTTCCAGCGGATGGAAGACGACTGGCACGTCAAATATCAGGACAGCAAGCGGGCCGACGGGCTGATCCTGCTCGGCTATGGTGACTACACGCTCTACGCGGAAAGGCTGGCCCAACTGGTCAAGGCGGGGACGCATTTCGCCCGCTGGGGTTCGGTCAGCAGCGACAGCAGTGGCGCCACTGTGGGTTCGGACAATATCGATGCGGGGCGGCTGGTCGGCGAGCACTTTATCGAGCGCGGACGCAGGAAGGTCGCGTTTCTGGGCCATGCGGACGAGCATTATCCCGAATTCGCGCACCGCTATCAGGGCCTGTGCGAGGCGCTGCGGGAGCAAGGGATCGAGCCCGATCCGGCGCTGCAATTCGACGCGGTGACATCGGACGAGGCGGGCCATGCCGCCGCGCGCCGCCTGATCGAGAGCGGGGCTGCGTTCGACGCGGTGTTCGCGGCGAGCGATGTGATCGCGATCGGCGCGATGCGTGCGCTGGATGAGGCGGGGCTCTCTGTCCCCGGCGATGTCGCGGTCGTCGGGTTCGACAATATCCCCGCCGCCAGCATGACCCACCCGCCGCTCTCCACCATCATGCAGGACACGCAAGGTGCGGGCGAGCTGCTGGTCGAAACACTGCTGGCGCATATCGAAGGCTCCGACCCGCCGCCCACGCGCCTGCCCACCCGGTTGATCGTGCGCGCAAGCTCCTGACCGCATTCGTATGTTGCTTGTCCGGCCTCCCGGATTGGTGAAAGCCTTGCCCTATCATCGATCGGCAGGGTGACGCGAGTTCGCCCGCCGACAGGGGAAAGGATAACAAGGCCGATGGAGAAACCACGCCAGAGCTGGGCGGGGCTGTGGAACATCAGCTTCGGCTTCTTCGGAATCCAGATCGGCTTCGTGCTGCAGAATTCCAACATGAGCCGGATCTTCCAGACGGTGGGGGCATCGCTCGACGATCTGCCCGCGCTGTGGGTGGCCGCGCCGCTGACCGGGCTGATCGTCCAGCCGATCATCGGCTATCTGTCGGATCGGACGTGGAACCGACTGGGCCGTCGGCGGCCCTATTTCCTGACCGGTGCGATCTTCGCCGCGTTCTCCCTCTTCCTGATGCCCTTCGCGCCCGCCTTTGCTGCACCGCTGGTGTTTGCCGCAGGCCTGCTGTGGCTGCTCGACGCATCGCTCAACATCTCGATGGAGCCGTTCCGCGCCTTCGTGGGGGACATGCTGGACAAGTCGCAGCACGCGACCGGCTATGCCGTGCAGACTGCTTTCATCGGCAGCGGCGCGGTGGTCGCGGCGATCTTCCCGTGGTTTCTGGAGCATCTGGGCGTCGCCAATGTCGCACCGGCGGGGCAGATCCCCGACACCGTGCGGTGGAGCTTCTGGGCGGGCGGGGTCGCGCTGTTCGTGGCGATCGGCTGGACCGTGCTGACCACGCGCGAATATTCGCCCGAGGAAATGGCCGCGTTCGAGGCCGAGAGCCAGATCGAGCAAAGCCACACGATCCGCGCGCTGGCGGCCAAGAACTACGGTTTTGCACTGGTCTGGCTGCTGGCGGGCGCGGCAGTGCTGCTCGCAGTCGCGCCGCTGGGGCTGGAGAAGGAGATATACCTGCTCGGCGGACTGCTCGCGACATACGGCCTGCTCAGCGCGATCGGTATCTCGATGGCGCGGAAAGGTCAGTCGGCGAACATGCTGTCGAGCATCGTGGGCGACTTTTCCGGTATGCCCGATGTTATGAAGCGGCTCGCGCTGGTGCAGTTCTTCAGCTGGTCCGCGCTGTTCATCATGTGGATCTATTCCGGCCCGATCGTGTCGCAATATTTCTACGGCAGCGCCGATCCGGCGAGCGCGGCCTATAACGACGGCGCCAACTGGTGGAACCTGATCTACACCGTGCAGAACGGGGTCGCCGCGATCGCCGCGCTGTTCGTGCTGCCGGTGATGGCGCGCAAGTTCGGCCAGGCATACACCCACATGGCGTGCCTGCTGGCGGGCGCGCTGGGCTTCCTCGGCTTCTTCGTGCTGCGCGATCCGCTGCTGCTGATCGGGTGCGAGGTGCTGAAGGGCGTTGCCTGGGCCAGCATCCTCGCGATGCCCTACGCGATCCTCGCCAGCAATCTGCCGCAGGCCAAGCTCGGCATCTACATGGGGTTGTTCAACATCTTCATCGTGGTGCCGCAGCTGCTGGTGGCGACGATCATGGGATCGATCATGAAGGCGTTCTTCCCGGGCGAACCGATCTGGACCATGCTGTTCGCCGCCGCGGCGTGGGCACTCGCCGCGCTGGCCATGCTGCGGGTCGGATCGGTCCTGCCCGCGCAATCCAGTACGGAGACCGCCGATGCGTAAGCTCGCCATCGCCGCGCTGCTGGCGTGCGCCGCAGCGCCAGCCGCCGCGCAGCCCGCCGATCCGTGGCAACCGCAGCCTTTCGTCGAGATCGAGCATCCCGAATGGAGCCGCGATGCGGTCCTCTACCAGATCAACACCCGGCAATTTACCCCGGAGGGCACCTTCGCCGCCGCGCAGAAGGAACTGCCGCGGCTGAAGGAACTGGGCGTCGACATATTGTGGCTGATGCCGATCCACCCCATCGGCGAGGTCAACCGCAAGGGCACTCTGGGCAGCCCCTATTCCGTGCGTGACTACTACGCGGTCAATCCCGAGTTCGGGACCGAGCAGGATCTGCGCAACTTCATCGACGCCGCCCACGCGCAGGGCTTCCACGTCATCCTCGACCTGGTGGCCAACCACACCGCGTGGGACAATGCCCTCGCGAGCGAGCACCCCGACTGGTACGAGAAGACCTGGGACGGTCACTTCCGCCCGACCCCGTGGTGGGACTGGTCCGACATCATCGACCTCGACTGGAGCAAGCCCGGCGTGCGCGAGCATGTCGGCAAGGCGATGGAATACTGGGTCCGCGAATTCGGCGTGGACGGCTATCGCGCTGATGTCGCCGGCTATGTCCCGATCGACTTCTGGGAGACGATGCGCGCGCGGCTCGATGCGATCCGCCCGGTCTTCATGCTGGGCGAGGTGCAGCAGACCGTCCACCACCGTGCCGCCTTCGATGCGACCTACGCGTGGGACTGGCACCATACCGGAAAGCGGATCGCCAAGGGCGAGGCGGATGCGACCGCGCTGTTCGGCTACTACGCCGAGAACGAGAGCCTGTGGCCGCGCGAGGCGATGCGCCTGACCTATATCGAGAACCACGACAGCAATGCGTGGGAAGGCACGATCTACGAGAATTACGGAGACGGGCTGGAAGCGCTGACCGCGCTGGCCTTTACCGGCGAAGGCCTGCCTCTGGTCCATAACGGGATGGAGGCGTGCAACGCCCACCGCCTCGCCTTCTTCGAGAAAGACCCGATCGACTGGAGCCAGCGCGAAGGCTGCGATTATGGGGACTTGCTGAAGGACCTGATCGCCTTTCGCACCGCCAACCCCGCGCTCGACAACGGGCAGTGGGGCGCGGTGATGCAGCAGGTCGTCAACGACAGGCCGCAGCAGCTGTTCGGCTGGGTCCGGCAGAAGGGGGGCAACAAGGTGGTCGGCCTGTTCAACCTGTCCGATCGGCCGGTCGAGGCGAGGCTGGCGGACGGGCTGGCGGCGGGCACCTACCGCGAATTTCGTGACGGAGACGCGGTTACCATCGCGGCGGGCGACACCGTTTCGCTGCCCGCATGGGGCTTCCGCCTGCTTTCGACCGGGGGCGAGCGATAGGATCGGCAGGCCGGAACCACCCCGGGCGTTAAATCATCACATAGCTATGCGGCTGGAAATCCGGGCGATGCTTGCCTTAGGGTAGCCGCGGTCTGGCGGGGGCTGGAACATTGCTCCGCCGCACGATTATCAGGGAGCGACCTTTTTGAAGCGACACCCCTCTTCCTCGCTCCTGCTGTTCGGGGCGACCGGCGATCTGGCCAAGCGGATGCTGCTGCCATCGCTCTACGCGCTGCACGAAGACGAGCTGATCGCGGCGGACCTGCGGATCGTCGGCACCGCGCGCAGCGAGCTGTCCGACGAGGAGTTCCGCGCGCTCGCCAAGGAGGCGCTGGACCAGTATCTGCCCGATGACCGCAAGGACGAGGCCAAGATCGCCTCCTTCCTCAAGCATCTGCAATACCAGCCGCTCGACGCCTCGACGATCGAGGGGTTCGACGATCTCGCCGCCAAGCTGGGCGATATCTCGGGCGGCCTCTCGATCTTCCTGTCGACCGCGCCGTTCCTGTTCGAACCCACGATCAAGGGGCTGCAATCAGCCGGGCTGGCGGGCGACAACGTGCGGATCGGGCTGGAAAAGCCGCTTGGCACCGATCTCGCCAGTTCGGCCAAGATCAACGACGCGGTTGCGAGCGCCTTTGCCGAAGACCGGATTTTCCGGATCGATCACTATCTGGGCAAGGAAACGGTCCAGAACCTGATGGCGCTGCGCTTCGCCAACATGATGTTCGAACCGCTGTGGAACGCCAACCACATCGACCATGTGCAGATCACCATCAGCGAGACCGTGGGGCTGGAAGGGCGGCACGGCTTCTACGACGAGACCGGCGCGCTGCGCGACATGGTCCAGAACCACATGCTCCAGCTGCTCGCGCTGATCGCGATGGAGCCGCCGGTCGATTACGACGCGGCCAGCGTGCGCGACGAGAAGGTGAAGGTGCTGCGATCGCTGCGCCCGGTTTCGCCCGAGGAAATGGTCCGCGGCCAGTATGGCAGCGGGGCGGTGCAGGGCGAGGCGGTGGAAGGCTATGCCGACGATCTGGGGGAGGCGTCCGACACCGAAACCTTCGTCGCGATCAAGGCGCATGTCGACAGCTGGCGCTGGCAGGGCGTGCCCTTCTACCTGCGCACCGGCAAGCGCATGACCGAGCGGCGCAGCGAGATCGTGATCCAGTTCAAATGCGTGCCGCACAACATCTTTGCCGGGCGCGGCGGGCGGCTGGATGCGAACCGGCTGGTGATCCGCCTACAGCCAGAGGAATACGTGCGGCTGATGGTGATGGCCAAGCAGCCCAGCATGGACCGCGAAGGCGTGACCTTGCGCGAAGTGCCGCTGGACCTGTCGCTGACCCATGCCTTCGCCAAGGCGCGCCGTCGGATCGCCTACGAGCGACTGCTGCTCGACCTGATCGATGGCGACCCGACGCTGTTCGTGCGGCGTGACGAGGTCGAGGCGCAGTGGCGCTGGGTCGACGGCATCCGCGCGATCTGGGCGAAGGAAGACGCCTCGCCCAAGCGCTACGGCGCGGGCAGCTGGGGGCCGAGCGCGGCGATCGCGCTGACCGAGCGCGACGGGGTGACCTGGCATGAGTGATCTGCGCTGGGCACCCGATGGCTCTGCCAAAGCGGTGGCCGACCATATCGAACGCGTGGTCGGGGCCAGCGATGCGCCGGTGATCGCGGTGCCCGGCGGATCGACCCCGGTCGCGATCTTCGCCGAGCTGGCGGAGCGCGGGCTCGACTGGAGTGGGGCGACGATCATGCTGGGCGACGATCGCCAGGTGCCGCGCGATCACGAGGCGAGCAATCAGGCCAAGCTGGAACGCGCGCTGGGCGACAGCGGGGCGAAGATCGTCGCGCTGGAAGAGGGCATGGCGGTGCCCGATCTCGACCTGTTGTGGCTCGGCATGGGAACGGATGGGCACATCGCTTCGCTGTTCCCACAGATGCAGGCCGAAGACCGCCCCGGACGCGCGGTGATCCGCACCGTGCCCGATCCGCTTCCCCCCGAAGCGCCGTTCCCGCGTCTGAGCATGAATTTCGCCGCGCTGACCAAGGCTCCGCGCGAAAGTATCATCGTGCTGCGCGGGGCGGACAAGAAGCAGGTGATCGAGCGGGCACAGGATTGTGCAAGCGACCTGCCGGTCGCGCGCTTCCTGCGCGAGGCGAGCGGCCCTGTGACCATCTACTGGAGCGCGCAATGACACTGAACGACACCGTCGCCCGCGTCACCGACCGGATCGTGGAGCGTTCGCGCGACGGGCGGGCGCGCTATCTCGAGCTGATCGAGCGCGCGCGGGACGAAGGCGTCCATCGGCCCACGCTCTCCTGCGGCAATCTCGCCCACGGCTTTGCTGCGAGCGGAGAGGACAAGGCTGCGATCAAGGCCGGGCAGGCGATGAATATCGGCATCGTCACCGCCTACAACGACATGCTCAGCGCGCATCAGCCCTACGGCCGCTATCCCGAGCAGATCAAGATTTTCGCGCGCGAGCGCGGCGCGACCGCGCAGGTCGCGGGCGGGGTGCCCGCGATGTGCGACGGGGTGACGCAGGGGCAGGATTCGATGGAGCTGTCGCTGTTCAGCCGCGATGTGATCGCGATGGGCACCGCCGTAGGCCTCAGCCACGGGATGTTCGAAGGGGCGCTGCTGCTGGGCATCTGCGACAAGATCGTGCCCGGCCTGCTGATCGGCGCGCTGCGTTTCGGCCATCTGCCGACCATTCTGGTGCCCGCCGGGCCGATGCCATCGGGCCTCGCCAACAAGGAGAAGATCCGCGTCCGCCAGCTCTATGCCGAGGGCAAGGTGGGCGAGGAGGAACTGCTGGAGGCGGAAAGCGCCAGTTACCACGGCGCGGGCACCTGCACCTTCTACGGCACCGCCAATTCCAACCAGATGATGATGGAGATGATGGGGCTGCACATGCCCGGCTCCAGCTTCGTCAATCCGGGCAACAAGCTGCGCCAGGAATTGACCCGCGCGGCGGTGCACCGGGTTACCGAGATCGGCTGGCAGGGCGATGATTACCGCCCGCTGGGGGCGTGCATCGATGAAAAGGCGATCGTCAACGCGACCATCGGCCTGCTCGCCACCGGCGGCTCGACCAATCACATGCTCCACATCCCCGCGATCGCGCGGGCGGCGGGGATCGCGATCGACTGGGACGATATGGACGAGCTGAGTAATGTCGTCCCACTGATCGCCAGCGTCTATCCCAACGGCGCGGGCGACATAAACTACTTCCACGCGGCGGGCGGAATGCCCTTCGTGATCCGCGAACTGCTCGGGGCAGGGCTGGCGCATCCCGACATCCGCACGGTCTACGGCGCATCGCTGGAGGAAGGCGCGCAGGAGCCCTTCATCGAAGACGATACGCTGGTGTGGAAGCCGGGCGCGGAGCAATCGCGCGACGATACGCTGCTCAAGCCGGTCTCCGATCCGTTCCAGTCCGACGGGGGCCTCGCGCTGCTCGCCGGAAATCTCGGCCGCGCGACCATGAAGGTCAGCGCGGTCGCGCCCGAGCATCGCACGATCGAGGCACCGGCACGCGTGTTCTCCACCCAGCATCAGGTCGCCGAAGCCTTCAAGGCGGGCGAGCTGGACCGCGACGTGGTGGTCGTCGTCCGCTTCCAGGGCCCGGCGGCGAACGGCATGCCCGAACTGCACAAGCTGAGCTCGCCCCTGGGGGTCCTGCAGGATCGCGGCCACAAGGTCGCGCTGGTCACCGACGGGCGAATGTCGGGCGCGAGCGGCAAGGTCCCCTCCGCGATCCACGTTTCGCCCGAGGCGTACCACGGTGGCCCCCTCGGTAAGCTGCGCGACGGCGACCTGGTGCGCGTGTGTGCGCTTGAAGGCACTCTGAGTGCGCTTGTGGATGCCGGTGAATGGGCCGCGCGCGAGCAGGCGGAGGCTCCGCCCGAAGCATGGGGCACGGGCCGCGAGCTGTTCGCGATGATGCGCCGCTACTCCGATCCGGCGGAAAAGGGCGGCTCCGCGATGCTCGCCGAGGCGGGGCTGTGAGCGAACGCCAGCTGGTCGCGGTCGATATCGGCGGCACCCACGCGCGCTTCGCCATCGCGACCATCGCCGAGGATGGAGCGATCTCGCTCGACGAGCCGGAAACGCTCCACACCGCCGATCACGTCAGTTTTCAGACCGCGTGGGAGGATTACCGTGCGCGCAAAGGCGGCCACTTACCCGACGCGGTAAGCCTCGCAATTGCGGGCCGGACGAGTGGCGATGCGATCCGCTTCACCAATAATCCGTGGGTCATCAGGCCCGCGCTGATAAAGGAAAAGCTCGGCGCTTCGCGGTACACTCTGGTGAATGACTTTGCGGCGGTGGCCCATGCGGTGGCGCAGGCGCCGGATGACCAGTTTCTCCACCTTGCAGGCCCCGACCAGCCACTCGCTTCGGAGGGCACGCTGAGTGTGCTCGGCCCGGGCACAGGGCTGGGCGTCGCGCATTTATGGCGCGATTCCAGTGGCTATCGGGTGCAGCCAACCGAGGGCGGCCATGTCGATTTCGCCCCGCTCGACCAGATCGAAGACGCGATCCTCGCGCGCCTGCGCAAACGCCACATGCGCGTTTCGGTAGAGCGGGTGGTGTCCGGCCCCGGCATTGTCGAGATTTACGCAACGCTCGCCGCGCTCGAAGGAAAGCCGGTTGCCGAGATGGACGACGTATCGATCTGGCAGGCGGGAATGGAGGGCAGCGACAGCCTCGCCGCCGCCGCCGTCGATCGGTTCTGCCTCGCGCTGGGTAGCATCGCGGGCGACTTCGCGCTGGCGCAGGGCGGCTTTGGCGGTGTCGTGATCGCCGGCGGGCTTGGCTATCGCCTGCGCGAAATCCTCCCCGGATCCGGCTTTGCCGAGCGGTTTCGCGCCAAGGGGCGCTTTGCGGACCTGATGGGCACGATCCCCGTCAAGCTGATCACCCACCCGCAGCCGGGCCTGTTCGGCGCGGCCGCTGCCTTCGCGAAGGAACACGGATGACGATCGAAGAAATCATGCGCACCGCGCCGGTTATCCCGGTGCTGGTGGTGGACCGGCTGGAAGATGCGGTGCCGATGGCCGAGGCGCTGGTTGCAGGCGGCCTGCGCGTGCTCGAAGTGACGCTGCGAACCCCTGTCGCTCTCGACGCGATTCGCGCGATGCGCGAGGTCGATGGCGCGATCATGGGCGCGGGCACGGTGGTCGATCAGGAGCAATTGCAGGCCGCGATCGATGCGGGCGCGCAGTTCATCGTTTCCCCCGGCCTGACCGAGGCGCTAGGCCGCGCAGCGATCCGCGCACAGGTGCCGTTCCTGCCCGGGATCGCGACGGCTGGCGACATCATGCGCGGGCTCGAACTGGGCCTCGAACATTTCAAGTTCTTCCCGGCGGAGGCCAATGGCGGTATTCCTGCGCTCAAGGCACTGGCAGGCCCGTTCGGCGGGCTCAAGTTCTGCCCCACCGGCGGTGTAAGACAGCAAAGCGCCGCCGACTGGCTCGCGCTGGAGCAGGTGCTGTGCGTGGGTGGCAGCTGGCTGGTGCCGCAGGGCGAGGTTGACCGGGAAGCGATCCGGGCGCGGGCACAGTCTGCGGCCCGGTTGGTATAGTAGGCATCCGCAACCCAGGGAGAATTTCCATCGCCACCCGACCCGCAATCCAGCAAAACCCCGATATCCGCTATCTCGGCAAGCTATTGGGCGATGTGATCCGCGAACATGGCGGCGACCAGCTGTTTCAGCGGACCGAGGAAATCCGCGCCGCCAGTGTCGAGCGCCATCGCAACGAGGTGCCGGTCGACCTCCGGCTGGGTCAGCTAGACCTCGACGATACGCTCGCCTTTGTGCGCGGCTTCGGCCTGTTCTCGATGCTCGCCAACCTTGCGGAGGACCGTGAGGGGGTCATGGCGGAGCAGGACATGCCCTTCGCCGATGCGCTGGCTTCGCTGAAGGAGCAGGGCATTTCGAGCGAGCAGGTCTCCGAAATGCTCGACCAGGCGCTGGTGATGCCGGTGCTCACCGCGCACCCCACCGAAGTGCGTCGCAAGAGCGTGATCGACCACCGGGTACGGATCGCCGAGCTGATGCGGATGCGCGATGCGCAGGCAATCTCCACGCCTGAGGGCGACGATGTCGAGGAATCGATCATCCGCCAGATCGCGCTGCTGTGGCACACCCGCACGCTGCGGCGAGAGCGGCTGTTCGTGACCGACGAGGTCGAGAACGCGATTTCCTTCATGCGCGACAGCTTCCTGCCCGCGATTCCCGTGCTCTATCGCCGCTGGGAGGATGCGCTGGGCAGCCGCCCGGCCAGCTTCCTGCGGGTCGGCAGCTGGATCGGCGGCGACCGTGACGGCAACCCCTATGTGACTGCGGATTCGCTGCGTTTCGCGCAGGCCTTCGCTGCGGAAACCGTGATCGAATACTATCTCGACGCGCTCCACAAGCTGGGCGGCGAGCTTTCGCTGTCGAGCGAGCTGACCGAGGTCAATCCCGAGCTTGCGCGGCTGGCCGATGCGAGCGGGGACGACTCCTCGCACCGCCAGGACGAGCCCTACCGCCGCGCGATTATCGGCATTTACAACCGCCTCGCCGCAACCTTCGAGGACTTGGTCGGCAAGGAGCCTTCGCGCGCCGCGATCGGTCCGGCAGAGCCCTATGACAGCCCCGATGGCCTGCAGGACGATCTGCGGGTGGTCGCCCGGTCCTTGACGAAGGCGGGCGGCCAGACGCTCGCCTCGCAGGGCGCGCTGGGGCGGCTGGTGCGGGCGGTGCGCACCTTCGGCTTCCATCTCGCCACGCTCGACCTGCGGCAGAACAGCGCGGTGCACGAGCGTGTGGTCGGAGAATTGCTCGCCAACGCGGGCGTGGAAGCGGACTACGCTTCGCTCGACGAGGACGCGCGTATCGCCCTGCTGCGCAGCGAACTCGCCAGCGCGCGGCCCCTTCGCTCTCCGTGGATGGACTATGGCGAGGAGACGACCAAGGAACTGGCGATCCTTGAGGCGGCGGCGCAGGCGCATGCCCGTTTCGGCCCGCACTGCATCACGCAATATGTCGTCTCGATGGCGGAGACGGTGTCCGACCTGCTCGAAGTGCACATCCTGCTCAAGGAAGTGGGCCTCTACCGTGCGGGCGAGACGCCGCACAGCGCGATTCAGGCGGTCCCGCTGTTCGAGACGATCGGCGACCTTGAAAATGCGCCCGATGTCATGCGCCGCTATTTCGGCCTGCCGGAAATCGCCGCCATGACCAGCGCGGTAGGCCACCAGGAAGTGATGATCGGCTATTCCGACTCCAACAAGGACGGCGGCTTCCTCACCTCCAGCTGGATGCTCGCGCGGGCGAGCGAGGCGCTGGCGCCGGTCTTCACCGAAGCGGGTGTGACGATGCAGCTGTTCCACGGGCGCGGCGGCTCGGTCGGGCGCGGTGGCGGCTCCGCGTTCGAAGCGATCCGCGGCCAGCCTTCGGGCACGGTCAACGGTCGCATCCGCATTACCGAACAAGGTGAGGTGATCGCCGCGAAATACGGCACTCCGGAAGTTGCAGCGGTCAATCTCGACGCGATGGTTACCGCCGCGATGCTCGCCACGCTGGAGCCGGAGCGGGTGCCGTCTGGCGACTACCGGCGGTATGCCGAGGCAATGGATGCGGTGTCCGACACCGCATTCTCGACCTACCGCAATCTGGTCTACGGCACCGACGGGTTCGTCGGTTTCTTCCGCCAGATGACGCCGATCGCGGAGATCGCCACGCTCAAGATCGGCTCGCGCCCGGCAAGCCGCAAGTCGGACGACCGAATCGAGAATCTGCGCGCGATTCCGTGGGTCTTCTCGTGGAGCCAGGCGCGGGTGATGCTGCCCGGCTGGTACGGCGTCGGCACCGCGCTCTCGCAGTTCGAAGACAAGGCGCTGCTGCGCGAAATGGCGCGCGAATGGCCGTTCCTGCGCAACGCGCTCGCCAATATGGAAATGGTGCTCGCCAAATCCGACATGGGCATTGCCGAGCGTTACAGCGAACTGGTCGAGGATCGCGATCTGGCGAAGGGCGTCTTCGGGGCGATCCGCGACGAATGGCAACGCACGCATGATGCGCTGCTGGATGCGACCGGGCAGTCTTTCCTGCTCGAAAATTCGCCCCGGCTCGATGCGTCGATCCGGCTGCGGCTGCCCTATATCGAACCGCTCAACCTGTTGCAGGTCGAGCTGCTCAAGCGGCATCGTGGCGGCGAGCCGGACGAACGGATTGCCGAGGGCATCCAGCTGTCGATCAACGCGATCGCGACCGCGCTGCGCAACAGCGGCTGAGGTGATGAAGAAGGGGCGGGGCCGAAGAGGCCCGCCCCCTCCCTCAATAGCCCGAGGCCTGGCCGTCCTTGCGCATCTCGGTCGCGCCGACATAGACGCCGCTCTCGGCATCGCGGGCGATCGCCTGATAGCCGCCGAACGGGATGCCGGTGGTCTCCACCTCGACATTGTGGCCCATCGCACGCAGCGCCTCCACGGTCGCAATGGGGATACCGGGTTCGACCATCAGCACGCCCAGATTGTCGATATCGACGGTATCGGCGGCGCTGCCTGCCAGCGCGTCGGTCGGCTGGCGACCGCCATCGTGCATCAGCCGCGCGGCATCGCCCGCCTCCTGCAGGTTCATCCCGTAGTCGACGAGGTTGACCAGGATCTGCACGTGCCCCTGCGGCTGCATCCCGCCGCCCATCAGCCCCAGCGTCATGAACGGCTTGCCGTCTTTCTTCACGAAGGCCGGAATGATCGTGTGGAAGGGCCGCTTGCTGGGTGCGTAGGCATTGGGATGTTCGGGATCGAGGCTGAACAGTTCGCCGCGATCCTGGAACATGAAGCCCAGCCCCGGCGCGACCAGCCCACCGCCCATGCCGCGATAATTGGACTGGATCAGGCTGACCATCATCCCGTCCTTATCCGCCACGGTGAGGTAGGTGGTGTCGCCTTCACCCTCCAGCTTGGGCTCGCCCGGCCCGAAAGCGGGCGTGGCACGCTCCGGATCGATCAGCGCGAAACGCTCGCGCCCGTAGGCATCGCTCAGCAGGGCCTGAGGCGCGGCGGCGAAGTCGGGATCGGCGTAGAAGCGGGCGACATCCTCGAACGCGAGGCGCTTGGCTTCGGTGATATAGTGGATCACTTGCGGCGATCCGCGCTCCCACTGCGACAGGTCCACATTCTTCAGGATATTGACCATCTGCAGCGCGGCGAAGCCCTGGCTGTTGGGCGGCAGTTCGCACAGCTCGTATCCCTTGCGATAGGCGACGCACGAGACATCGACCCATTCGCTGTCATGGTTGGCGAAGTCCGCCATCGTGAACGCGCTGCCCTGTTCGCGCAGATAGTCGACGATGATCCGCGCGGTTTCGCCTTCGTAGTACTCGTCGCGCCCATTGCGCGCGATCCGCTCCAGCGTGTTGGCGAGATCGGGGTTCTTGAACATCTCGCCCGGCTCAGGCGCATCTCCATCGGCGAACCAGGTCGCGCGGGCATTGTCGAAGTCGAAATCGAACCGCTTGAGCCGCGCCTCGTAGGCGGCGAGCGAACGGTCAAGATACATCGCAATCACCGGGGCCACCGGATGCCCTTCGCGTGCGTAGGTGATCGCAGGCGCGAGTATCTCGGTCATTGGCAGCTTGCCGAAGCGATCGTGCATGTCGAACCAGGCATCGACCGTGCCGGGAATGGTGATCGGCAAGGGCCCCACCGGCGGAATCGCGGCCGCATCCGGCCCCAGCTTTTCCTTCAGCTGGTCCAGAGTCTGCCCCGAGGGGCTGCGGCCCGATCCGTTGATGCCGTAAAGCTTGTCGGTCTTGGGGTCGTAGATGATCGCGAACAGGTCGCCACCGATGCCGTTCCCAGTCGGCTCCATCAGGCCCAGCGCGGCGTTGGCGGCGATCGCCGCGTCGACCGCGCTGCCACCCGCCTTGAGGATGTCGAGCGCAACCTGTGTCGCCAGCGGATGCGCGGTCGCGGCCATCCCGTGCGGGGCGGCCACCGGGGAGCGGCTCCAGTCCGCACCCACAGGCCGCGCGCCCGCACCGATTCCCTGCGTCGCGTTGTCGGCGGTGTCCGCAGGGTTGAGCGGGGGCGGGCTGTCCTGCGCCAGCGCCGGGCTGGCGATCAGCGCACCTGCTGCGATGCCCGAAGCCAGAAAACTCGAAATTTTGCGCATTGCGACTCTACTCCCCTAAATGCCGGTATTGACGCTAGGGGAAGCGGGGCAAGAGCAAAAGGGGGCGCTCCCGAGGTCGCTCCGGCAAAGCTGTGCTTCTTCGCAGGCGCAACAAATTTGCATTGAAATTTCGCGGAGCATCCTCAATGCTGATCGAGTGATGCGCCAAATGCGGCGCTGACTTTCCGAAACCGAAACTTTTCGTTTTGAACTGGGCCGATCCGATCGAACGTAACGTCACCAACAAATTTGTCGACCGCAAACAGGCCTATCCGGCCAAGCGCACCCCCGATAGCCGCCGTGCGGACTTCCTCGAGATCGGTGCGCCCTTCGCGGATGATGCCGCGCGCGCCCAGGCGGGGCGCTGCGCGCAATGCGGCGTGCCGTACTGCCAGGTCCATTGCCCGCTTCACAATCACATTCCCGACTGGCTGCGCCTGACCGCCGAGGGGCGCCTGCAAGAGGCCTACGATCTGTCCTCGCGCACCTCGACCATGCCCGAGATTTGCGGACGGATCTGCCCGCAGGACCGTTTGTGCGAAGGCAATTGCGTGATCGAGTTCTCCGGCCACGGCGCTGTCACCATCGGCAGTGTCGAGAAATATCTCGGCGACAATGCGTGGGAGAACGGCTGGGTGCGTCCGATCGAACCCGGCACGCCCACCGGCCAGTCGGTCGCCGTGATCGGTGCCGGGCCCGCCGGGCTGACCGCTGCGGAATACCTGCGCGTCGCGGGTTATGAGGTTGAGATCTACGACCGGCACGACCGGGCGGGCGGGCTGCTGATCTATGGCATTCCCAACTTCAAGCTCGACAAGAGCGTGGTCGATCGGCGCGTCGCACGGATCGAGGAAGGTGGCATCGCCATCCATCGCGGCGTCGAGGTGGGCAAGGATATCACGCTCGCCGAATTGCGTGAGCGGCACGATGCGGTCTTCGTCGCAACCGGTGTGTACCAGTCGCGCGAACTGACCGTGGATGGCGCGGACAAGGACGGTGTCGTCCGCGCGATCGATTTTCTGACCGCGTCCAACCGCAGCGGTCTGGGTGACGAGGTCGCCGAGCACGCCGATGGCAGCCTGTTCGCGAAGGATCGCGACGTGGTCGTGATCGGCGGTGGGGATACCGCCATGGACTGCGTGCGCACCGCGATCCGCCAGGGCGCGAAGAGCGTGAAGTGCCTCTATCGCCGCGACCGGGAAAACATGCCCGGCAGCCGCACCGAAGTCGCCCATGCCGAGGAAGAGGGTGTCGAGTTCCTCTGGCTGTCCGGCCCCGCCTCGATTCAGGGCGAGACCCGTGCCGAGCGGGTGCAGGCCAACCGGATGGAGCTGGGCGAGCCCGATGCCGATGGCCGCCGCCGCCCGGTGGTCGACTCGTCGAGCAGCTTTGCGCTCGACGCCGATCTCGTGATCCTCGCCCTGGGGTTCGAGCCCGAGCCGCTGCCGACGATTTTCGGCGAGGAAGGTCTCAACGTGACCGACTGGGGCACGCTGGAATGCGATGAGGACATGATGACCTCGCTCCCCGGAGTATTCGCAGGGGGCGACATTTCCCGCGGGGCCAGTCTGGTGGTCTGGGCGGTACGCGACGGGCGCGACGTGGCCGAGAAAATCGACGCCTACCTTGTCCAGCAACGCAATCCGAGCGCGGCAGCAGCATGATCAATCAACACGAAGAAGCGCTCCGCCTTGCAGCGGAAGGGATGTACCATGCCGATAGCGAGCACGATGCCTGCGGCGTCGGGCTGATCGGCGAGATTTCGGGCAAGCCGACGCGCCGCGTGGTCGATTGCGCGATCGAGGCGCTGTCTTCGATCTGGCATCGCGGTGCGGTCGACGCCGATGGCAAGACCGGCGATGGCGCGGGCCTGCTGCTCGACCTGCCGGTGGAGTTCTTTACCAGCGCGATCAATGCCAGCGGCCATTCACTGCGCGACGGACGGCTTGCCGTGGGCGTCGTGTTCCTGCCGCGCACCGACCTGGGCGCGCAGGATGCGTGCCGGACGATCGTGGAAGCCGAGCTGATCCGCGCGGGGCTGTTCGTTTATGGCTGGCGGCAGGTGCCAGTCGATATCTCCGTCATCGGGCGCAAGGCCAAGGAAACCCGGCCGGAAATCGAGCAGGTGATGATTGCCGGGCCGAGCCCGTCCGAAGTCACGCTGGATGAGTTCGAAAAGCGGCTCTACATCGTGCGTCGCCGGATCGAGCGGCGGATCGTCGAGGCGCAGCTGCGCGATTTCTATGTCGCCTCGCTCTCCGCCCAGTCGATCGTCTACAAGGGCCTGTTCCTCGCAGAGAGCCTTGCGACCTTCTATCCCGACGTACGCGACCCGCTGGTCACCAGCCGGATGGCGATCCTGCACCAGCGCTATTCGACCAATACTTTCCCGCAATGGTGGCTTGCCCAGCCGTTCCGCACGCTGGCCCATAATGGCGAGATCAACACGATCCGCGGCAACCGCAACTGGATGCGCACGCACGAGATCAAGATGGCGAGCCTCGCCTTCTCGGGCGTCGCGGACGACATCAAGCCGGTGATCCCTGTCGGCGCATCCGACACCGCCAGCCTCGATGCCGCGATCGAGCTGCTGGTCCGCTCCGGCAAGGCGATGCCAACCGCCAAGTCGATGCTGATCCCCGAGGCATGGCAGGTCTCCGCCGACATGCCGGCCGAGAACAAGGCGATGTACCAGTACATGGCATCCGTGATGGAGCCGTGGGACGGCCCCGCCGCGCTCGCGATGACCGATGGCCACTGGGCGGTCGCCGGGCTCGACCGCAACGCCCTGCGCCCGCTGGCCTTTGCCCGCACCGATGACGGCCTGCTGGTTGTCGGTTCGGAAAGCGGGATGGTTGCGCTCGAAGAAGACCGGGTGGCCGAGAAGGGACGTCTGGGCCCCGGTCAGATGATCGCGATCGATTTGGAGGCGGGCCGCCTGCTGCGCGATGCCGAGCTCAAGGCGCGGATCGCGCGCGAGGCCGATTACGGCGCGCTGGTCGCTGGCTTCCGCAACAGCGACGACCTGCCCAAGGTCGATATGCCCGCCGATCCGCCGTTCGACGACGATCAGCTCGACCGCCGCCTGACTGCGGCTGGCATGACCAACGAGGATATGGAGCTGATCCTCGACGCGATGGCGCTCGACGGCAAGGAAGCGATCGGCTCGATGGGAGACGACACGCCGCTCGCGGTGATCAGCGGCATGCCGCGCAATGTCAGCCAGTTCTTCCGCCAGAACTTCGCGCAGGTGACCAACCCGCCGATCGATTCCCTGCGCGAACGGCACGTGATGAGCCTGCGCACACGGTTCGCCAATCTTGCGAACATCCTGGAAGAAGACGCGCAGAACGATTCCGTGCTGGTGCTCGAAAGCCCGGTGCTGACATCGAACCTGTGGGACCGTCTGCGCGCCGGCTTCGGCGATACGATCGGCGATATCGACTGCACCTTCCGCGCACGCGGCGAACCGGCCGATCTGCGCCAGGCGATCGAGCGGATCCGCGCAGAGGCTGAGGCGCTGGTCCGGCGCGGGAAGTCGGAAATTTTCCTGAGCGACGAGGGCACCGGGCCCGATCGGGTCGGCGTGCCGATGATCCTCGCCGCCGCAGCCGTGCACACCCACCTGACGCGGGTGGGCCTGCGCAGCTTCACCTCGGTCAACGTGCGCTCGGCCGAATGCGTCGATACGCATACGCTGGCTGTGCTGATCGGTGTCGGTGCGACCACGGTGAACCCGTACCTTGCGGAGGGTGCCTTGCTCGCTCGCCATGCGCGCGGTCTTTACGGCGATCTCTCGCGTGAAGAGGCGCTGGCCAATTTCCGCACTTCGCTGGAAGACGGCCTGCTCAAGATCATGGCCAAGATGGGCGTCTCGGTCATCTCCAGCTATCGCGGCGGCTACAACTTCGAAGCTGTCGGCCTCAGCCGCGCGATCACTGCCGACCTGTTCCCCGGCATGCCCAACAAGATTTCGGGCGAGGGCTATGCGTCGCTGCATCTGAGCGCGGAGAAGCGGCATGTCCGTGCATTCGGCGGACGCCATGCACAGCTGCCCGTCGGTGGCTTCTACCGCCGCCGCTATGGCGAGGAAACGCACGCCTGGGGCGCGGAGGGGATGCATGCGCTGCAGACCGCCTGTGCGACCGGCAACGAGAAGCAATGGCGTCGCTTCGTCGACGCGGTCGAGAACCAGCCGCCGATCTATCTGCGTGACCTGCTGGGGATCGACGAGGCGGTCGAACCGCTGCCGCTCGACGAGGTCGAGCCGGGCGAGGCGATCCGCACACGCTTCCTGACGCCGGGGATGAGCCTTGGCGCGCTCTCGCCGGAAGCGCATGAGACGCTGGCGATCGCGATGAACCGCATCGGGGCCAAGGCGGTTTCGGGCGAGGGCGGCGAGTCCGCCGAACGCTTCACCCGTCGCGAGAATGGCGATCTGGCCAATAGCGGGATCAAGCAGGTGGCGAGCGGGCGCTTCGGCGTCACCGCGCACTACCTCAACAATTGCGAAGAGATCGAGATCAAGGTCGCGCAAGGGGCCAAGCCGGGTGAGGGCGGGCAACTGCCCGGCTTCAAGGTGGACGAGGTGATCGCCAAGCTGCGTCACTCGACCCCGGGTGTGACGCTGATCTCGCCGCCGCCGCACCACGATATCTACTCGATCGAAGATCTCGCCCAGCTGATCTACGACCTCAAGCAGATCAATCCGCGCGCCCGCGTGTGCGTGAAACTGGTCAGCGCGGCGGGGATCGGCACGATCGCGGCCGGCGTGGCCAAGGCGCATGCCGATGCGATCCTGATCTCGGGCCACACCGGCGGCACGGGCGCGAGCCCGCAGACCAGCATCAAGTTCGCCGGCACGCCGTGGGAAATGGGCCTCGCCGAGGTCAACCAGGTGCTCGCGCTCAATGGCCTGCGCCACAAGGTGAAGCTGCGCGTCGACGGTGGCCTGAAGACCGGCCGCGAGATCGTGATCGGTGCGATCTTGGGCGCGGAAGAGTTCGGCATTGGCACGATGAGCCTGGTCGCGATGGGCTGCATCATGGTCCGCCAGTGTCACTCGAACACCTGCCCGGTCGGGGTTTGTACACAGGACCCGCGCCTGCGCGCGATGTTCGACGGTAGCCCGGAAAAGGTCATCCAGCTGATGGATTTCCTTGCCGAAGACGTCCGCGGCATCCTCGCAAAGCTGGGCGTCTCCTCTCTGGAAGAGGTGATTGGGCGCACCGAACTCTTGCGGCAGGTCAGCCGCGGGGCCGAGCATCTTGACGATCTCGACCTCAATCCGATCCTGCAGAAAGTGCAGACGGACGAGCCGCGCGTGTTCTCGATCCCCGAATATCGCAACCCGGTGCCCGACAGCCTCGATGCCGAGGTGCTGGACGATGTACGCGATGCGCTGGAGAACGGCACGCAGACGACGCTCCACCTGCCGGTGCGCAACGTGCACCGCGCGGTCGGCACGCGCCTTTCGTCCGAGGTGGTCACCCGCCACGGACCCGACGGCCTGCCCGACGGGACGATCGATCTCTACCTGACCGGCCAGGCGGGCCAGTCGCTCGGCGCGTTCCTCGCGCGCGGCATTCGCCTGCGGATCGAAGGCGATGCCAACGACTATGTTGGCAAGGGCCTGTCAGGGGGCGAGATCGTCGTCCATCCGCCCGCAGGCGTCGCGCGCGAAAGCCAGCACAACGGCATCATCGGCAACACCGCGCTGTATGGCGCGACGTCTGGCGCGCTGTTCGCGGCGGGCAAGGCGGGCGAGCGGTTCGCGGTGCGCAATTCTGGCGCGGTGACCGTGGTCGAGGGATGCGGCGCCAATGGCTGCGAATACATGACCGGCGGCAGCGCGGTCTTCCTCGGTCCGGTCGGTGCCAATTTCGGTGCCGGGATGACCGGAGGGATGGCCTTCGTCCTCGATGAGGACGGCATGTTCCCGAAACTCGCCAATTCCGGCTCGATCCTGTGGCAGCGGATTGCAAGCGAACACTGGCGCACGCATCTGCGTGACCTGGTCGAGCGGCATGTGGAACTGACCGGCAGTGCCTATGCGCGCGGTCTGCTCGACCGGTGGGAAAAGACGCTCGCAAGTGTCTGGCAGGTTTGCCCGAAAGACATGATCGGCAAGCTTTCCCACCCGCTGATCGACTCGATCGAAGCCGTCGAAGCGGCGGAATAAGCCTTGCCCGGCAAGTCGTGCCGATTTCGGTCACCTGCCTGATCGACGCTCGACTGCCGGGAGCTTTCTGGCATGCCTGCTGGCGACAAACAGGAGGTATCGAATGAAAATGCTCACTGCCCTCGCGGGTGCCGCGTTTCTGGCCGTGGCCGCTCCGGCTGTCGCGATGGACACGCCGCCTTCGGACCCCGGTCATGGCGGTGGCTCGAGCAGTGGCGGCACGCCCGTTCCCGCACCTCCGGTCGCGATCATTTTCGGTCTCGCTGCGGGCGCGATGCTGGTTCGCCGCAAGCTGGGCTAAGCTGCGCAGTTCACGCGCGCGCACATATGGCGTGCTCTCAGAGCGCCATTGGCCCGCGACGGGATTGATCCTGTCGCGGGCCATTTCGCGTCATGGAGCGATCCTGGCACCTGCGCCTGGCGGAGCCTTCGCTGCCCTTTGGATTAAGATCCGTGCCTGCTGCCTGTCGGAAGCAGGTGGCAGCGTCAGGGTATCAGCCACCAGCGGATGAGAAACGCGACCGCACCGAGGACGGCGACACTCATCCCCCAGATCGCAGCCATCCAGCCAAGCCGCTTCCACAGCGGGCTGTCGACGTCACCTTCCGCCATCAGTGGTAGCCTTCGTCGCCCACCTTGCCGCGAAACACCCAGTAGGCCCAGGCGGTGTAGGCGATGATCAGCGGCATGGTGATCGCGACACCCACCAGCATGAAGATCTGGCTGCGTTCGGGCGCGGCGGCATCCCAGATCGTCAGGCCCGGGGGGACCACGTAGGGCCAGATGGTCACGCCCACGCCGGCCAGGCCGAAGAAGAACAGCGCCAGCGAAAGCCAGAAGGGCTTGGAATGGCGATCACACGACAGCGCGTGCCACAGGAATCCCGCCACGATCAGCGTGGCGATCGGGATCGGTGCGACCCAGTAGATCGCAGGTGCGCTCAGCCAGTGTTCGGCATATTCGGGGCGCAGGACGAGGTTGTAGAGGCTGACCGCGCCCATCAGCGCGAGTGTCGCCACCGCCGCGATCTTGCCCAGCTTGCGTGCGTGAGCCTGCGCGTCGCCGTCGAGCTTCCACACCAGCCATGTCGCGCCGAGCAGGGCGTAGCCGGCAACCGTGCCGACACCGGTCAGCAGCGTGTAGGGCGTCAGCCAGTCCCACCAGCTGCCTGAATAGGCGCGGTCGGTGACCTCGATCCCCTGCAGCAGCGCGCCAAGGATCATCCCCTGCGCCGCCGCAGCGACGATCGAGCCGCCGCTGAAGGCCGCATCCCAGAACCGCCGGTGCGAGGGATCGCGCCAGCGATATTCGAAGGCGACCCCGCGGAAGACGAGCCCCAGCAGCATTGCGATGATCAGCGGATAGGTCGCAGGCAGGATCACGGCGTAGGCGAGCGGGAAGGCCGCGAACAGGCCGCCACCACCCAGCACGAGCCAGGTCTCGTTGCCATCCCACACCGGCGCGATGGAGTTCATCGCGCGGTCCCGTTCGCGGCCCACCGCGAAGCTGGGGAAGAGCACGCCGATGCCCAGATCAAACCCGTCCATCACGACATAGGCGAAGATCGCGAAAGCAATGATGAAGGCCCAGACTGTGGTGAGGTCGATCATTGGTCGTCCTCCCTGCCTTCGGGCTCGACATACTGGATGGAACTGAGCGAATCCGGGCTCAGATTGCCGGGGTCCTGCGTCGGCCCGGGAGTGATCCCGGCGGTCCGGATGGGGCCCGTATCGCCGCGCTTGACGCCCGTTTCGCGGGCATGGGGCGGCTGGCTCATCAGGCGCATGATATACCAGGTGCCCGTGCCGAAGACCGCGAAGTAGACGATCACGAAGGCGATCAGCGATGCACCCACGGCTGGCGCGTCGAGCGGGCTCGCCGCATCGGCGGTGCGCAGCAGGTTATAGACGACGTAAGGCTGGCGGCCCACCTCGGTGGTGATCCAGCCCGCGATCACCGCGACGAAGCCGGTAGGCCCCATCACCAGCGCGGCGCGGTGCAGCCAGCGCCAATCGTACAGCTTGCCGCGCCAGCGCGCGAGCAGGCTCCATAGCCCGACGCCGAGCATCGCAAAGCCCAGCCCGACCATTACGCGGAAGCTCCAGAACACAATGCCGACCGGCGGCTGCTCGTCGAGGGGTATCGTGTCGAGCCCGTCAAGCGGTGCGTCCAGGGAGTGCTTGAGGATCAGGCTGGATGCCTTGGGAATCTCGACCGCGTACTTCACCTCGCGCGCGTCGCTGTCGGGGATGCCGAACAGGATCAGCGGCGCGCCGTCGGGGTGGCTCTGGTAATGGCCTTCCATCGCCATCACCTTCTGAGGCTGATGCTCCAGCGTGTTGAGCCCGTGCGCGTCGCCGGCGAAGATCTGGATCGGCACGACCAGCGCGGCCATCCACATCGCCATCGAGAACATCTTGCGCGCGTGCGCGCTCTTGCTGTCCTTCAGCAGATGCCACGCGCCAACCCCGCCGACCACAAAGGCGGTGGTGAGGTAAGCGGCGAGCACGGTGTGCACGAGGCGGTAGGGGAAGCTGGGGTTGAAGATGATCGTCAGCCAGCTGTCGCCCGGCAGGAATTGGCCGTTTGCGCCCATCTCGTAGCCGACAGGGGTCTGCATCCAGCTGTTGGCGGAGAGGATCCAGAACGCACTGATGAAGGTGCCGATCGCGACCATCAGGGTGGCTGCGAAATGCAGCTTCTTGCCCACCCGGTTCATCCCGAACAGCATAACACCGAGGAAGCCGGCTTCGAGGAAGAACGCCGTCAGCACCTCATAAGCCATAAGCGGCCCGATCACCGGCCCTGCCTTGTCGGAGAACACCGCCCAGTTGGTGCCGAACTGGTAGGACATCACGATGCCGCTGACGACGCCCATCGCAAACGCGATCGCGAAGATCTTCAGCCAGTATTTGAACAGGTCCATGTAGACCGTCTTGCCGGTCTTCAGCCAAAGGCCTTCCAAGACAGCAAGATAGCTCGCCAGCCCGATCGAAAAGGCCGGGAAGATGAAATGGAAGCTGACCGTGAACGCGAACTGGATTCGGGCCAGGATGATGGGATCGACTGCATCGAACATGGGCGCGACTTACAGAAAGGCCTGCCGTGCTACCAGCGCTGGTTCGTCATCGGGCGTTGCGATCTGTGCAACAGAGGCGATCCGCCGGGGCGTCATGCGGCCAGTGTAGGCGCGTAGCGTGTGCCGATACCCTTGCCCGCCTTCTTTGCGGCATAGAGCGCCCGGTCGGCCAGAACATGCAGCTCCCCGATGTTGGTGGCATCGTCCGGATAGCAGGCGAAGCCCGCAGTAACGCCGATCTCGACCAGGCTCTTTGCGTCGGCTGCGTAGGGTGCGCCTGCAACTCTGGCGAGGACTGCTTCGATTACCGCCTCGGCCGTCTGTGCGTCCTGGCCGGGCAGGAGGACGAGGAATTCGTCTCCCCCGATCCGGGCGAGCACCTGTCCGTCGGCAAGCGCCGATTGCATCCGATTGGCGACTTCGCAGAGCAGATCGTCACCCGCTGCATGGCCGAAGCGGTCGTTGATGGGCTTGAAGCCGTCCAGATCCAAACACACCAGCGAGAATACCTCGTCGCGGGAGAGGTTTTTCATCACCCCCTCCAGCCCATGCCGATTGAGCAGACCCGTCAGCGGATCTCGGCGCGCACGCTCTGCATTGATCAGTTCCGCGCTGAGGGCGGAAAGCATCGCGCTTCGGTAGTGTGCCAGCAACTGGATCGAGCCGACCAGGAAGCCGGGAAGCAGTGCCAGCAGCGCCAGCATCAGCGGTTCGCCCGTGCTCGCGGCGCCAGCCAGGAACGGGCCCACGCATAGCGCGACCAGCAGCATGCCGAGACGGGGCGCCGCGTAGTTGCGCGCGCATAGTGGTCCGACCAGCCCCATGCAGTGGGCCGCCACAAGGACCATCATGCCCGTATTGCCGCTTCTCATCGAGAAGAAGAAGAGCGCGCCCTGCAGCGCGCACCACAGGATCGAAAGCGTGATCGGTACGTCTATGCCCGGTATCTCGCCAGTGGAGCGGATCTTGCTCACCCGCTTTAGGCTGATGAGGCGGGTGAACAGTAGAATCGTTTCGATGACGATGATGATCGTGAAAGCCGGTCCGCCGATGGTGAAATGCGCGAGGCTGGCCAGGAACAGGCCATTTACTGCGCCCAAGATCACCGCACCGGGCGAGGACAGCAGCGCACCGCACATGAATGGACGCAGTTCCTTGGGCGTCCCATGGCTCCACCGCATCAGCCACGGCAAAGGTCCTCGCGTCGCGTTCAACCGTCCCTCGGGCCGATCGGGCGAAGCACCTTGGGTCCTATCGTCCATCCTCATGTGAACGCGATAGCGATACATCGCTAACAAAGATTAAAGTGATAATGGGGAATATGCCGCCAAATCAATGCGTGCATTGCAAAAAGGGCGACCCGCGGGCCGCCCTTTCTTTTCTTGTGAAGTGGCTGGCCGTCTAGTCGACGATATCCATCTCCGCGATCAGGTTCTGTGCCCCGTCGACCTTTTCCATCACCCACAGCATGTAGCGGGTGTCGACATGGATCGACCGTGTGGTGCGCGGGTCGAAATCCCAGTCCGAATTGACGCTTTCGAACGTGCCATCGAAAAGCAGGCCGACCAGTTCGCCCTTCGCATTGAGGGTGGCAGAGCCGCTGTTGCCGCCGGTGACGTCGAGATCGGACAGGAAGTTGACCGGGACCGAGCCGATCGAGTCGAGCTTGTACTGGCCGTAATCCTTCGCCTCGATCAGGGCGAGTTCGCGCGCCGGAGCGTTGAACGGATCGATCCCGGTGTCCTTCTGGGTGATCCCTTCGAGCGTGGTGAAGGGCAGGTATTCCATCCCGTCGAACGGCGAACCGCCCATCACGTTGCCGTAGGTGATGCGCAGCGTCGAATTGGCATCGGGATAGGGCAGCATGCCCTGCTGCGACTGCCACTGCGTGATCGCCTCCATATAGGCGGGGCGCAGGGCGAGCGCGCGACCGGCGCGCTCCTCGGCTTCGTCCTCGAGCCCGCGCTCGTAATCGTAGAGCGCGATCGCGAGCTTCATGAAGGGATCTTTGCTCGCTTCCAGATCGGCGACGCTGGCATCCATCAGCGCGAGGCGGGTCTCGCTCTCGTCGAGCGAGGTGTTGGCGTAGTACCCGTCGAGGATCGCATCGAGCTGCTTGGCATCGTCCACGCCGGTCAGGCCCAGGGCGTTGTCGAACACGGCGACGCGTTCGGCTTCCGGCTGGGCGAGATAGCCGTTGAGGAACAGCTCCCATTCGGCCTTGTCGACGCTAGCGTCATAGCGGCGGTCGAGTGCCTGCAGCCCCTGACGGAAGAACGCCATGTCGCGTTCCTGATAGCCCGATTCGCGCTGGGCGTTGGGCTTCTCACGCTCCTTGGCGAGACGATACAGCCGCTGGGCAACCGAGAGCAGCTGCGCGCGCGTGGCGTTGCCGTACCAGAAGCTGGTGCGCGCCGCGGTGGCGTTTTCCTGCGAGAGTTCGGCCAGGTCCTCGATCGCCGGACCGTAAGCTGCACGCGAAGGATCGGCGGCGATCCAGTCGGCCAGCGCGGCTTCCCGTTCGCGGCGGCGTTCGATCAGGCCGACGCGGCGCGCGCCCTCGATCTGGCCGCGCAGGTTCTTCTCGTAATTGTTGAGCCCCGCAAGGCGCGCTTCGTATTTGACCCGCGCATCCGATCCTTCAGGAGCGGCGGCTTCGATGGTGCCGATCCAGTCGGTCAGCAGTTTCTGGAAGGTCGGATATTCCCAGCCGAAGGTGTTTTCGACTTCGGCGAGCATCGCGTAGCGCGAGGTCGAGCCCGGATAGCCTGCGACCATCACGAAATCGCCTTCGTCGAGCCCGCTCTTGGAGACCTTCAGGAAGTGCTCGGCCTTGTAGGGCACGTTGTCTTCCGAATATTCGGCCGAGGAGCCGTCCGGCGCGACATAGGCGCGGTAGAACGAGAAATCGCCGGTGTGGCGCGGCCACATCCAGTTATCGACGTCGCCGCCATACTTGCCGACGGAATCCGCCGGGGCGTAGACGAGGCGCACGTCCTTCACTTCGAGCTGCTTGATCAGCTTGTATTCGTCGCCGCCATAATAGCTCGCGACCCGGCAGCGATAGCCGGCCTCCTGCTCGCACTCCGCAGTGATGTCCTTCGCCCGCTGGTCGATCGCGTCATACCGCTCGTTGGGCGTCATCGTGTCCGTGCCTGCGCGCATGCGCTGGGTCACGTCGCTGAAGTCGGTGGTGATATAGATGCGCGAGCCCGGCGCGGCAGGCAGTTCGGCGCCCATGGTCTTCGCGAGGAAGCCGTTTTCGAGATAGTTGTTCTCGGCGGTCGAGTTGTACTGGACCGATCCGCGCGCACAGTGATGGTTGGTGACCACCAGCCCCTGCGGCGAAACGAAGCTGGCCGAGCAGCCGCCCAGGCTGACGACCGCGCCCATCGGGAAGCCAGTGAGGTCGGTGAGCGCTTCGGGATCGAGTTCGAGACCGGTCTCTTTCAGATCGTCGGCAATCTCGGGCAGTTGCTCCGGAGTGAACATACCTTCCTTGGCGGCAAGCGGCTGGACCGCGACGCCCGCCATGAGGGCGGCCATCAAAAACACCTTATTACGCATCTGATTCCCCTGAAATTTCTCGGCACGCGACTCGGCGCCGATGTTACAGGGTCACTCGCTATTGGCCTTGCCCGGATGGCGCAAGGGCGCGGCCATGTCGTTCGTCGGTCTGGCTGGTTCGTTCGTCACCGGGCCGCCGCCGTTCAAGTAGCCCCAGCGAAGCTGCGCGGTCGCCAAAACCGTATCGATCGGTTAGCCGTCCGGAAAACACGATTGGGAGAGCCACCGCCGTGAGCGAATTCATCGACCCGCCGCAGACCGCGAAGACGAACTGCACCGCAGAACAATACGAAGCGGATTATGCCCGCTCGCTGGCCGACCCGGACGGGTTCTGGCTGGAGCAGGCGCAGCGGCTCGACTGGATCAATGCCCCCACCAAAGGCGGCGAATGGTCGTTCGATCCGGTCGACATCCAGTGGTTCGCCGACGGCACGCTCAACCTGTGTCACAATGCAGTCGACCGGCATCTGGCCGACAAGGCGGACAAGACTGCGCTCATCTTCGAGCCCGACGATCCCGACGGTGAAGTCCGGACGCTGACCTACGCCGATCTTCATCGCGAGGTCGTGCGCATGGCCAATGCGCTCAAGGCGATGGGCGTGACCAAGGGCGCGCGGGTTACGCTGTACATGCCGATGGTGGTCGAAGGCGTGGTCGCGATGCTCGCCTGCGCGCGGCTGGGCGCGATCCACTCGGTCGTGTTCGGCGGCTTCTCGCCCGAGGCGCTGGCCGGCCGCATCATCGATTGCGACAGCCAGTTCGTGATCACCGCCGACGAAGGCCTGCGCGGGGGCAAGCCGATCCCGCTGAAGGCCAATGTCGATGCCGCAGTCGACGAGCACGATACGCCGGTGAAGGGCGTGCTGGTGATCGCGCATACCGGGGCGGACATCGCGATGAAGCAGGGCCGCGACCACTGGTACGCCGACCTTGCCAGTGAAGACGACTGCCCGTGCGAGCCGATGAATGCGGAAGACCCGCTGTTCATCCTCTATACCTCGGGCTCGACCGGCAAGCCCAAGGGCGTGCTGCACACCACGGGTGGCTATGGTGTGTGGACCGCGACAACCTTCCACTATGCGTTCGATCACAGGCCGGACGACATCTTCTGGTGCTCCGCCGACATCGGTTGGATCACCGGGCACAGCTACGTCACCTACGGACCGCTGCTGAATGGCGCGACGCAGGTGATCTTCGAAGGCGTGCCCAACTACCCCGACCACGGGCGGTTCTGGCAGGTCATCGAAAAGCACAAGGTTTCGATCTTCTACACCGCGCCGACCGCAATCCGCGCGCTGATGCGCGAAGGCGATCGCTTCGTCACCGCGCACGACCGCTCCAGCCTGCGCCTGCTCGGCTCGGTGGGCGAGCCGATCAATCCCGAAGCATGGCGCTGGTATCGTGACGTGCCGGGCGAGGGCCGGGTGCCGGTGGTCGATACCTGGTGGCAGACCGAGACGGGCGGGATCATGCTGACCACGCTGCCCGCCGCCCACGCGATGAAACCGGGCAGTGCGGGCCTGCCGTTCTTCGGCGTGCAGCCGCAATTGGTCGACAACGAAGGCGGCGTGCTGGACGGCGTTGCGGAGGGCAACCTGTGCCTGACCGCGAGCTGGCCTGGCCAGGCGCGCACCGTCTACGGCGATCACGACCGCTTCGTGCAGACCTATTTCAGCACCTACAAGGGCAAGTACTTTACAGGCGACGGGTGCCAGCGCGATGCGCACGGCTACTACCGCATCACGGGCCGGGTCGACGATGTGATCAACGTCTCGGGCCACCGGATGGGCACGGCCGAGGTGGAAAGCGCGCTGGTGCTCCACCCGCATGTGGCGGAAGCCGCGGTGGTCGGCTTCCCGCACGACATCAAGGGGCAGGGCATCTATTGCTATGTCACGCTCAACGCGGGCGATGACGGTTCGGACGCGCTTGCCGAAGAGCTGCGCCAGCAGGTCCGCAAGGAAATCGGCCCGGTGGCGACGCCCGACCGGATCCATTTTACCGACGCTTTGCCAAAAACCCGGTCGGGCAAGATCATGCGCCGTATCCTGCGCAAGATCGCGGAGAACGACTATGGTTCTCTGGGCGATACATCGACGCTCGCGGACCCGTCGCTGGTCGATCGGCTGATCGAAGGGCGCGTCTCCGGATGAGGTGAAGATTTCGCGCGGCGGAACAATTGACGCAGGCTCTTGGTTGGGTGACTATCGACGGCATACGGCCAGTAGAGAAGCCGGAACAGCCGAACAGGAAGGCCGGGAACTCAATTGAGCTTCGACGAAATGCTTGGACACGATGGGGGCAAGTCGGGCGAGACCCGCGAAGCCTACCAGGCATTTCGCAAATGGCTCGATTCCCAACCTGACAACCGGGTCCTGCGAAAGTCCGAGCAGGCGGAGAATTTCTTCCGCAAGATCGGGATCACCTTCAACGTCTACGGTGAAGAGGCGGCGGATGAACGCCTGATCCCGTTCGACGTCGTGCCGCGGGTGCTCTCGGGCAACGAATGGCGCAAGCTCTCCAAGGGGATCGAGCAGCGCGTCCGTGCGATCAACGCGTTCCTCTATGACATCTACCACCGGCAGGAGATCCTGCGCGCAGGGCGCGTGCCGGAAAGCCTGATCGCCAATAATGCCGCGTTCCTGCCCAAGATGATGGGCTTCGATCCGCCCGGTGGCATCTACACCCACATTATCGGCACCGACATCGTGCGTACCGGGCCAGACGAATTCTACGTGCTGGAAGACAACGCACGGACCCCCTCGGGCGTGTCCTACATGCTCGAAAACCGCGAGATCATGCTCCAGATGTTTCCGGAGCTGTTCGCGGATATCCCGATCCGCGAGGTGAGCGATTACCCCAGCTGGCTGCGCCGCTCGCTGTCGTCCTGCGCACCTGCCGCGTGCCTCGACAAGCCGACGGTCGCCGTGCTGACGCCCGGAACATTCAATTCGGCCTATTTCGAACACAGCTTTCTCGCCGATCAGATGGGCGCCGAGCTGATCGAGGGGTCCGACCTCAGGGTGATCGACGGGCGCGTCGCGATGCGCACCACGCAAGGCTACAAGCCGGTCGATGTGATCTACCGCCGGATCGACGACGAATATCTCGATCCGCTCAACTTCAATCCGCAATCGATGCTCGGCGTGCCGGGGATCTTCGATGTGTATCGCGCGGGCGGCGTGACCATCGCCAATGCGCCGGGGACGGGGATTGCCGACGACAAGGCGCTGTACAGCTACATGCCGGAGATCGTGAAATTCTACACCGGCGAAGAGCCGCTGTTGAAGAACGTGCCCACCTGGCGCTGTTCGGAGCCGGACCAGCTGGCCGAAGTGCTCGACAAGCTGGACGAGCTGGTGGTGAAAGAGGTTCACGGATCGGGCGGCTACGGCATGCTGATCGGACCGACCGCCAGCAAGCAGGAAATCGCCGACTTCCGCGCAAAGCTGAAGGAGAACCCGGACGGCTACATCGCGCAGCCCACGCTGGCGCTGTCGACCGTGCCGATCTTTACCGAGCAGGGCCTTGCCCCGCGCCACGTCGATTTCCGCCCCTTCGTGCTGATGGCACCCAATTCGATCGACATCGTGCCGGGCGGGCTGACCCGCGTGGCGATGACCGAAGGATCGCTCGTGGTGAATTCGAGCCAAGGCGGCGGGACCAAGGATACGTGGGTGCTCGATGACTGATCGCGCGGCAGCCCTTTCGATGGAGGCGCGCGATGCTGGGTAAGACCGCATCAGGCCTGTTCTGGATGTTCCGCTATCTCGAGCGGGCAGAGGCAACCGCGCGTCTGCTCGACGCGGGCTTCCGCATCGCGCTGACGCGTGCGGGGTCGTCGCGTTCGGAGTGGCAGTCCGTGCTGACCACGGTCGGCCAGCTGGATGCCTTCAAGGCCCGCCATGGCGAGCCGAACTCGTCCAAGGTGATCGAATTCCTGCTCAGCGATCGGGACAATCCCTCCAGCATCATCTCGATGGTCAAGTCTGCGCGCGACAATGCCCGCGGCGTCCGGATCGGGCTGACCAGCGAGGTGTGGGAAGCGACCAACGAAAGCTGGATGACGCTCGACAAGCTGCTGCGCGGGACCATCCCCGAAGCGGACCTGCCCGACACGCTGACCACGATCCGCCAGCAGAATGCGCTGGTGCGCGGCGCGACCACCGGCACGATGCTGCGCAACGACGGGTTCAATTTCGTGCGGCTGGGCACCTTCATCGAACGCGCCGACAACACCGCCCGCATCCTCGATGTGAAGTACTACCTGCTGCTGCCCTCCATCAGCCAGGTGGGCTCAACGCTCGACATCAAGCAGTGGGAGACGATCCTGCGCTCTGTCTCGGCGCTGCGCAGTTACCAGTGGCTCCACGGCGCGACGGTCAATCCGCGCGACATCGCCCAGTTCCTGATCCTGCACGAGCAGATGCCGCGCAGCCTGGCGTTTTGCTATAACAAGATATGCGACAATCTGGGCTATCTCGCGAAGAACTACGACAACCGTACGGAGTCCTGCGCTTTGGCCGACCGCATCCATCTCGACTATCTGGGCCGGTCGATGGACGCGATCTTCGACGACGGGCTGCACGAATTCATCGAAAGCTTCCTCGACGCGAACAACCGGCTCGCGAGCCAGATTTCCACCGACTATTCGTTCGGACCGGGCGCATGAGGCTGCGGGTCGATCACGAGACGCGCTATACCTACGATGCGCCGGTCGCCTACGGGCTGCAGCAGGTCCGCATGCGACCCAAGGACAGCCGCGGCCAGAAGGTGCTCGACTGGACCATCACGGTCGAGGGCGGGGCGAGCGAGCTTTGCTATGACGATCACAACGGCAACCGGGTCGACCTGATCGGCATCGAGCCAGGCCGCACCGAGACCTCCATCCGCTGCGTCGGCCTGGTCGAAAACACCGAGGGTGACGGCGTTCTGGGCAAGCACCAGGGCTTCCTGCCGCTGTGGCACTTCAAGCGCTCTTCCCCGCTGACGCAGGCGGGCGAGGGCGTGCGCAAGCTGGTGGCCGGTCTGGGCGATTGCGACATCGCGCAGGTTTCCACGGGGCACGCACTGTCCGCCGCGATTCTCGACACGGTCGGTTATGAAGGCGGCAACACCCATTCCGGCACCACCGCCGAAGAGGCGATCACGGGCGGCACGGGCGTGTGTCAGGACCATGCGCATATCTTCTGCTCGGCCGCCCGGCTGCTGGGCCTGCCTGCACGCTACGTCTCGGGCTACCTGATGATGAACGACCGGGTCGAACAGGATGCCAGCCACGCTTGGGCAGAAGCCTACTTCGAAGGCCTGGGCTGGGTCGGTTTCGACGTGTCCAACGGCTATTCGCCCGACGAGCGCTATATCCGCGTCGCCACCGGGATAGACTTCCGCGAAGCCGCGCCGATCAACGGCATGCGGATGGGGGGAAGTGACGAAGGCGTGCTTGTCACCCTGAAGGTCGAGCAATAGTCCTTTCCACACCATTACGACGAGTGCCGAACTAGATGACCTATTGCGTGGGCATGCGGCTGGACCGCGGCCTGATCTTCATGTCCGATACGCGGACCAATGCGGGCGTCGACGACGTTTCGCAGGTGCGCAAGATGCGCCACTGGGAAAACCCGGGAGAGCGGATCATCACGCTGCTTTCGGCGGGCAATCTCGCGACCACGCAGGCGGTCGTCAGCCTGCTGGACGAGCGGACCAAGGCGCCGTCCGAACGCGACCCGTCGATCCTGTCGGCTCCGTCGATGTTCCAGATCGCGACCATCGTGGGCAATACCCTGCGCGAGGTGATTGCGTCGCTGCGGCACGAGGGGCCCGAGGCGAGCGCGTCGTTCCGCGCCAGCCTGATTCTGGGCGGCCAGATCGCGGGCAGCGAACCGCGCCTGTTCCTGATCTACCCGGAAGGCAACTTCATCGAGGCGGGCGATGACTCGCCCTTCTTCCAGACCGGCGAGACCAAGTATGGTCGCCCGATCATCGTGCGCACCTTCGACCCCGCGATGACCTTCGAGGACGCGACCCGGCTGCTGATGGTCAGCTTCGATTCGACCATCCGGTCCAATCTCGCGGTCGACCTGCCGCTCGATCTCGCCACGCACGAGCGCGATGCCTGCAGGCTTGGCCACCAGCAGCGGATCGAGACCAATGATCCCTATTTCCGTCGCATCTCCGAACAGTGGAGCCTATCGCTGCGCGAGGCGGTCAACCGCCTGCCGCAGTTTGAATTCGAAACGGGTGGCGAGACCGAGACCTGAACCGACGACTGGAAGGACTTTCGATGATCGACATGAAACAGCTCGATGAAAACGTGTGGGTTTCCGGGCAGATCGACCCGGCGGACCTGCCTGCGCTGGCCGAACGTGGCTTTCGCGCCATCATCGGCAATCGGCCCGATGGCGAAGAACCCGGCCAGCCAAGCTGGTCGGTAATTGCTGCGGCTGCGCAGGACGCGGGAATCGAGGCACGGCATATCCCCATCGCCGGGCCGGACGATATCGCCGCGCGCAAGGGCGATTTCGCGCAGGCGCTGGCCGAGATGCCGGGGCCGGTACTCGCCTTCTGCCGCTCCGGCGCGCGCTCTGGCCGCCTCTACGAAGCGGCGCAGGGCTGACAGGTCAGGCAGCCGCTCTGCGCTTTGCGGCGACTGCCGCAACCTTCGGGTCGCGCAGGTGCGGGCCCTCGGCGATCGCCTGGCGGTAGCTGGCGATGACATTGTCGAGGATCGCCGACCAGTGATAGCGCTCGCTGAACGCGATCCCCGCATCGGCCAGGGTTTTCCGGTAGGCGGGATCGTCGGTCAGCCGCTCGATCGCATCGGCATAGGCGCGGGCATCGCGCGGGGGCACGATCAGCCCGTTGTTGCCATCCTCGATCAGCGCGCGCGCCGCAGGGGCGTCCGCGCTGACCACCGCCAGGCCGGAGGCCATCGCTTCCAGATTGACGTTGCCGAACGCCTCGGTGATGCTCGGATTGACGAGGATGTCCGCGCTGCCGACCGCGCGTGCCAGTTCCTCACCCTCGACATGGCCGGTGAACACCGCCTCGCCGATCCGCCCGGCGAGATCGTCGCCCGCGGGGCCGGCGCCGACGATCAGCGGGCGGATCTTGCGTCCACGCTCGCGAAGGGTCTTCACGACCTCTTCGAACACGTCGATGCCCTTTTCCTTCACCAGCCGCCCGAAGAACAGCAGCACCGCCTCGTCATCGGCGTAGCCCTTGGCCCGGCGCCATTCCGGGTCGCGGCGCGAGGGATTCCACAGCTTATGGTCGACGCCCCGGCTCCAGGTATGCACATGATCGCCAAGCTGCGTCGTCTGGCGCAGTTCCTCGACAAGGTAGGGGTTGGGGGCGAGCACGATGTCGCACCGGCCGTAGAAGCGGTCGAGATAACGCTCCGCATAGCCCCGGAAGATGTCGAGCCCGTAATAGGTGAAATAGGTCTGGAACAGGGTGTGCAGGCTGGCCACCACCGGCACTTCGATCTCCGCGGCAAAGGTCTGCATCTGGCGGCCGAGCCGGTCGGGCGCGGACAGGTGGACCACGTTGGGCGCGAAGGCGCGGATGTCTTCGCGCACAGCCTTGGGCAGGCCCAGCGCCAGACGGTATTCCTTGCGCGTGGGGATCGCGAAGGATGGGACCGAGACAAGATCGCCCGCAGGAGCGAAGGCGGGCTGGGCGATCGTCGGCGAATAGACCCGCACCTGCGCGCCATGCTCCAGCAGATAGCGCACCAGCCGGTTGAGCGCCTTGTTCGCGCCATCGCGAACCATGTTGTAATTTCCCGAGAACAGCGCGACCCGCAGACCGGCGGCCTTGCCACCCGTCCGGTCTGAATCGAAGACCGCGGTCTTCGCGCTAGGCTCAGTCTGTGCGATCGCTTGTTCCCTCGTCCCGCAATCTTCCTGGCGGACCCTACGCGCCCTGAAAAGGCCGCGCGGCGGTGCGCCTGTTTGGCTGCGCGGTTAGCACGGGGTGATGCGCGTGACGATAGTGATTGCGTCGGGCGTGGCCGAGCGCTCTTCGGACAGCTCGAATCCGCGGATCGGCGCAAGATCCTGCGGGTGATAGCTGTCGGCACTGGCGACGTGCCGCTTGGATGCACGCGGCGCACGCAGCACGCGGTCGGTGGTGCGCAGACCCTCGATCCGGTCTGTGATCTCGACGCTGCCGTCGCGATGCGTGATCTTGCGGTTCAAAACCGGCTCCGATTGCCCGCCGCGCTTGAAGATCAGCACGCGCTTGAGGATCGGGATCAGCCGCTTGCCGAGCACGAATGCGAGACAGCGCAGCACGATATGCTGGAACGGGTTCGACAGCTTTTCGCGGTGGGAGAACATCCGTCCCGCAATCGCGATACCGCCATCGACCGGCTCGAACGACCAGTCCGGGCTCCACCAGTGCGACACATACTGCGTGTCGCCGCGCTCCACGATCCAGCCGAAATCGCTCGCCTCGCCGGAGGCGCCGCTGATGGTGAGGATGCCGCCCTTGCGCGGCGAGACAATCAGCCCGTCGGCCAGATAGTGGCCCGATCCGTCGAATAGACGCGGTGCGGGCGTGGCGACATCGCAGGCCAGCGCCGCCCGGCCTTCCAGCAGGGCGAGCGCGCGCATCACCGAATGGCCGATATAGTGGCAGATATATCGGTCGTCGGTCGCGGCGTAGGTGTGATCCTCGCTGTCGGCGCTGGCGAACGCCCACTGCGCGACCCGTGCCGCGTCCGCGCGCTCAGAGGCATCGCCTTCGATTGCGGAGCGGATGATGCCATAGGGCACGAGGTAATCGGTGTTTCGGCTGTTGTGCTGGCCCACCCCGCCGGGCGCGGCAGCGGGAAACGCGGCCATGAAGCCGAGCGCGCGGGCGATGGCGTCGCGGTAGTCCGCATCGCCGGTCGCGTCGTAAAGGTCCCACAGGCAATCGATCGTGACCGCGAGATAGCCCAGGTCCGGTCCGTCATATTCCCAGAACCAGCCTTCCGCATGCTGCAAATCCAGCGTGCGGGCCTTTACCTGCGCGAAAGCTGCCGGATCGGCATACTGCGGGAGCACCTTGTCGATCCATGCAAGCGCGGCGAGCCCGGCGACCTGCTGGTTGCCCGCCTGCGCTTCGAACCGGGTACGCAGCTCGCGCGCCGCGATCCGCAGACCGTTGCGCACATCCTCCACTGCAACCACGCCCTGATCCGCCAGCTTGGCAACTGCGAGCGTGGCGAAGGCGAGCGGGGGGTATCCCTGCTCCCACGGATAATATTCCTCGAACGCGTAGTGCTTTTGCGCGCGGGCGTTCCAGAATCGGGCGCTGGCCGCAGCAATGGCCTCCAGCGCCTCTCGCTGGTCGTGCCACTGCGGCAGGCGCGCGGCCTCGTGCAGCGCGTAGCCGGCCTGCTGGAGGATGATCGAGGGGAAATCGCGGATCTTGTAGTGCCACCAGTTGCGGTCCGCGCAGCCGAACAGCGGGGAAGTGGGATCGCGGCACACCTGGGTCAGGATGCGCGGCATCCAGCGCTGCGCCACGCGAAGCAGTGGGGCATGCAGATCGGGCGCGCTCATTCCTCGTCCACGATCATGCGGAAGTCGGCCAGTCCCTTGCGCTTGGTCGGCTTGCTCGCCTTCTTCCAGCTGAGCCGCAGCTTGTTGAAGACCGGGCCGATCACGCTTTCGGGGATCTGCCGCAGCACGAAGCGGGCAGGGGCGGTGCTGCCGACCACGAACAGGGTGGAGATGACCAGTTCGGCAATCTTGCGCGAGGGCGGAATTGTCGCTGGCTCCATGCCGTAATCGGGTGCAGCCAGCCCGATCTTGCGCCGCCACTGGTTACGGATGAAGCCGCCGCGCTTCTTGAAGTCGATCATGTGGCCGTGCATTTCGGTCGCCTTGAGATCGTCCTCACGCTCCAGCACCAGCGCGCCTGCGGCGATCATCTCCTCGACCAGCGCCTCCATCTTCGCACTGCGCGTGACCACTACCGAGTGCCCGCCACCCTGCGCCTCGAACGCGGGGCTCCATGCATCGCCGACCGACAGGTCGCAGAACTCGTTGGCGAAATCCATGCTCTGCAGGCTGGCGCGGGTGACGAAGAAGGGGATCAGGAAGTTGTAATAGACCTTCTTGGATCGCAGCACCTTGCCGCTTTGCGTCTTGATCTCGAGATAGCCCGGCCATTCGCCTGCGCGCCATTCCAAGCTGGTGACGGGATCGTCCTTGGCCACGCCATGCGCGCGCACGAAGCTGTCGATCGCGGCGGGGTAGAGCGCGGTGCCGGTATAGGGACCGAGGACGTAGTCGATCTGCTGCGCCTGCGGGTGCCCCGAATGCTGCAGCCGCCGTAGTGCCGCCGCCTGTTCGGGCACCAGCGTAATCGCGTAGCGCTTGCCCGGCTCCAGCCGAGAGAGGATGTCGAGCATCGCGACCGGGATATAGACCGATTGCGCGGCGTCGAGGATCTCCTCCGTCGTGGTCGCAATCACCGGGCTCGCTTCGAGCGGGGCGGGCACCCCCTGCCGCGCGACGATCGCCGCGTCGATCCGGCCCGATTGCAGCAGATGCAGAAGCACCGCGGTGGTCACGCCGCCCGATGCTCCGCGTGCGCGCACCGACGGGTCGCCCGCATAGCCGGTCCGGGTCGCGACGATGTGCCCGACCAGCCAGGAATCCGGCATCCGCCCGTAATGGTCGAGGTAGAGCTGCGGATAATCGACGCCCTTGCCCGGGCATGCGTCCCACGCAAGTTCGGGCAGCGCGGTGCCGGGCGCGAAGACCGGCCTGGGCCCGGTCGCCGTGCGCTCCATCGTGGAGCGTCCGCTGGCATCCAGCGCAACGCAGGCCCCGCAGCCCACGCAAATGCCGCGCTGGACGACCTTGTCACGCAGGCGTTGCGTGATCGCGTTTTCAGATGTCAGGGAGCCGGTAATCCTTCGTACCTTTGTCCGGTTGAGCCAAACTGTGCGAGCCCATAGAGGGGGAGCGTCGTTTACGGCAACATTTCTTCTGGCCATCAACGGGTCTAGGGGCTTTAGCGCCCGACACCCCCACGAGACCTTCGATCAAAGAGCGCGCCTGTGAAGCTGATCATTCAAATCCCCTGCTACAACGAGGAAGAGACGCTTGGCGAGGCGCTGAGCGATCTGCCGCGCGAAGTGCCCGGCATCGACGTGGTCGAATGGCTGATCATCAATGATGGCAGCACCGACCGGACGGTGGAGGTCGCCAAGGCGCACGGGGTCGACCACATCGTCGATCTGCCGGTGAACATGGGGCTGGCGCACGGCTTCATGGCCGGTGTGCAGCGCGGCCTTGCCGAAGGCGCGGACATCATCATCAACACCGATGCGGACAACCAGTACGACGCGTCGGACATCCCCAAGCTGGTCGAGCCGATCCTGAAAGGGCAGGCGCAATACGTGATCGGCGCTAGGCCGATCCCCGATATCGAGCATTTCAGCAGCACCAAGCGGTTCCTGCAGAAACTGGGCAGCCGTGTGGTCCAGATCGTTTCGGGAACGGACATCGCCGACGCGCCGAGCGGTTTCCGCGCGCTGAGCCGCGAGGTCGCGCTGCGGATCAACGTGTTCGACAGCTATACCTACACGCTGGAATCGATCATTCAGGCGGGACTCAGCGATTTTCGCATCGTCTCGGTTCCGGTCGGCGTGAATGGAGAGACGCGCCCGTCGCGGCTGGTCCGTTCGATCCGCGACTATGTGCGCCGGTCGATGATGTCGATCCTGCGGTCCTTCTTCGTGTACAAGCCGGGCAAGACGTTCTTCCTGCTCAGCCTGCTGCCCGCCTTGCTCGGCACCGGTCTGATGATCCGCTGGCTGGTGCTGTTCTACATGGGGACCGAGCGCGCGCATGTGCCCAGCCTCGTGGTTGCGGCGGTACTGCTGATCGCGACGCTGATCTTCTGGGTCGCGGGTCTGCTGGGGGAGTTGTTCGCGATCAACCGCCGGCTGCTGCAGGACCTGCAGTACATGAAGCGCAAGGAACTGGCGGACGCGCATCTGCGCTTGCGCGATCGGGAGCCGCCCGCCCCGCCGCCCGCGGGGTGAGCACCCCTCCGATGAGGGAGACGGCACAGTGAAGAAGGCGATCGGGGCACTGGTCAGCCTGATCCTGCTCGCGCTGATCTGGTGGCAGGTCGATCTGACATCGATCCGCGCCGCGCTGGCGGCTGCGGATGGCTGGTGGCTTGCCGCAGGCCTCGCGACGATCGTGCCGCTGACGCTGGTCACCGCGATGCGTTTCGGCATGCTGACCCAGACGCCGATCGGCCTGTGGTCCGCCACCCGGCTGATCCTGGGCGCATCCTCGCTCAACCTCGTGCTGCCCTCCAAGCTGGGCGATCTGGCCAAGGCGGTTGCACTGACCGGTCGCCACGGGTTCGACCCGAAGCTCGCGGTGGGCGTCGTGGTGATGGAGCGCTCGCTCGACATGGCGGCGCTGCTGTTCTGGGGCGTGCTTGCGCTGCTGTGGGTCGGTTGGGGCGATGTCTGGCTGATGCTCGCTGCGGCGGGCACCGGCGCATTGCTGGTGCTTCTGGTGATCCTGCTCTCGCCGTTGCGGTTCGCGAGCAGGTTCCTCGCGTTCGCCGGGCGGATCGCGCCGGGCCGGATCGGGCGCTGGCTTTCGGGCTTTGGCGAGACCTGGCAGCAGGCGGTCGGCTGGTTCTGGAGCGACCGCAGGCGCGTGGCCAAGGTCGCCGGGGTCAGCCTGCTGATCTGGGGCGGGCATCTCGCGCAGTTCTGGCTGTTCGCGCAAGGGCTGGGGCGGGTGCCGTTCCTCGACAACATGGCCTTTGCCACGCTTGCGATCCTTGCCGGCCTGCTTCCGTTCACCATGGCGGGGGTGGGCACGCGCGATGCGGCGATCGTTCTGCTGTACGCGCCCTATCTCTCGGCAGGGTCCGCCGCCGTGCTCGGCGTGCTGGCGACCTTGCGTTATCTCGTGCCCGCAATCGCGGGCCTGCCCTTCATGGGCGACTATCTGGTCCAGGTCCGCAAGGAGCGCGCCGCATGACGATCCTTCCCGCACTCGACGACGAACGCGGCTGGCGCACCCTGCTGTTTGCCGCGACCGGCGTGACCGCGCTGATCTATCTCTACCTCGCCTTCTTCGTGCCCGGCACGCTGACTTACGCGCCGCTCACGATCCAGGACGATGCGCGTCAGTTCCTCACCTGGATGGCGCGGCTGAACGACCCGGGCGCGATGCGCGGCGACCTGCTGGCGGATTACTGGCAGTCGGTCGGGCCGTGGGCCTACCGGATGCTGTTCACGGTGGCGAACATGCTCGGCCTCGAACCTCTGGTCTTCGCGCGCCTGCTGCCCGTGCCGCTGCTGTTTCTTTCCGTCTGGATGGCCTGGCGTATCGCGCTGCTGCTGACCCAGCGCCCGCTCGCCGCCTTTGCTGCCGCCGCGCTGCTGGCGGGGTTCGTGCTGCACGAGGATTCGATCTACTCGGCCACTCCGCGTGCATTCTCGGCGCCGCTGCTGCTGGTGTTCCTCGACGGGCTGCTGCGCAATCGCGGGTGGCAGATGATCCCGACGCTGTTCGTGCTCGGCCTGCTGTACCCGACCACTGCGCTGGTCGCCCTGACGATGATGGGCCTGTCGCGGATCGGCTGGCGGCCGTTCCGGATCGATTTCAGCCTCAGGACATGGGTGCTGTGCGGGCTGGGCGCGATAGCGGTCGGCGCGGCGGTGATCCCGCTCGCGGGCGCGACGGAGAGCTGGGGGCCGACGCTGACGATCAGCGACGCGCTGGGGATGGAGAACATGAACACCGGCCTCGCACGCAGCGCGGTGGTCGGCCTGTCGGGGAAGGTCGACCTGGTGTGCCAGGCGCGCACCGGCCTGTTGCCCGAAATCGTCCCCTGCTGGTCGACCCGCTGGGCCTGGCTGCCCAACCTGTTGCTGCTGGTGCCGATGCTGTGGCTCGCCTTCGCGGCGCTGCGGCGCGGTTCCTTCCGCGTCGACGGGGAGCCGGGCAATTTGATCTATGCCTGGGTGCTGATCGCGGGGATCGCGTGGTGGGCGGTGGCGGTCGCCTTCGCCTTCTCGCTTCATCTGCCCAGCCGATATACCCAGCGCACGCTCTCGGTGCTCGAGTTCATCGCGATCGGGCAGGTCGCCGGCATGTGGCTCGATGCGCGGTTGCGGGCAGGGGCGATCGACGCGCGCGTCTATGCGGGCGGCGGCCTGCTGGCTGCCTTCCTGGTGGCATCCTTCCTCTCGCCCACGCCCGGGCTGACGCGCCCCGCCGATCCCGGCGCAATCGCGCGGATCGACAGCCTGCCCGATTCAGCGGTGATCGGCGGGGTGAGCGAGGAGCTGGACTTTATCCCCGCGCTGACCGGCCATCGCACGCTCGCCAGTGCAGAGCATTCGATCCCCTATCACATGGGCTATTTCGGCCCGCTTCGGGATCGGCTGGAGGATGCGCTGGCGGCGGTTTCTTCATCCGATCCGGCGGCGCTGGAGGAGTATGTCGAGAAATACGGCGTCACCGTGATCGCGGTCGATCGTGCTTTCCTGACGCAGGGCACCTTGCCCGAGCGGTGGGATCTGGTCGTGCCCACAGCGTTCCGCGCGGCAAAGGCGCGGCTTGCACGCCAACCTTCAGCCCTGCGTGGCGCTGCCCCCGGCTGCATCATTCACGACGGCGAACTGATGCTGCTCGATGCGGCCTGCCTCGTCCGCAGCCCGCAAGGCGGGAGCGGAGAGGCAGGCTGAGCCTCACATATCGCTAGTCGATTGCGACGATATTATCGTCCGAATTGCGGTCGATATACTTGTTGTACGGATCGATCCCCGCGAAGCTCGGCCGTGTGTCGGTGACGATCCGGATCGTCTGCGAGCCGGAGTGGACGGGGTAGCGGCGCATCGCCAGCACGTCCTTGCGCTCGAACGCGCCCAGACCGGGCTTCTGCGTAAACACGCCCACTTCGATCTCGTCGCTCAGCAGCGCCTTGCGCTCCTGGCCCTGACCGTCGGCGTAGAACTTGTCCGCATCCACCGTGATCTCGGTCTCGAACTTGCCGTCCGCGCGCTTCGTCACCTTGGCTTCGTCCGCCTTCAGATCGTACAGCGTGATCCGCTGGAGCAGGTCGGTCACCAGATCGCGTTCCTGCTTGTTACGCGCCAGCGACAGGTAACCGCCGACCAGATCGTTCGCGTTGGCGTAGGGCGGCCCCTTGAACTTGTAGCGATCAAGCAGGCCGGAGAGCATCGTATTGACGCGATCCTCGCCCAGCCGGTCCTGCAGCAGGTAAGTCACTACAGCGCCCTTGCGGTAGTGGATGTAGCCCTGGTCCTCGACCCGTTCGAGCGGCAGTTCCTCGATCGCCTCGCTGCCGCGCGCGGCGAGGTAGTTGTCCAACTCGTATTTCAGGAAGCGGCGGATGTTATCTTCGCCGTACAGGTGCTTCATCACCATCAGCGCGGAATACTGGGCCATCGTTTCGACCAGCATGGTGCCGCCCTGCTGATCGGAACTGATCAGCTGGTGCGCCCAGTACTGGTGGCCCAGTTCGTGCGCGGTGACATAGGTGACGTAGTCGATGCTCTCCGCATCGCCATTATCGGCGATGAAGCCCATGTCTTCGGAATAGGGGATCGTCCCGGCGAAGGCCTGCGCGAAGGATGCGTAGCCCGGGAATTCGATGATCCGCGCATAGTCGAACTGGTAGGGGCCGAAACTGGCCTCGTAATAGTCGAGGCTGACTTCCATCGCGTCCAGCATCCGCTCCACGTTGAAGTCGTGGTTGGGGTGGTGGTAGATTTCCAGCGTGGTGCCGTTGTGCACCCGACGGGTCACTTCGTAGTCTGCCGACTGGATCGAGAAGAACGCGAGGATCGGCTGCTTCGACACGAACCGCGCCACGCGCCTGTCGCCACGCACCTTGTCGGAGACGCGATCGCCGGGGGCGACCGGCGTCTGGCCGGCGACGGTCGAGACCGTGATGTCCGACGTGACCCACGGCGAATTGCCCACGTAATTGCGGTTGCGCGCGCTCTCGTCCTCCAGCTTGGCCTGCCGCAGTTCGGCAGGCAGATCGTATTTGCGCCGGGTCGACCGGTCGCTCAGCAGGCCGGACCGGCTCATGCCGATCTGCGGCACGAACTCGCTGTTGCTCAGGAAGGTGCCGTTGCGCACCAGCCGGGTGTCGTCGCCGCTGGCACGCATGCCCTGCTGCCAGCGCCGCGTGGCGAAGGTGAACGTACCTGTCGCACCCGGGGCCAGCGGCTGATCGAAGCGATAGATGCGGTACTTGTTCTCTTCGTCATCCCTGTCGAGAGTCGCGCCCTCGACTTCTATCGAGCGGATTTCCGCGTCGGAATCGGCCATCCGCAGATGCAACTGCTTCAGCGGCCTGCCGGTGTTGTTGACGAAAGCGATCGTCCCGCGCGCCTCCATCCGGGTTTCCTCCGGATAGAGGTCGACGGCGAGCTTCATGTCGGTCGCGGTCGGCTGGGGCAGGTTTTCGTATTTGAGATATTTCTTCTCGTACGCAGCCAGCTGGGCCTCGACGTCGTCCTGCGTGCGGTACTCGTTGACCACGTTCATCTGGTAGAAGATCCATCCGCCCGACAGTGCGGCCACGGCCAGCGCACAGGCAAGGATGGCACCGGACGGCGAGGCGAGCCTGCGCGGCAATTGCCGCAGGCGGGGCAGCAGCGCCCCGTCCGCTCCGCGCCGCCACAGCATGTGGGCGAGCACCGCCAGCACCAGCGCGATCGCGCCCCAGTACAGCCGCAGCCACCAGCCGGTCGACCAGCCGACATTCGCGCCGTTGATATCGGACACGCGCATCGTGCCGGTGCTGCCGTAGAGGTAGAGCGGATGCTCGAAGCCGAGGCTGGAGAGCACGATGGTGCCGATCAGGTAGATCACCATGATCCCCCAGCCGACGAACTTGTTCGGGCTGAGCGCCTGGATAAATATCGACAGGATCGCGAGCAGCACCATGTCGACCGACATCGGCAGCACGTACCAGGCGAGATATTTGCCGATCTCGAAATCGGTATAGCCGCGGAAGGCCTGGATCAGCATCGCCGCGACCACGGAGATCAGCAGGGTGGCGATCAGCACGAAGGCGACCGCAATCGTCTTGGGCACCATGTACGACCACCCGGGGACCGAGGTGGAATCGATGATCTCATTGAACTTGCGCTCCCGGTCGCGCCAGACCAGCTCCCCGCCGTAGTAGATCGCGATGATGATCGGGATCAGCGCGAAGGTGCCCATCAGCGGCTCGATCAGCGCGAAGGTGAGGGGGCGTGCGGGCGTGCCGTAAATCTCGTTGCCGAAGAACAGCCCGGCGAAGGCGTTGAACAGGCCGATCAGCAGCAGCACGAAGAAGGCGGGGCTGCGCAGCACCTGACCCATCTCGAACCGGATGCGCGCGACCAGCCGGGCCCAGCCGGCACGCTCGGGCGTCGGCTGGGGCAGGGTGTCGACCAGCCGCGGCTCCTTCGCCGCCAGTTTCGCGAGCTTCCTGTCGGCCTTGCGCGCCTTGCGTGCCGAGATCGACTTGCTCGCGAAGCTGAACCGCCAATAGGCGAGTGCCAGCATGAGGGCGGCAAAGCCCAGCCAGATCGCCCGGTTGGCCAGCAGCACGCCCCCGACCGGCGGGATCAGCGTGTTCGATTCCGCAGCCGTCCAGTAACGGGTCGCATTGCCGAAGGCGGCCAGTCCGAAAGGCTCGATATAGCTCGCCAGGTCGCGGTATTCGGGCTGGCTCGACATCACCGAGTTGAGGACGATGTAGAGCACCAGAAACAGCACCACGGCGACATAGGTGTACATCATCGAGCGGGTGATGGTCGCCACTGCGAAGAACAGCGCGCTGACCATGAAGATGCTCGGCAGGGCGAACACGAAATAGGCGAATGCGTAATAGGAGAAGCGGTTGGGCCCGATCGTTTCGGGGTCGAGCCACGGCATCAGCGAGCCGATCCAGATCCCCAGCGGCACCACCAGGAAGGCGCATGCGGCGGCGACGAAAGCGCCGGTGAAGCGCCCGAACAGGTAGCTGAACTTGCTGACCTGAGTGGACCGGATGAGCGGCCCGAACCCGCTTTCCTCGTCGCGCACGATCACGTTGGCGACGAAGGCGGTGGTCACGAACATGAAGAACAGCGTCAGGATCATGTGGGTCATGACGATCGCGACGGGGCTGTTGGCGTTGACATTGCCGCCCCCGCCAATGGTGATGTCGTCACTCGCCATCGCGCCATAGGTCAGCAGGAAGAAGATGACCGTGGCGACCCAGAAGACCGGGTTGCGCAGCTGGTAGCGCAGTTCGAACAGCGCGATTTTTGCAAACATGGTGCTGCTCCCGCTCAGGCGGCGACGTCGGCAGGCGCGCGGCGCGAGCTGGCGAGGGCGGAGAAATAGACATCCTCAAGCCCGCCTTCGACGGCCTGGAAACCAGGCCCCGGCGCTCCGTCGGACAGGACGTGGATAATCGTCTGGCCTGCGAACAGGCGGGTCGAGATCACCTCGTATTTCTCACGCATCTCGTCGAGTTCGGAACGCTCGATGGTCTTGGCCCACACGGTGCCGCGTGCCTTGTCGATCAGTTCCTTCGGTGCCCCCTGCAGGCTGATCTTGCCGTCGATCAGCACCGCCATGCGCGGGCACAGGTCGGCGACATCCTCCACGATGTGGGTCGAGAGGATCACCACCACGTTCTCGCCGATCTCGGCCAGCAGGTTGAGGAAGCGGTTGCGCTCTTCGGGGTCGAGCCCGGCGGTCGGTTCGTCGACGATGATCAGGTTGGGGTTGCCGATCAGCGCCTGCGCAATGCCGAAGCGCTGGCGCATCCCGCCGGAAAAGCCCGCGATGGCCTTCTTGCGGACGCCCCACAGGTTGACCTGATTGAGCAGCGTCTCCACCGTCGCCTTGCGATCAGAAGCGGAGGAGATGCCCTTCAGCACCGCCATGTGATCGAGCATGTCGTATGCGGAAACGCGCGGGTACACGCCGAAATCCTGCGGCAGGTAGCCGAGCTGCTTGCGCAGTTCCTCGGGATTTTCGAGGATGTCGATCTCGCCGAAGCGGATGCTGCCCGAACTGGGCGTCTGCAGCGTCGCAACCGTGCGCATCAGGGTCGACTTGCCCGCGCCGTTGGGGCCCAGCAGGCCGAACATCCCCTTCGGGATCGACAGGGTTACATCGTCGAGCGCGCGCACTCCATTGGGATAGGTGTGCGTGACGTTTTGCAATTCGAGCATTGGTAAGCTGACTCCCCTCAAGCTGGCCAAGGCCTAGCATGAGACGGGCCAGGGTTCACCGACGCCAATCGAAGCGCTGATGTCGCTGGTCGATGAGGCGGCGGACCGCCTGCGGGATCAGGCGTTGCCCGCCTTCTTGGCCGCCACGGCAGCATCGAATGCGGCAGGGTTGTAGTAATAGGGCTTGATCTCGCACACCTTCCCTTCGCGGAAGCGGAACATCTCGCAGGTCTCTGCCGGGGCCAGTCCTTCCTGCGCGAACTGGATTTCGAGGATCACCACCGCGTAGTCGCCGGCGGTGGTGGTCTCGATCCGCTTGATCCCGCTGGCATCGACCATGGTGAAGACCAGCGTGTAGAGCTCTTTCAGTCCGCCACGACCGGTGAAGCGGCCCTTCATCGGCAGGTGATCGGCCTCGCTGGCGAAGAAGTCTTCGGTCAGCATGGACTCCGCGCGTTCCCAGTCGCCCGCCCCGGTGGCGGCGTAAAGGTCGTCGATCAGCTTGAGCTTTTCATCGTGCGTCATCACTCTCTCCCGGTTTCTTATCGGTAGCATTCTTTCGACCAGCCCGCGCGCGGGCACCTGCCGAAATGGTTAGCCTGTGCCGCTCAATCGTGGCTGCTAGGCCGGTGGACATGGGAGACGTCGCAAGTCCGGTCAGGCAAATCGCGTATTTCTGCGAGGATGTCCGCGCAGCGGCGATGGACCACCATCGGCTGTTCGGGTCTGGCCCGTTCTTCGTGCTCGACCGGATTACGCTTGCCCATGCGACCTATCGCGGGGCCGACAGCGATCTGGTCCACAGTTCGGCCTATGGCCAGTGGGGGCCCGTGATGGTCGAGTTCGTCCAGCAGGATAGTGCTGGCGCATCCCCGTTCCGCGAGATGTTTGGCGAGGGCGAAACGGGTCTGCACCATATCGCGCTGTTCGAGGACGATCTGGAAGGCGCGGTCGCGCGCTTTGCCGACCGGGGCCACACGGAGGCGTTTCGCGGGACGATGGAGGATGGCTTCCAGTTCGTTTTTGTCGACACCGTCGCCAGCCTTGGTCACATGGTCGAACTTTACCGGCCTGTGCCTGCGCTGGTCGGTTTTTACGACATGGTTGCGGACGCGGCGGCCGGGTGGAACGGCAGCGACCCCGTTCGTGTTCTGGAAGGGTGATGAATGAGTGCCACGTGGTTTGAGGCTGTTGCGATCGACGCGTTCCCCGAGGAGGGGAAGCTCGCGACGAAGCTGGGTGAATGGAATATCCTGATCGTGCGCGAGGATGGTGCGTTCACCGCGTTCAACGATTGCTGCACCCATCAGGCCTCCGCCCTTTCGACAGGGCGTGTCCGTCGCGGCACGATCATGTGTCCGCTCCACGGCGCGCGGTTCGAGGCGCGCACCGGCAAGTGCATCGGCGGGGCCTATCCTGCGCTGCGCATGTTCGAAACGCGCGAGAGCGAGGGCATGCTGGAGGTCGCCGTACCGGATCAGCCGCCCGCGATAGGCGAGCGCCCGAAGCTCGGCTGAGGCCTGCTCCCCCCTCCAATATTGCACAGCTGGCCCATGGCCTCGCAGCCTGTAGGGTCTGCCGGACAATAATGGAGAGGACATTTCATGAGCTATACCGGCCCGGTCGAGGACCGGCTCGCTATTCGCGAGCTGATCGAAGCCTATGCGGACGCGGTGACGCGGCGCGATGCGGATGATTGGGGGGCTTGCTGGGCACAGGATGCCAAGTGGGAAATGCCCGATTACCCCGAATTTCCGCCGCAGGAAGGCCGCGACAATATCGTTGCCCTGTGGAAATCGGCGATGGAGCAATATCCGGGCATCATGTTTCAGGCCTGGCCCGGCGCGATCGAGATCAAAGGCGACCATGCGAAGGTCCGCAGCTGGACCGCAGAAGTCTACGACCAGGGCGACAACACCGTCCGCGATCGCGGCGCCTATGACGACGAATGCGTGAAAGTGGACGGGCGCTGGGTATTCTCGCGCCGCAGCTTCCGCAATATTCACAAGCAAATCCAGCCGAAGGGGTGCTGAGGCGATGAGCACCCGTCGCCACTGGCGTCTCGACGCGCGGCCCGAAGGACACGACTACGAAGCCGCGTTGAGCCTGCAGGAAGAAACCCTGCCCGAACTGGCGGAGGGGCAGGTGCGGGTTGCCGCGCAATACCTCTCCATGGATGCGGGCGTGCGCGTGTGGATGAGCGCGCGCGAGGATGGCTATTCACCGCCGATCCCGCTCGGCGCCACGATGCAGGGTCAGTTTATCGGCCGCGTCGAGGCCTCGCGCAGCGATGCCTTCGCAGAGGGCGACCTGGTTCGCGGTTTCGGCGACTGGGCGACCCACAGCACGGTCGACCCGGCGCTGGCCGGGCTGACGAAGCTGGACGCTGACATCGACGATGTCCGCCAGCATTTCGGCGTGCTCGGCCTCAATGGCATGACCGCGCTGTGCGGGCTGACCGATGTGATCGGGGGGCTGGAGGAAGGGCAGACCGTGCTCGTCTCCGCAGCCGCCGGGGCGACCGGCGGAGCGGCCTGCCAGATCGCGCGTAACATGGGCTGCAAGGTTTATGGCATCGCCGGTTCGCCCGAGAAGTGCGAGTGGCTGACCGGCACGCTCGGGCTCGACGGTGCGATCGACTACAAGCGCCAGAATGTCGCCGAGGAGATCGCGAAGATCGATGGCGGGATCGACGTCTATTTCGAGAATGTCGGCGGCCCGATCCTCGATGCGGCGCTGCCTAACATGGCGCTGGGCGGCAGGATCGGCATTTGCGGGCTACTGTCGGGCTATACCAGCGAAAGCGGCGAGGCTGGCCCGGCGCGCTTCGACCAGATCCTGATGAAGCGCCTGACCGTGAAGGGCATCTTCCTGCCCGACTACCTCGCGCGAAGCTACGACTACTACCCGCAACTGCGCAAGTGGTACGACGAGGGCAAGCTGGTCGGCGATATCGACGAGACGCGCGGCATCGAAAACACGCTGCAGGCGTTCCGGCGCATGCTGACCGGCGACAAGTCGGGCAAGGTGATCGTCGCGATCGACTGATCCTGTGCGAACAGGAAAAAGGGGGCGCAGCCGAACCCGGCGCGCCCCCTTTTTTTGTGCGTCATGAGCTAGCTTACTGCGCGGTCATCCCGCCATCGACCACCAGTTCGGTCCCGGTGACATAGCGACCCTCGTCGCAGCTGAGGAACAGCACCGCATTGGCGATGTCGACCGGATCGCCCATCCGGCCCATCGGGATCGAATCGACCACCGCATCGAAGTGCTCTGCATTGTCGGTCTTCGCGACGTTCTGCATGTTGGTGTCGATCATCCCCGGGTGGATCGAATTGACCCGGATATTGTCGCGCGCGCATTCGATCGCGATGGTCTTGCCGAACATCCGCACCCCGGCCTTGGCCGCAGCATAGGCGGAACAGGCGGGCACGCCGACCAGCCCGGCGACCGAGGAGAGGTTGACGATCGATCCGCCTTTCCCGGCCTTGCGCATGATCTCCACCGCGCGCCGCGTGCCGAAGAACACGGAGTCCAGATTGACGGTCAACTGCTTGGTCCAGTCCGCGCTGGTCAGGTTCTCGATCGGCCGCAGCACGGCGATGCCGGCATTGTTGACGAGGATGTCGAGCGAGCCCCATTCCTGCGCGATCCGGTCGAGCACGCTGTCCCAGTCGGCCTCATCGGCGACGTCCTGCTTCAGCGCCATCGCGGTGCCGCCCGCATCGCGGATACCCTTGGCGACCGCTTCCGCGCCGTCGAGATCGATGTCTGTTACGCAGACCTTCGCGCCCTCTTCGGCGAGGCGCTGCGCGGTTGCACTGCCAAGGCCGGGGACCGATGCGCCGCCGGTGATGAGTGCGATCTTGCCATCGAGGCGTTTGGTCATGATTTCATCCTGCCTGAATAAAAAAGAGGCCGGGCATCACGCCCGGCCTCGCTTTGAAGGGTCTGGTTAGAAGTCGAAGCCGAGAGATGCGCCGAAGATGCGCGGTTCGCGGCCCGAGGAGAACGAGAACAGTCCGGCCACGGTCAGCGCGGCGTTCGGCCCCCGGTCATCGAGCAGGTTGCGCACGAATACGGTCGCATAGGCCCGCGCGCCCCCGATCTCGAAATTCGTGCGGACGCTGGCATCGAGGAGCGTCTGTGCATCGGAGCGCACGCGCGGATCATTGCCGTTCACGATGACCGGACCATTGGCCAGATCGCCGGTGAGCGGCCCGAGCGAGATCTGCTGATCATACGGGTCGATGTAGCGGAAGGTGACGTTGCCGACCATGCTGCCGAAACTGGTCGGCTGGTCGTAGGTCGCGCCGATCGAGCCGGTGATCTTCGGGTTGTAGATCAGCTCGTTGTTCGAATAGTCGAACGGGATGATGTTGCCGTTCACCGGCGAGACGTTGCCCACCACGAACCCGTCGACCTGGTTGTTGAGGTAGCCGAGCGCGCCGTTGATCGTGAAGTTGCTGGTCACGCGCGAGGTGAAGTCGGCTTCCAGACCCCAGATCGTTGCCGAGGCGACATTGTCGGTGATCGTCTGGTTGCCGGTCGGCCCGCCGGGCACGGTCGTGTTCGCCTGCAGGTCGTTATACTTGGAATAGAACCCGGCGAAATTGAACTGGGTCCGACCGAAGCTGAGCTTCGTACCCAGTTCGAAACTGTCGACCACCTCGGGCTGGTAGGGCCTGCTGGCGGTGGCTGCGGTGGTCGCGCGCGGGGAGAAGCCACCCGAGCGGAAACCCTGCGAATAGCTGGCATAGACCATCAGGTCGTCGTTGGGCCGCCAGTCGATCCCCAGCTTGGGGGTGAACTTCTCGAACGTCGCTTCGCCCTGGCCGACGAGCCCGGTCTGCGCGAAGCTGTTGCTCAGGGATTTCTGGTCGCGGGTGTAGCGACCGCCGAAGGACACGCGGATGGTATCGCTCAGGCTGTAGTTGAAGTCGCCGAACACCGCGTAGCTTTCGACCGAACCGATGACGGTCTGCGGATTTGCGTCGGTCACGCTGGGATCGACGCCCGGCTGGAACCCGAAGACGGAGGTGTACTGGAGCAGATCGTAGTTCGAATTGAAGTAGAACCCGCCGACGACGAAATCGAAATTGTCCGTGAAGTTGCCAGCGAGGCGCAGCTCCTGGCTGAACTGATCATAGTTCTGGATCCGGCGGGCCTTGTAGAGATCGGCGCTGGAGCCGTCGAAGTCCTGCCCCTGGTTTTCCTCGGATTCACGATAGCTGGTGATCGAGGTGACCGCGACCCCGCCAAGGTCGAGGTTCATTTCCAGCGTGGCTGCCGGTGCCCTGTAGGTGGATTCGAAATCCTCGACGAACACGGTGTATAGGTCGGTCGTGGTGTTCCGGTTGCATTCGTTGGCGGGCATGAAGCCGCAGAAGACTTCCCCCGTCTGAGTGATCGGTGCGTTGACCACGTCGAAGGTCTGCTCCTGCTGTTCCAGGGTCAGCAGCCCTTCGAAGGGGCCGCCGTCGCCGACCTTGATCGCCAGACCGTAGTTCTCGTTATTGCTCCCGCCGCGACGGTCACCGGTGAAATAATCGGTGTAGTAGCCGTCGGACTGGGTGTGGAAATAGAAGGCCTTGGCCGAGACAAGGTCGCCGACCATGGGCGTGTTGACCACCGCGCGGGTCGCGAAGGTGCCGTACTGGCCATAGCTCGCCTCGGCCTTGATGCCGAATCGGCCGGTCGGGCGGGTGCGGCGGATATTGATAACGCCGCCGATGGTGTTGCGACCGAACAGCGTGCCTTGCGGCCCGCGCAGCACTTCGACCTGTTCGATATCGAAGAAGTCGAGGAACTGGCCGGTATTGGTGCCGATGAACACGCCGTCGATCACGACGCCCACGGTCGGTTCGGCGGATTTCTCGACATCGGCATAGGTGAGGCCGCGGATCGACAGGTTGGCCGCAGCCGCGCCGCTGTTCTGGTTGGTGATCAGCAGGTTGGGCGACAGGCCCTGAATGTCGCCGATGGTCGTGGTGCCGCGATTGTCCAGCGTCTGGGTGTTGATCGCGGTGATTGCGACCGGCGTATCCTGCAGCGCTTCGTCGCGGCGGCGGGCGGTAACGATGATCTCGCCATCCGTGTCTCGGTCGTCGGCCTGGTTGCCGACATAGCCATCGGGCGAATCGTCCTGCGGCGTCTGCGCCTGTGCCTGCGCGGGCATCGCCCACATCAAGGCGGAGGTGCCCAGCGCGGTTGCCAGGACCGTGCGATAGGTCGAAACAGTCATCCTCTAATCCCCTCGTGAGTTCGCCATTCACCGATGGCTTCAACCTCAGTGTTTTCTCTGAGCTGCCGCCCGACTTGAACTGACAATTGGTAGAGGTGCCGGTGACAGGTCTATTTGTGAGGAATGGGAGCGGGAGATATTCATGACCGATAACAAGCGTTTTCTTCTTCGCCGCCGCCCTGAAGGTGCGCCTGTGGATACCGATTTCGAACTGGTAAGCGCCGCAATTCCGGCCCCGCCCACGGGTGGTTTCGTGCTCCGCAACCGCTTCGCCTCGCTCGATCCCGCACAGCGCGGGTGGATGGACGACGCGCCCAGCTACATGCCGCCGATCGCACTGGACGATCCCGTCCGGGCGACGACCGTGGGGCAGGTGCACGCGAGCGATCATCCCGATTATGCGCCCGGCGACTGGGTGATGGGACTGAACGCAATCGAGGAATATTCCGCCGTCGTGCCCGACGGATTCACTGCCAAGGTCGATGTCTCGGCAGTCGACAGCCCCTCCCGGTTCCTGTCCGCTTTCGGCGCGGTTGGGCTAACCGCTTATTTCGGGCTGCTCGAAGTCGCGAAGCCCAAGCCGGGCGAGACCGTGCTGGTCTCCGGCGCGGCGGGCGCGGTCGGATCGGTGGTCGGCCAGATTGCCAAGATCCACGGCTGCCGCACGGTCGGCATCGCTGGCGGACCTGACAAATGCGCGCGGCTGGTCGAGCGCTATGGCTACCACGCGGCGGTCGATTATCGCGGCAAGTCCACGGAAGAACTGGCCGATGCGATCCGCGAGGTGACGCCCGGTGGCGCGAATATCGTGTTCGAGAATGTCGGCGGAACCGTGTTCGATGCCGAACTGATGAACCTCGCCAAGCATGCCCGGATCGTGCTGTGCGGACTGATCAGCGAGTATAACAGCGAGGCCAAGCACGGCGCGCGCAACCTGTGGCAGGTGCTCGCGCAGGAGGCGACGCTGCACGGGTACCTGATCTCTGCCTATGTGGACCGCTTTGCCGAGGGCGGGGCGCAAATGGCCAAGTGGATCGCCAGCGGCGAGGTCGTGATGGACGAAGACATCCAGCACGGCATCGACAATGCCTATCCCGCATTCATGCGGCTGTTTTCCGGCGCCAACACGGGCAAGCTGATCCTCGCACTCGACTGAGGATCGGCTCGCCCGGCGGTGCGCGCAATCAGAACTGGTTGCGCTTGGTGATCCCGCTGTCGACCACGATGTTCGCGCCGGTCATGGTCGAGCATACCGGCGAGGCGACGAAGGCGATCGCCTTGGCCAGTTCGGTGCCGTCGGTCATCCTGCCCAGCGGCATCTGACCCATGATCTGGTCGAAGAAATCGGGCATCCCTTCCTTGATCTGGGGCCAGGGGCCGTCCTCGGTCCACACCGGGCCCGGGGTGATGCAATTGACCCGGATTTTCTTGGGCGCGAGCGCCTGCGACTGGGCGGAGGAATAGGCCATCACCGCCGCCTTCAGCGCGTTGTAGGGCTGCACGCCCATGAATTCCTCGACCGCGCCGGTCGAACTGATGCACAGCACGCTGCCCGCGCCGGATTTTTCGAGATGCGGAAGAGCCGCCTCGATCCCGCGCCGCATCGGCAGCACGTCGGTCGCGAGGATGGTCTGCCATGCTTCGTCGGTATCCTCGCCCGGGTTGGCGGAGGTAAAGCTGACGAAGATGTCGCACCCGTCCAGCGCGTCGGCGGCATTGCTGACGAATGCGGGCACCGCGCTCGCATCGGTCACGTCGAGCGCTTCGGAATAGACCTTCGCGCCCTTGGCTTCGCATTCCTTGGCGGTGGCGGAAACCTTGTCCGCGCTGCGCCCGCAGATCGCGACGTCGCAGCCTTCTTCGGCAAGCACGTGTGCGACTTGCCGCCCGATGCCGCCATTCGCACCGACCAGAATCGCCTTCTTGCCCTTGAGTTGCAGGTCCATTGTCGTCTCCCGGAAAATTGCTTGAGATTATCTCCAGCCCACCGTGTTCGAGCGGGCCGGTGCACACCACTGCGTTTTGTAACAGGCCCGGCGCTTCCGGGGCTCTGATACGCTCGACCCGATAACTAAAGCAGGAGAGCGGATATGAAACGGCTGGAAGGCAAGCGGGCGATCATTCTGGGGGCGAGCAGCCCCGATAACATTGGCCAGGTGATGGCGCGCAGGTTCATCGATGAAGGCGCACAGGTAATGGTCTCGGGCCGCAAGGCCGATGTGCTGGAAGACTTCGCGAAGGACACCGGCGCTGTATGGCACGCGTGCGACATCACGCAGGAAAGCAGCCTTGCCGAGCTGGCCGATGCGGCGATGGAGCAGATGGGCGGGATCGACATTGCGGTCAATTCCACCGGCTGGGGCCTGCTGGAGCCGTTCCTCGACACGACCCGCGAAACGCTCGACCAGATGACGGCGCTGCAATTCATCGGGCCATACCAGTTCTTCCAGGCGATGCTGCGCAAGATGGCCCGCAGCCATGGCGGGCAGGGCGGCTCGATCATCCAGATCAGCTCCGTAACTGCGGTCATCATGCTGGAAAACCACGCCGCCTACATGGGAACCAAGGCGGGGACCGATCACGTGGTGCGCTGCGTCGCAAACGAGTTCGGCAGCGAAGGCGTGCGCGCCAATTCCATCTCTCCCGGTCTCACCGACACGCCGATGAACGCGGAGGCCGCCAAGGTTCCCGGCCTGTTCGAGAGCTTTCGCAAGGGCTATCCGCTGGGCCGTTGGGGGACCTCGGAGGACGTTGCCGAAGCGGCGGTGTTCCTTGCCAGCGATGCCTGTTTCATGACCGGCGAAAACCTGCAGGTGAACGGCGGGCTGTGCCTGCGCCGCAATCCGACGCAGGAAGAAATGCAGGCCTCGATCGAGGCGGCGTCCGCGGGCTGAGGCGTGCCGCCCGCAGGCTCGCCTAGGCGTCGGCGAGCTTGCGGGCGATATCCTTGCGCAGCTGATCCTTGCGCACCTTGCCGCTCGCCGTGCGCGGGAAGTCCGCGACGAACTCGAACCGCTCGGGGATCTTCTGTTTGGCGAGGCCGGAATTGATGACGTGGTCGACCAGATCGCCAATTGCGGGCGGTTCGTCCCCGGCAATGCAGTATGCGCACACGCCTTCGCCAAGGCGATCGTGCGGCATCGCCACCACGCTCACATCCTGCAGGCCGGGGTGGGCGCGCAGCACATCCTCGATCTCAACCGCGCTGATGTTCTCGCCGCCGCGGATGATTAGATCCTTCTTGCGCCCGGTCACGGTCAGCGCGCCGTCGGCGGTCAGCCGGCCCAGATCGCCGGTGCGGAAAAAGCCGCGCTCGTCGATTGCGGCGCGGGTCTGCTCCTCGTCCGAATAGCCGAGCATCATGGCAGGGCCATGGGCGAGGATCTCACCCTCTTCGCCCGGCGGCAGATCGCGGCCCTCTTCGTCGACGATGCGGACCTGATAATCGACCACCTCGCCATCCGTGGTCGCAGCGAGTTCCGGATTGTCGGGCCAGCCATAGGTCACCAGTGGCACTTCGGAGGCGCCGAACACGCGAAACGCGACGAGATTGTCGAACGCAGCACGCGCGCTCGGGATCAGTTCGGGCGGCACCGCCGCGCCGCCGCAGGCGAACCAGCGCAGCGAGGGCAGGCGGGTGCCAGCCTTGCGCGCGGTATCGGCGAGCTCGACCAGGAAGGGCGTTGCCGCAACCGTGCCGCTGACCCGATGCCGGTCGATCAGCGTGACCGCCTCGGCCGCATCCCAGCGCTCCATCAGAATGGTTCGCGTGCCCCGCACCAGTGGCATTTCCAGCCCGTTGGCGAAGCCTGAAATATGCGTGACGGGGGAGGGCATGATCAGCGTATCGCCCTCGTTCACCCCCCAATGCGCTGCGCTATGATCGAGCACATGATCGAGCGTGGTGTGCGAATGGAGCACGCCCTTGGGCCGGCCCGTGGTGCCCGAGGTGTAGAGCACCATCTTGACCCCCTTCGGGTCGACCTCGACCTGCTTGAGGTCGAGCTGTGTACCTTGCTGTACTAGCGAGGCGTAGTCTTCGCCGAGGGTATCGTCCCCGCGCACGACGAAGATATCCTCCAGCTGGGGCAACTCCCGCTGCACGCGCGCGGCCATGGCGGCGAAGTCGTAATTGCGGAACTCGGCGCAGGTGAACAGCGCGCGGGCTCCGGAATCCGCCAGCATCAGGCGGACCTCGGCATCGCGGTAGATCGGTACGATCGGGACGATCACCAGCCCTGCCAGCGCCGCGGCGAGATCGATCACCGCAGCCTCGTGCCAGTTGGGTAGCTGAAAGGCGATGACGTCGCCTGCCCCATATCCGCGCTTTTGCAAAGCCGCCGCGAGCGCCTGTGCTTCGTCCAGCCACTCGCGCCGGGTCAGGTCGCGCTGCTCGTCGCTGATCGCGATGAAGCCGGGATCAGCCTTCGTCAGACTGCGTGCGTGGTCGGCAATGGTCATGCTGCGCCACTCGCTGCCTTCGTGGTGCGATGGCGGGATGGAAAGCCAGTTCCAGGCCCTGCTCGGATTGGCCATGAAGCCCTCTCTCTTTCGATCTTATGCTTTGGGCGCAAATCTAGCACCAACGCGCGCCCCGGCACCTGTTACCTCTCCCAGCTTGCCCGTACGCGCGCGGGGCGGCACTCTGGCACGCAAAGTCATAGAAGACCGGAGAGAGCCATGGGCAAGATCGATCGCATCGCGAAGGTAGGCGATGTCGCCGAAATCATGCTCGACTATGTCGAGAACAAGAAGACCCACCAGACCTCCGAGGTGATGCGGGTCCCGGCGGCGGCCTATGTCGATCCAGAGCAGTACCAGCGGGAGATCGACCTGATCTTCAAGAAGGTGCCGCTGATGCTGGCCTTCACTGCGGAAATGCCCGAGCCGGGCGACTACAAGGCGATGGATGCGGTCGGCATGCCGGTGCTGATCGCGCGCGACAAGAAGGGCACGGTGCGCGCCTTCCTCAACGTATGTGCCCACCGCGGCGCGCCCGTTGCAGAGGCCGGGCGCGGCAATTGCTCGCGCTTCACCTGCAAGTATCATGCGTGGACCTACGGCCAGGACGGCAAGCTGCTGGGCGTGGCGGAAAAGTCGCTGTTCGGCGATGTCGACAAGCAGGACCGCTCGCTGCGCGAACTGCCGTGCGAAGAGCGGGCAGGGATGATCTTCGTCAGCCTCGATCCCGAGGCGGCGATCGATCTCGACGAGTATTTTCAGGGTTACCTCAATGATTTCGCCGATCTCGACCTTGGCAGCTGGGCCTACATGGGCAGCCGCGAGATCGAAGGGGCGAACTGGAAGATCGCCTTCGACGGGTATCTGGAAGGCTATCACTTCGGGTCTCTGCATCCCGAGACGATCTTCCCGCGCACGCCATCCAACCGGATGCATTACGAGGCGTTCGGCCCGAACCTGCGGATCGGCTTCCCCCACCACGCGATCGCAGAGAAGCTGCGCGAACATCCGCGCGACAAGTGGGGCGAGCAGGAAAACAACGGGTTCGACTTCGTGCGCATCCTGTTCCCCAATGTCTCCGCCTTCATCGCGCCCGAGATCACCCAGATCGCGCAGCTGTTCCCCGGGCCGACGCCTGACAAGAACCGCACCGTGCTCAACTATCTGCGCCGCGAGCCGATCAAGGACGATGCGGATCGCGAGGCGGTGGAAGGGGCGATGAACTTCTTCCGCAACGTGACCTATGAGGAAGACTATCTGATCGGGATGGAAATCCAGAAGGGTCTGGCGAGCGGCGCGCACGAAGACCTGGTCTTCGGCAAGAACGAGCGCGGCAACCAATACTTCCACGAATGGGTCAACTGGTATCTCGCCAATGATCCGGACGCGCCCAAGCCCGAGCTGTAGCGGCAGGGGCCGGGCGGTCGGGCGCTGCTCGCGCCCGCATTATCTGGCGCTAGCTGGATAAACGGTTAGTGGCCCCGCCCGCTCAAACGGCGCATCAAAGCGAAAAGGGGAAAACCCCGACAAGCCGGACCGTTACGAGTCATGACACGAAGAGGACGCTATGAACATCGAGAAGGGCATCTCGCGCTATTCCGAAGGCTTCGATCAGGAAGTGCGCGGCGACACGATCACCGCGGATCGGTACACCTCAAAGGAGTGGCTGGAGAAGGAATTCGCCAACCTGTGGCCCAAGGTCTGGCACCTGGGCGCGGTGACCGCCGAACTGGAGGAAGAAGGCGACATCGTGCGCCATAACTTCGCCAATGAATCGGTGATCATGGTCAAGCAGGCGGATGGTTCGATCCGCGCCTTCTACAATGCCTGCCCGCACCGCGGAAACCGGCTGGTTCTGGGCGATGTCGCCGCGGTCGATCGGATCGTGTGCTCCTATCACGGCTGGCAGTTCGATCCGGCGGGTACGCTGGTCGAAGTGCAGGACGCGGACGATTTTCCCGGCGGCAATCCGTGCGGCAAGGTCCACCTGACCGAACTGCGCTGCGAGACGTGGGGCCCGTTCGTCTTCTGGTGCATGGACGACGACGTACCGCCACTGCTCGAATGGCTGTCCCCCTATCCCGAGCGGCTGGAGGGATATGGCCTCGAAAACTGGGTCCGGGTGCTCAACATTTCCGCCGATGCGGAGTTCAACTGGAAGATCATCCGCGACAATTTCAACGAGAGCTATCACCTGCCCACGATCCATCCCGAACTGGCGACCTTCATCAATGACGGCCTGCCCGACACCGTGTTCGAGATGTACGATAGCGGTCACAACGCGATGTGGATGAAGGGCCATCAGGCGACCACCCGCCAGCACTTCGAAGCGGTGCCGACCCCGCTGGATGAGATCGCCCGGCAGTGGGACGTCGATCCGGACGAATACGAGGGCCGACCGGCGGAGATCCGCGAGGCGATCATCGAGGCCAAGCGGCGGCTGGGGCCGGGCCGTGGTTTCACCAATTACCACCAGATGTCTGACCAGCAGCTGGTCGACTATTTCCACTGCACGATGTTCCCCAACCTGACGCTGACCATGTCGCCCGAACAGTGCCAGATCCTGCGCACCGAACCGCACCCGACGGACCCGGCGAAGTGCGTGTTCCAGCACTGGTGCCTCTATCCGCCGGTGGAAGGGATGGAGACCGTGGTGACCCCGGTCGGCGAACTGCCATTGCGCCATGATGCCGAGGCGCGTCATTCGGTCTACGGCGATGGCCAGTCGCTGGGCTTCGTGGCCGATCAGGACCTTTCGATCGGGACCACGCAGCAGCAGGGCCTCAATTCGCGTGGGTTCAAGGGCTGCATCCTGACCCACCAGGAAAAGCGCATCCAGCGCTTCCATGAACTGCTCAACGACATCGTGCTGGGCGGGCCGACCGAGCCGCAACAGCATTTCGGCGGTATGGAACAGACGAAATGAGCGGGATTGGGATCGAGGACCGCCTCGCCCTGCAGGATATGCTGGTCGGCTATTGCCGCGCGATCGACCGCCGAGCGAGCGCGGACGATGCGGCCGCCTACTACGCCGAGGATGGCGTGCTCGACAATTCGGCGGTTGGCGCGCCCGTTGCCGAAGGGCGCGCGGCGGTACGCGCGATGATCGACGGCATGTTCACGAGCATGGCGTCGCTGGAGCACTACCTCTCCAACTTCCTCGTCGAGACCGGCGATACGGAGACCGCGCAGGTGAGCGCCTATATTGTTGCGCATGGCAAGCCGAACGGGGGCGATGCCTTCTCGATGCGCGGTGCCTATGCGGTGGATGCGCGCAAGGTCGACGGAGCCTGGCGGATCGCGCGACTGACCTTTACGCCTTTTCGCTGAGGGACCGGGCCACTCGCGCGGCCCGGTATCCGCTCAGGTGAAGACGTAGCCGCCGTCGATGTTGAGTTCTTCGCAGGTCATGAAGCTCGCTGCGTCGGAGCACAGGAAGACGACCCCGCCTGCCAGTTCGTCGGGCCGGCCCATCCGGCCGATCGGGTGACGCGTGGCGACATTGGCCAGCGCGGTGTCGACGTCGGGGGCAGCGCCCAGTTCGACATAGCGGGCCGCGATCGAGCGCATCATGCCGGTATCGATCCCGCCGGGATGCACGCTGTTGACGCGGATATTGTATCCCAGCGCAGCGAACTCCGCGCCGGTGCACTTGCTGAGCATCGCGACCGCGGCCTTGCTGGTGCAATAGGCCGCGTTGAACGGCGCGCCGCGCTGCCCGCCGACACTGGAGAAGTTGACCACCGAAGCCCCGCTCTCGCGCCGCTTCCCGCCTGCCTTGAGCATCTCCATCAAGGCCTGCGTGCCGATCACGATGCTGTCGAGATTGACCGAATTGATCCGGTGGAACTCGCTCAGCGGCGTCTCCTCGAACGAGGCCACGGTCGAGATGCCGGCATTGTTCACCAGCGCATCGAGGTGGCCGAACTCCGTCTTCACGAAAGCTGCGATCTCCTGCCAGTCGTCCGCCTTGGAGACATCGTGGCGGAAGTAGTGGTCTGCGCCGCTTTCGTCGCCCTCGGCCAGATCGCTGGCGATCACGGTGGCGCCTGCCGCCTTCATTGCCTTGACGACTTCGCGGCCGATGCCGCCGTTCGCGCCGGTCACCAGCGCGACAATTCCTTCGAGTGCGATTGTCATTGTGCGGTCCATCCTCCGTCGATCACCATTTCCGATCCGGTCATGTAGCTTGCGTCCGGCCCCGCCAGAAAGGCGATGCCCGCCGCAATCTCGCGCGGCTGGGCGAGCCTGCCCATCGGGGTCGCGGCATTCATCGCGTCGACCAGATCCTGCGGTTTCTCGGCCACGCCCTTGTCGACCCAGCGCTGAAAACCTGCCTTGAGCAGCGGCGTCTCGACGAAGCCGGGATGCACCGAATTGGCGCGGATCGGTATGCCCTTGGTCGCGAACTCGATCGCGATGCCCTTTGTGAACAGCCGCACCGCGCCCTTGCTGGCGTTGTAGGCGGAGACTTCGGCATAGCCGACCAGCCCCATGATCGAGCTGACGTTGACGATGCTCGACCCGCCTTCGACAGCGCTGCCGCTTTCAGCCATCAGGGGTACGAAGCGCTTGGTGCCCATGAACACGCCGTCGACATTGATCGCCATGATCCGCCGCCAGTCTTCCAGCTCGAGCGTTTCGACCGCGCCGGTCAGATCGATCCCGGCATTGTTGACCAGGATGTGGCACGCGCCGTGCGCCTGCTTCACATGGTCGAGCGCGCGCGCCCAGTCGGCTTCGTCGGTCACGTTGGCCTGCACGTAGCCGACCCTGTCGGCCAGATCGCCAAGCAGGTTGTGCGCGTCGCTTTCGGAATCGAGGTCGCTGACGATCACGGTTGCGCCCTCATCAAGCATCCGCGCGGCAGCCGCATGGCCAATTCCGCGCAGGCCCCCGGTCACGAAGGCAACGCGGTCCGCGAGCCTGCCCGCGCTCACAGCCCCATCATCCCGGCGGTGCTGGCGCCGTCGATTGTCAGGTCCGCGCCGGAAATAAACGCCGCCTCGTCCGATCCGAGGAACGACACCAGGGCCGCGATTTCGTCGACCTCGCCCATGCGCTTGAGTGGGGACATGCCGGCGTAACCGGCACGCATCGCGTCTGGGTTTTCGTTGCTGGCGATCAGGTTGGAAATCAGCGCAGTCTCCACCACACCGGGCAGGATCGCATTTACGCGGATCTTGTAGCCCTGGTTGCCGCAATGGATCGCGGCAGACTTCGCCAGCGCCACCACCGCCGCCTTGGTCACCGAATAGGCGACGAAATTGCCCATCGCGCGGTTCGCGTTCATCGAGGAATTGATGATGATCGAGCCGGTCGGCCCATCGGGATTTTCGCGCATTGCGCGGATCGCGTGCTGCACGGTCAGCATCACGCCGGTCTGGTTGACCGCGAGGATGCCGTTCCACCCGTCGAGCGATATATCCTCAACACTGCCGTCGCCGCGTTCCATGCCGGCATTGGCAAAGGCGATGTCCAGCCGGCCATGCGCGTTGCGAATCTGCGCGATCACGTCGGCCCAGCCATCCACATCGGACACTTCGTGGCGGATGAATTTTGCGCCGGTCTGCCCCGCGATCTCGCTGCCGGCGTCTTCGTTGCGGCCAGTGAAAAATACCTGCGCCCCATCGTTGCGAAGGCGCGCCACGGTGCCTGCGCCGATGCCGCTCGTCCCGCCGGTAACCAGCGCGACCTTGCCTGCCAGCCGTTCAGTCAAATCCTGCTCTCCCATTTTCTTATTCAGGCGATCCTGCCGCGCACGCCATGCTCTGTAACCTATGATTTCGGCAAGGTGACGACATGGGCCGCGGTCGGCATTACGGATGCAAACGAGAAGCCGCACGCAGACGGCGCGAGAGGACACTGACATGGCCGAACAAGATCCGCAGGTAGTACCCGGCCAGGATCGCAGCGAAGGCGATACCTGGGTCGATTTCATGAAGCGCGATTCGCGCGAAGTGCCCGATTTCCTGATCGAGGAAAGCTACGAATATCGCGGCTCCGAACCGATCCCGGCGGAGCGCTACACCAGCGAGGAGTTCGCCCGGCTGGAGCGGGAGCGGATGTGGCCCTACGTGTGGCAGTTCGCCGCGCGCGAGGAAGACCTGCCCGAGCCCGGCGATTACATCGTGCACGAGATCGCCGGTCGATCGTGGCTGGTGGTGCGACAGGAAGACGGATCGGTCCGCGCGATGCACAATGTCTGCCTGCACCGCGGCCGCAAGCTGCGCACCGAGGACGGCAGCGCGCCCGACGGCTTTACCTGTCCGTTCCACGCGTTCTCGTGGAACAAGGACGGCAGCTTCAACAAGGCGCCGTGCCAGTGGGATTTCCCGCATCTCAAGGACAAGAACCTCGACCTGCCCGATGCCGAAGTCGGCCATTGGCAGGGCTATATCTTCATCCGCGAGGAGAAGGGCGGCCCGAGCCTGGAGGAATACCTCGCGCCGCTGCCCGATCACTTCAAGCGCTGGCGGCACGACGAATGCGTCACCGTGATGCGCGTGGCGAAGGAGGTTCCGGCCAACTGGAAGGTGACGGCCGAGGCCTTCATGGAGGCCTGGCACACGGTCGTCACGCACCCGCAGCTGCTGCCCTTCACCGGCGACTGCAACGGTGCCTACTGGACCTATGGCGATCACGTGAACGTCAACCTGGTGCCGTTCGGGGTGATGAGCCCCCACGTCGCCGAGGGGCAGGGCGAGCAGTGGATCGTCGACGAGTTCATCAAGTATAACGGGCGCAGTTCCGACAACTACGACCCCGATGCCGATCCGATGGCGATCGAGGTGCCCCAAGGCAAGACCGCGCGCGAAGCACTGGGTGACCGGATGCGCGAGGTCTATACCGAGCAGACCGGTTACGACCATTCGCATGCGACGGACGCCGAAGTGCTCGATGCGCTGGTCTACAACGTGTTCCCCAACTTCGCGCCTTGGGGCGGCTACATGCCCAATATCGTCTACCGCTGGTATCCCGGAAAGACGCCCGATACCTGCGTCATGGAAGTGCGCGTGCTGGCGCGGGTGAAGAAGGGCGAGCCCAAGCCTGCGGGCGCGCCGCTCAAGTATCTTACCATCGACCAGAAGTGGACCGAAGCGCCCGAGCTGGGCGGGCTGGGCGAAGTGTTCGAGCAGGACATGGACAATCTGCCCTACGTTCAGGAAGGGCTGAAGGTGCACAAGACGGGGGAGGTCCAGCTGGGCAATTATCAGGAAATCCGCCTGCGCCAGTTCCAGGATACCATGATGAAATATATCGACGGCGAACTGGGCGGCGCTGCGCCGGGCAAGAACGCATGAGCGATACCGATCACGGCACCGATCCGCTGGCCCACGCGACCGAGGACGACCATCCCCAGCGCATCGATTGCGTGCTGGTGGCCGGCGGGCTCTATCACGATATCGACTTCGCCCGGCTCGAACTGCTCAAGCTGCTGGCCGAGCATCCCGAGATCCGTACCCGCGTGTTCGAGGATTACGAAAATCTCGACGCCCTGCGCGAGGCGGACATGATCATCTCGTATACCTGCGACGTGGTCCCCTCGCTCGCCGCGCAGGAGGTCCTGCGCGACTGGCTGGATGCGGGCGGGCGCTGGTATGCGCTTCACGGGACCAATTCGATCTTGCGCCTGATGGATGACGGCGTGTGGGAGGCCCCCCGCTGGGCCCCGCTGCTGATGGACCTGCTGGGCAGTCAGTTCGTGACCCACCCGCCGATCGCGCCCTATACGGTGACGGTCGCCGATCCCACGCACCCGCTGGTCGAAGGGGTCGAGCCGTTCGAGACTACCGACGAGCTCTATCATCTGGAAACGCACGGCGACCTGCATGTGCTGCTGGAGACCGAGACTGCGGAGGAAGGCACCGGCTTTCGCGAGGCGGCCGATGCGCCTGGCAAACATCCGGTTTTCTATCTGAAGCCGCGGGGGAAGGGAGGGGTACTCTACAACACGCTGGGCCATTGCCGGGGGCATTACGACCTGCAGCCGCTGGCCCCGTGGTGGCCCACGCTCGATCGCTGCGCGTGGGATCTGCCGGTGTTCTACGACCTGCTGCGGCGGGGTATCGGCTGGCTCAAGGATCGCGAGCCAGCCTGATCTTCAAGGCTCCCGGGGAGCCCCGGCCTAGCTGGCCAGGGCGAACCGGTCGAGCGCGGCGTCGGGCGCTTCGGGCCAGCGCGACAGCACCATCAGCCGCTTGTGCCCCTGGCCGATCGAGAGTTCCTGCGTGATCCCCATCGCGCCGTGCAGCTGGATCGCCTCGTGGCCCAGCTCGATCCCCGTTTCCGCGATGAAGGCGCGTGCACCGTCTAGACGTTTTGCATAGTCCGGTGTCCCGTCGCTCACGATCGCGAAGTCGAGCAGCGACTTGGCCTGTTCGAGCTTGGCATAAAGCGCGGCCATGCGGTGCTGGATCGCCTGAAAACGGCTGAGCGGCTGGTCGAACTGTTCGCGCTGACGCAGGTAGTCGAGCGTGTGTTCGAACAAGCGCTCCATGATCCCGACCATCTCCGACGAGCGGGCGAGCGAGGCGGTCTGTTCGACCTGGGTGATAAGGCGCGCGCCGTCTTCGATTCGCGCGATCGGGCGCACGTCGGTCAGCCGCAGCATGGCCGCCATCGACCCGTCGGCGACACGCCAGGTCTCGACATCGAGGCCATCGGCATCGGCCGCGACGAGATAGAGCGCGCCGGCGTCGTCCGCGTCGCTATCCAGCGCGCTGACCAGATAGAGATCGGCCCCGCAGCCGCCCATGGCGAACGGCTTGGTGCCCGTGATCTGCACGGTATCGCCCGTCTTGCGTGCCTGGGTGCGCAATCCGCTCCAGCCGCCCGGGGCATCGAATTCGTTGTGGGCGAGGGCAGCACGCTTTGTCCCGCTCGCGAGATCCTCCGCCCATTGCCCGGCAATCTCGTCCTGCGCGCGCACGAGAATGCCGCCTGCCAGCAGCGCGCAGTCGATCAGCGGTTCAACCGCGAGACCGCGCCCCATGGCGTGATGGATCAGCGAGATCGACGTCGCGCCCAGGTCCAGCCCGCCGGCTTCTTCGGGATAGCTGGCGGCGAGAATCCCCAGTTCCCCCAGCAACGCCCAGTTTCGGGGTTCGAAGCCGCACGGCTGTGATTGATACTCGCGTCGTTCCTCCCCCGCATACTGGTTGTCCAAAAAGCGCTCGGCGACGGCCTTCAGCATCTGCTCGTCTTCCGTCAGGTCGAAATTCACGTTTTCTCCTTCTCCCGCAGGTGAGGAAAATAGCGGAGCCGCGATCGCCCTGCCTCTCCCCAAAAGGCTAGCTGTGCGAGGTTGCTGGGCAGGGCTGCAGGCCGTATTGGGGGTGTCGGAGAGAACATGTCTGAATTTCAATTGAAGGATCTGGCCTCGGTCAGGATCACCGACCAGGACGACATCCGCCCAGCGGCGGAGGCCCTGCACGCAGTCGCGCTGGAGCGTGGCTATCGCGTCGCCCCGGCGCACGATATCGCCGACAAGCGAACCCCTGTGGACAAGGACGGCAATGTCCTCGCCATGGAGGTGTTCGGCTGGGCGGGTGATGAAAGTGCGTGGTGGCGCAATTCACGGATCGCGCTCGACAGTCCGATCACCACCGCGTGCCGGTTCGAGAACGAACCCTACTGGGTGAACGAGGACGGTTTCCGCACCCGCCTGCCCAACGCCTATCTCGAGAAGATCGACCTCACCAACTTCACCAAGCGGGCGATGACCCGCGCGGCGATCGTGGTGCCGGTGCACATGGCATTCGGGCGGATCGGCGCGGTCAGCTTCAACCCGCTGGATGAGGACAGGATCGATCTGGCCGCAGATTACGAGGAATATGCCGATCTGTTCGCGATCCTCTCGCGCGCGTTCATCTCCAGCTACACCGTGGTGATGACCTCGCCCGAGCCGCTTCCGGCGGGCTCGCGCCTGTCGAAGCGAGAGGTGGAATGTCTGCGCTGGGCGGCGATCGGCAAGACCGATCTGGAAATCAGCATGATCATGTCGCGCAGCCGTGCGACCGTGCGGTTCCACATGCACAATGCCTCGATCAAGCTGAACGCGGTCAATCGCAGCCAGACGGTCTTCAAGGCTGCGCAGCTCGGTTATATTTCCCAGAACAACTGAGCTCCGCCAGCCGGATCAGGCTCCCATCCGCTCCGCCGCCAGCAGGCCGAGCGCCATTGCCGGCGCATTGGTGTTGCCGGTCACATGGCCGGGAATGACCGAGCAGTCGACCACGCGCACACCCTCGACCCCGCGCACACGCAGGTCCGGGTCGACCACCGTTTCGTCGCCCGAGCCCATTCGGCAGGTGCCGATCCCGTGCAGTCCGCAGCTCGAATAGCGGCGGAAGAAGGCGAGGATGTCCTCGTCGCTATCGACTTCGCGGCCTGGCAGCATCTCCTCGCCCACCTTGTCGCCCAGCGGTGGCGCATCCACGAAAGCGCGCATCTTGCGGACCATCGCTATGGCGCTCGCCCGGTCGTGCTCGGTCGAGAGAAAGTTGGGCGTGATTTCGGGGGCATCGTCGATGTCCGGCCCACCGATCGCAATACTCCCCTCGCTGGTCAGGCGCAGCAGCGAGCCATAGATGGTCAGCCCTGGGCGCCGGTCGATCTTGTCGAGCGGGACGGGGTTGTTCTCGTCCCCCACCTCGAAGGTGTAGCCCCCGAGGTAGAACTGCGCGTCGGTCCGCCCGTCGGGGTGGTGGACGTTGAGGAACGCGCCGACCTCGAACGGGCCGGTCGCCATGATCCCGCCGCCGGTCAACAGGTAGCGCGCCATCGCGAGCGCCGCGCCGGTGCCGTAGAAATGCCTGTTGGTGCCTTTACCCCGGTCGAGCCGGTAGGGCATCGAGAGCGAGAGATGTTCGTTGAGGTGCTGCCCGACATGGGGATTGTCGACCAGCGGCGCGACGCCTCGATCTTGTAGCAAGGCGGCATCGCCGATCCCCGAACGCTGCAGCAGCAGCGGGCTTTCGATCGCGCCTGCACACACGATCACCTCGCTCGCGCACGCGAAATGCCGAAGCTCTCCGTCGACAGCCACTTCGATCCCGTTCGCACGGCGTCCGTCGAAGGTAATGCGCTGCGCGCGCGCGCCGGTGACCACGGTCACGTTGTCGCGCTTGCGGGCAGGCCGCAGGAAGGTCTGCGCCGCGCTTTCCCTTTTGCCCTTGCGGATGTTGTGGCTGTAATAGCCGACCCGCGCGCCGGGGCGGGCATTGAGTTCACGCACGCGCGACAATTGCAGACTCTCGCCCGCCGCAATCATGTCTTCGGCCAGCGGATAGGTGAAGATCTCGGGCTCGACATGGACTCGCCCGCCTGATCCCAGCCGGTCGGTCGGGCCATCGGCGTGATCTTCCAGCCGCTTGAAGGCACCCAGCATCGCGGCCGCGTTCCACCCGGTTGCGCCGTGATCGCGTTCCCACGCGTCGTAATCCTCGTCTTCGCCCCGGCTCCAGATCATGCCGTTGACCGAACTCGATCCGCCCACGCCCTTGCCGCGGATCCAGAATTCGCTGGCCTCGCCTTCCGGAATGCGTGGCTGGGTGACCTTGTAGGCCCAGATCTTGTCGGGGTTGGTGACCAGCTTGGCGACACCCTTGGGCACGTTGTTCCAGAACCCGCTCTCGCCGCCGGCCTCCAGCACCAGAACCCGATGGCGACCGCTAGCGCTTAGCCTTTCGGCCATTACGCAGCCGCTCGAACCTGCGCCAACCACGATGTAATCCCACTCGCCAGCCATGCCGCTCTCCCTTTGGAGGTGTCATCCCACGCTTGGCGGTCTGATGTGACCTAGCACTTTGGGGAATGGGATAGGCTGCGAAGACACGACTATCCTTGCCTCCAAGATGAGAGGGAAAGAGGTGTCGATGCGCGCGATAGCCGAAGGGCTGTTTACACAGGACGTGCCGCCGAGGCTGATCGGCGGGCGCAATCGCCATACTGGCCGGATCGTGTTTCCCTGTCCGGAAAACGGAGATTTCGAGCCGCATCCGCTTTCGAACGAGGGCAGCTTGTGGTCCTATACGATCCAGCGCTTCCGCCCCAAGTCGCCGCCCTATGAAGGGCCGGAGGATTTCAGGCCCTGGGCGCTCGGCTATGTCGCCTTGCCGGGCGAGACGATCGTCGAGGCGCGGCTGATCAATGTCGCGTTCGAGGATCTGGCGATCGGGATGCCGCTGCGCTTCACGCTCGCGGCGCTGGACGACGAGGCGGAGCAGCCGCGCGCGATCCCTGCGTTCGAACCCGTGGAGATCGCAGCATGAGCGATGTGTGCATTATCGGCGTGGGGATTCATCCCTTCGGCAGAACCGACGGGGTCGAAGGGATCGACCAGGGCGTGTTCGCGGTACGCGAAGCGCTTAAGGATGCCGGGGTCGAGTGGCCCGACATCCAGTTTGCCTATGGCAGTTCGGATGCGGCGGGCAATCCCGATACGATGGTGGAGCGACTGGGCCTTACCGGGGTTCAGTTCATCAATGTGCGCAATGGCTGTGCGGCGGGCGGATCGGCGCTGTTCAGCGCGCAGATGGCGATCAAGTCGGGCGATTTCGACCTCGGCATCGCGGTCGGCTTCGACAAGCATCCGCGTGGCGCTTTCGATGCGAAGCCCGCCGAATACGGCCTGCCTGACTGGTATGGCGAAGCTGGCTACATGGTGACCACGCAGTTCTTCGCGATGAAGATCATGCGCTACATGGAACTGCACGGCATCTCTCGCGACAGCCTGGGCCGCGTGGCCGAAAAGGCGTTCCGCAATGGTGCCCACGCACCCCATGCGTGGCGGCGCGAGCCGATCGATCTGGAGACGATCCTTCAGGCGCCGATGATCAGCGATCCCTACAGCAAGTACATGTTCTGCTCGCCCGCCGAGGGCGGGGTCGCGCTGATCCTGGCGAGCGAGCGCAAGGCGCGCGAACTGGGCTGCAAGCCGATCCGGCTGAAGGCGGCGACGATGCGGACACGCCCGCCGGGCAGTTTCGAGGTGTTCGCCCCGTCGATCGATATCGAACGCGGCGGAACCGCCACCGCGCTGGCCAGTGCGGCGGCGTTCGAGGCGGCGGGGATCGGTCCGGACGAGATCGACATCGCGCAATTGCAGGACACCGAAGCGGGCGCGGAGATCATGCACATGGCCGAGAACGGCTTTTGTGCCGACGGCGAGCAGGAGGCCTGGCTGGCCGAGGGGGCGACTGCGATCGACGGGCGGCTTCCGGTCAACACCGATGGCGGCTGCATTGCGTGCGGCGAACCCATCGGGGCGAGCGGCCTGCGGCAGGTCTACGAAAATGTCATTCAGCTGCGCGGCGATGCCGGGGCGCGACAGGTGCCGGGCGATCCCAAGACCGCCTACAGCCATGTTTATGGCGCACCCGGCGTTTCCGCAGTGACGATCCTGGAGCGATAGATGGATATTGCGCTGACCGAAGAAGAAGAGCGCTTCCGCAGCGAGCTTCAGGATTGGCTGAAGGCCAATCTCACCCCCGAGCTCAAGCGCGGGGCGAGGCTTTCGCCCGGCGTCTTCGCAGAGCCCGACGTGGCGGTTCCGTTCATGGCGAAGCTCAACGAGGAAGGCTGGCTGGCCTACCAGTGGCCCGAGGCGCATGGCGGGACCGGCTGGTCCGCGACCAAGAAGTACATCTTCGAAAAGGAGCTCGCGCTCGCAGGCGCACCCAACTCTGCGGTCATGGGGACCAAGCTGGTCGCACCGGTCCTGTGGACCTTCGGCAGCGATGCGCAGAAGGACTATTACCTTCCGCGCATTCTCTCGGGCGAGGACTACTGGTGCCAGGGTTTCTCCGAACCTGGCTCGGGTTCGGACCTCGCCAGCCTCTCGTGCCGCGCGCGGCGCGATGGCGACAAATACGTGGTCGATGGATCGAAGATCTGGACCACCCACGCGCAGTTTTCCAACCGCATGTTCGCGCTGGTCCGCACCGATAACAGCGGCAAGAAGCAGGCGGGTATCAGCTTCCTGCTGATCGATCTGGACACGCCGGGGATCAGCGTACGCCCGATCCACAACATCGCTGGCGATCACGATGTGAACCAAGTGTTTCTCGAGAATGTCGAGGTGCCGGTCGAGAACCTCGTTGGGGAAGAGGGCGCGGGCTGGGCCATCGCCAAGTTCCTGCTGGAGAACGAGCGCGGCGGATCGTGCCATGCGCCCAAGCTGGGCCATGCGCTCGACGTGATCGAACGCGCGGCAGCCGACATGCCCGATGGCGCTGGCGGCATGCTGGCCGACGATCTCGCCTGGCGACGGCGGGTCGCGCGGCTGCGATTGCGGCAGGAGTCGCTCGAAATGATCGAGCTCAAGATCCTGGCCAATGTTGCCAAGGGGCGCGATCCCGGCCCGCAGACCTCGCTCACCAAACTCATCGCATCCAGCCTGAACCAGGACATCGATCTGCTGGCGGTGGATCTGTACGGCCCGCGCGCCTTGCAATTGCCGGTCGAGAGGCCGCTATACGGCGAAGATGTGCCCGAACCGATCGGGTCGGAGGACGCGCAGGTTGCAATGGCACGCTATCTCAACAGCCGTGCCTGGAGCATCTTCGGCGGCACCAACGAAGTGCAGTCGACAATTATAGCAAAAACCGTGCTCGGCATGTGAGCGCGAGGGAGAGAGAACCATGCAATTGAGCCGTGAGCAGCTGCTACAGGCCTATCGAAGGATGGCCACGATCCGGGCGTTCGAGGAACGCCTGCACGATGTGATCGCCACCGGTGAGGTCGCCGGGTTCACCCACCTCTATTGCGGCCAGGAAGCGGTCGCGGTGGGCGTGTGCGAACATCTCGATACCGAAGACAAGATCGTGTCCACCCACCGCGGCCACGGGCACTGCCTCGCCAAGGGCTGCGATGTGCAGGGCATGATGAAGGAGATCTGGGGCAGCACCGAAGGCCTGTGCAAGGGCAAGGGCGGCTCCATGCATATCGCCGATGTCGACAAGGGTATGCTGGGTGCCAACGGCATCGTCGGTGCGGGCGCGCCGATCGCGGTTGGCGCGGCGCTATCCAACAAGCTCGATGGGGAAGGCCGCGTCGCGATCGCCTTCTCGGGCGACGGGGCGTGCAACCAGGGCACTACCTTCGAAGCGATGAACATGGCGGTTGTCACCAACGCGCCGTGCATCTTCGTGTTCGAGAACAACCACTATTCCGAACACACCGGCGATGACTATGCGGTCGGCACCGCCAACGACATCGCCAGCCGCGCGGAAGCCTTTGGCATGCGCGTGTGGCGTGCGGACGGCTGCGATTTCTTCGCTGTCTACGAGACCATGCGCGAACTGCTCGAATATGTCCGCGCCGGCAACGGCCCGGCGGCGGTCGAGTTCGATACCGAGCGTTTCTACGGCCATTTCGAAGGCGACCCGCAGAATTATCGCGGCGATGGCGAGCTCGACCGGATCCGCAAGGAACGCGATTGCCTGCAGATCTTCCGCCGCCGCGCCACCGAAGCGGGGCTGCTGGAAACCGACGCGCTCGACGAACTCGACAAGGCGGCGCACGCCGATGTCGAGGCGGCGGTGGAGGCGGCACGCGCCGCCCCCCGGCCGACCGCCGAGGATGTCCTCACCGATGTCTATGTCACTTATTGAAGAGCGCTGAGCTATGGCTGAAATGATGTATCGCGACGCGGTTCGCGAAACGATCCGCGAAGAAATGGCCCGCGACGAAAGCGTGGTGGTGCTTGGCGAAGATGTGGTCGGCGGCATGGGTACTGCAGGCGGGCCTGAGGCGATCGGCGGAATCTGGTCGACCTCCACCGGGTTGTTCGAACAGTTCGGCGCATCCCGTGTGATCGACACCCCGATCTCCGAAAGCGCGATCGTTGGGACTGCCGGGGGCCTCGCGCTCAGCGGCAAGCGTCCGGTGGCAGAGTTGATGTTCGCCGACTTCATCGGGGTCAGCCTCGACCAGTTGTGGAACCAGATCGGCAAGTTCCGCTACATGTTCGGCGGCAAGACGCGCTGCCCGGCGGTGATCCGCATGGCCTATGGCGGCGGGTACAACGCCGCTGCGCAGCACAGCCAGTGCGTCCACCAGATCCTGACCGGAATGCCGGGCCTCAAGGTGGTGATGCCATCCACCCCCGAGGATGTGCGCGGCCTGTTGCGCACCGCCATCCGCGGCGACGACCCGGTGATGTTCCTTGAGCACAAGGCGCTTTACGGCGTCTCGGGCGAAGTGCCCGAGGGCGATTACACGATCCCCTTCGGCCATGCGCGTCAGGTGACCGCGGGCGAGGATGTGACGGTGATTGCCACCGGCATGATGGTCGGCGTGGCCGAAGCCGCGGCGGAGCGGATGGCCGAAGACGGCATCGGCGTCGACCTGCTCGACCTGCGCACGACCAGCCCGATGGACGAGGAAGCGATCCTCGATTCGGTAGAGGTGACCGGGCGTCTGGTGATCGTCGACGAAGCCCCGCCGCGTTGCAATCTGGCGACCGACATTGCTGCGCTGGTTGCGCGCAAAGCGTTTTCCAGCCTGCGTGCCCCGGTCGAGATGGTCACTGCGCCGCACTCGCCCGTGCCCTTCGCGCTCGAGCTGGAGCAGGCCTACCTGCCGTCCGACGACCAGGTCGAAGCCGCGGTTCGCAAAACACTCGATTATCGCTGAGGAGGCGGATGGAATGACCGATCTGCGCGCCTTTTGCATGCCCAAATGGGGCATCGAGATGACCGAGGGAACGCTCGCCGAATGGATGGTGGGCGAAGGCGACGCCTTCAAGAAAGGCGATCTGCTGTGCCTGATCGAAACCGACAAGATCACCAACGAGGTCGAGGCCGAGAAGGACGGCGTCGTTGAACGGATCGTGGTGAAGGCGGGCGGCGATGCCGAAGCGGTTGGCAGCCTGCTCGCCGTGTTCGGCGATGGCAGCGCCGATGCGGACGCGATCGACAGCTTCGTTGCCGGGTTCAAGCCGACTTCTGCACTCGGCAGCGTCCGCAAGAAGAGACCCGCCGCGCAGAAAGTGGCGGACGATCAGCCGGTGCCGCCAAAGGATGCCAATGGCGGCGAGAAGAAGCCGGTAAAGATCGACACCAACCGCCCGATCAGCCCCGAAGCGCTCAAATTCGCCGAGAGCGAGGGCGTGGATATTTCGAGCATCGAGGGTTCGGGTCGCGAGGGTCGGATTACCTTGCAGGACGTCCAGCAGGCAGCGCGTCCGGCGCGTACGCCGCAGCTGCGCGGTCCGGTCGATCATCCGGAGGAGAACCTTGAGGTGTTCGCCTCGCCGCTCGCCCGGCGGATCGCCTCGCAGAACGGGGTCGATCTGGGCCCGGTTGAAGGCACCGGTCCGCGCGGACGCATCCGCAAGGCCGATGTGCTCAAACTGCTGGAAGGGCAGGGTACCGCCAGCGACGCGCCCATCGTGCCGGTCGACAACAGGCCGGAGATCGAACCCTTCGATCGCGTGCGCAAGGTGGTCGCCAAGCGGCTGACCGCAGCAAAGCAGGACATCCCGCATTTCTACCTGCGGACGTCGGTCTGCGCCGATCCGGTTATGGCGTTGCGGCGGCACGCCAATCTGGTGCTGGGCAGCAAGGCTTCGCTCAACGATTTCGTGGTGATGGCGGCGGCGCGCGCTCTCAGACGTCATCCAGAGGTCAACGTGCAGCTGCATGGTGAGGAAATCCATCGCTTCCCCCACGCCGATGTGTCGGTTGCGGTTGCCTCGCCCAATGGGCTGATGACGCCGATCGTGCGGCAGGCCGACCGGCTTGGCATCGGGCAGATCGCAAAGGCCACCCGTGCACTGATCGACAAGGCGGAGGCGGGCCGGCTGGGCTATGATGATCTCGACGGCGGGACTTTCACCGTGTCCAACCTCGGCATGTTCGGGATCGAGAATTTCGATGCGATCATCAATCCGCCGCAGGCCGCGATCCTCGCGGTCGGAGCCACCTCGCGCGTGCCTACCGAGGGCGAGGACGGGGGAGTCGCGTTCGAGACGCGCATCTCGCTGACCCTGTCGGTTGATCACCGTGCGATCGATGGTGCGGCGGGGGCGAAGTTCCTCGCGACCTTCAAGACCCTGTTCGAGAACCCCGAGGAATTGTTCGCCTGAGCAAAGTCCATCGGGGCGTGATCTGCTGGAGAAGAACCAATGCCCAAGCCTGGAAGTCTCACCGCTCTGGGGCCGTGCGAGCAGCTCGCCTACGTGCCGAGCGATTTCGACGCTGCGTTGAAATACTGGACCGAGACGATGGGGGTCGGCCCCTTCTTCCTGTTCGAGAACATCACGTTGGAGAACATGCGTTATCGCGGCGAGCCGACCGATGCACGTTTCTCGGTCGCGATGGCATACTGGAACGACATCCAGATCGAGCTTTTCCGGCCAGAGAACGACGCGCCCGCACATTATAACGGGGAGTATGGCGTGAAGGACCGGCTGCACCACACGCTGGTGCTGGTCGAGGATTTCGAAGCTGCGAAGAAAGCGGTCGCCGATGCGAGGGCCGAGATAATCGTCGAAGGTACCTTCGGCGGTGCGCGGGTCTATTATGTCGATCCCGGCGCGGGGCCGGGCGGGCTGCTGGAGATCCTCGAAAAGTCCGAGCAGGGCGAACAGCTTTTCACGATGATGCGCGAGGCCGCGCGCGACTGGGACGGCAGCGAGCCGCTGCGGACACTGGGTTAGGCCAACCGGCCGGGGAGAGGGGCGATGAGCGCGCAGCCAATACCGGATCACGTTCCGGCAGACCGGGTGGTCGATTTCAACGTGTTCGCGCCGCCCGGTGGGGAGCGGGATTTCTTCGCCGCGTGGAAATCCCTGCTCGGCGGCCCCGGCCTCGTCTGGACAACCGAAAACGGCGGGCACTGGATCGGCGCCTGCGGAGAAGTGGTGCGCAGCCTGTGGGGCGATGCGGAGCGCTTTTCCAACGAAGCGCTTGCGGTGACGCCGGGTCTTGGCGAGGTGATGGAGTTCATTCCGCTCCAGCAGGACCCGCCCGAGCACAAGCCGTTCCGCATGGCGGTGATGAAGGGTTTCGCGAATAATCACGTCGTCGCGATGGAGCCGCTGGTCCGCGAACAGGCGCGCCTGCTCATCGAGGGGCTGATGGGCAAGAGCGGGTGCGAGTTCATGTCGCAATTCGCCGAAATCCTGCCGATCCATATCTTCCTGACGCTGATCGGCGTTCCACCCGAAGACCGCGCGAAGCTGCGCCCGCTGGGCCAGCAGTTGACCCGGCCCGACGGATCGATGACGGTGGTCGAACTGCGCGATGCCGCCGACGCCTACTTGGAGCCTTATATCCGCGAACGGCTGGCCAATCCGGGCAGCGACCTGTTCAGCCGGATCCTCTCGGTCCCGATCGAGGCGCGCGCCTGGACTTTCGGCGAGGCGCAGCGGATGTGTCGCAATCTGCTGTTCGGCGGGCTCGATACGGTGGTCGCGATGATGGGCAACATGATCATGCACCTCGCGCGCCATCCTGACGACCAATCGTACCTGCGGGAGGATGCCTCGCGCATTCCCGCCGCAGTCGACGAACTGATGCGGCGATATCCCACGGTTTCGGTCACCCGCAACTGCGTCGAGACGACCGAGGTCGACGGGGTGGAAGTGCGCGAGGGCGATCTGATCTATCTGCCCAGCGTGCTGCACAATCTCGACCCGGCTTGTTTCGACGACCCGGAGAAGGTGGATTTCGATCGCGGCCTGTCGCCGGTGCGCCATACCACCATGGGGCTCGGCCCGCACCGCTGTGTGGGCGCGGGGCTCGCCCGGCTGGAAGCGATCGTTCTGCTCGAAGAATGGCTCGCCCGTGTGCCGCCCTTCTCGCTGGCCGAAGATGTTCAGCCGACGTTTCGTGGCGGTAATGTCGGCTCGCTGCTTCAGCTGGAGCTGCGCTGGGCCGAATAGCCGGGCCCACCCACCAATGAGATAATCTGAAGGATTGAGAATGATCGAGGTTTCGCAACGCGCCCGGGACATAGGCGATCGGGTGGAGGACTTCGTGCGGAGCAAGATCGCGCCTTACGAGCACGACCCGCGCCGCGACCATCACGGCGCGCCGACCCGCGAACTGGTCCGCGAAATCCGCGCGCTCGCCCGCGAGGCAGGGCTGATGACGCCGCACATCATGGAGGACGGCAGCCACCTGACCCAGGTCGAGACTGCCTATGTCCTCATCAAATCGGGCCTCTCCCCGCTCGGTCCGCTGGCGCTCAACACCAACGCGCCGGACGAGGGCAACATGTACCTTCTGGGCCATGTCGGAAGCGATCACCTGAAGGAGAAATTCCTCTCCCGACTGGTTTCGGGCGACGAGCAAAGCGCGTTCTTCATGACCGAGCCTGCCGACTGGGGCGGGGCCGGATCCGATCCTTCGATGATGAAGACCACCTGCAAGCTGGACGGCAATCACTGGGTGGTGAACGGGCGCAAGCGCTTCATCACCGGGGCCGACGGCGCAGGCGTGGGCATCGTGATGGCGCGCGCCGAGGGCGTGGACGAAGGCGGCGGGGCCTGCATGTTCCTGGTCGACCTGCCCGATCCCGCGATCCGGATCGAGGGCGCGCCCAACACGATCGACAATTCGATGCCCGGCGGCCACGCGGATGTCACGATCGAGAACCTGCGCGTGCCTGCCGACCAGATGCTCGGCGCGGCGGGCGAGGGCTTCCGCTATGCGCAGGTGCGCCTGTCGCCCGCGCGCCTGTCGCACTGCATGCGCTGGCTGGGCGCGGCGATCCGGTGTCAGGAGATCGCCAGCGACTATGCCTGCCGCCGCCAGGCCTTCGGCAAGCCGCTGATCGATCACGAAGGCGTGGGCTTCATGCTCGCGCAGAACCAGATCGACCTCAAGCAGGCCGAACTGATGATCTACTGGTGCGCCAGCGTGCTCGACACGGGCGATCTGGGCACCACCGAAAGCTCGATGGCGAAGGTCGCCGTATCCGAAGCGCTGATGCGGGTGGCCGACAACTGCGTACAGGTGATGGGCGGCACCGGGGTGACCGACCAGACCATTGTCGAGCAGGTGTTTCGCGAGCTGCGCGCGTTCAGGATCTACGACGGCCCGACCGAGGTGCACAAATGGTCGCTCGCCAAGAAGATCAAGAAGGCCCACCGCGAGGCCGCCGCGTCGGCATGAGCGCTGCGGCGGAAGGGAATAAGGGCACTACGGCTGTGCGCGCGGGCTACGAACTCGACCGTGCTGCGCTGGAGGCGTGGCTGCGCGGCCATGTCGACGGGTTTGCCGGACCGCTGGAGGTCCACCAGTTCAAGGGCGGGCAGTCCAACCCCACCTACCGGCTGAGCACGCCGACGCGCAGTTACGTGCTGCGGCGCAAGCCTCCGGGCGAAATCCTCAAGGGTGCGCACGCGGTGGAACGCGAGGCCCGGGTGATGGAGGCGCTGGGCCGGACCGGCTTTCCCGTTCCCGCAATTCACGGCCTGTGCGAGGACGAGAGCGTGCTCGGCACGCCGTTTTTCGTGATGGAGATGGTTGAGGGGCGCATCCTCTGGGACGCGACCTTCCCCGATGTGCCCCGCGATGCGCGGCCGGACTACTTTGCCGCGATGAACGGCGTGCTGGCCCAGTTGCACGGGGTCGATCCCGAGGCGGTCGGCCTGGGCGACTACGGCAGGCCCGGCAACTACTTCGCGCGCCAGATCGCCCGGTGGTCGAAGCAATATCTGGCCGACGAAGAGGCGGGCCGGAACGCGGACATGGACGCGCTGGTCGAATGGCTGCCTGAGAATATCCCGCCGGGCGAGGAAACCGCGATCGTCCATGGCGATCTGCGCTGCGACAACATGATCTTCGCGCCCGACGAGCCGCGCGTGCTCGCGGTGCTCGACTGGGAGCTGTCGACGCTGGGCCACCCGCTCGCCGATTTCGCCTATAACGCGATGATGTACCGGATGCCGCCCGACATCGTGGCGGGGCTGCACGGCGCCGATCTGGCCGCGCTCAACATTCCGAGCGAGGCGGAGTATGTTGCCGCCTATTGCGCGCGGACCGGGCGCGAGAGCATTCCCAACTGGGAGTTCTACATCGCGTTCAACTTCTTCCGCCTCGCGGCGATCTTCCACGGGATCAAGGGCCGGGTGATCCGCGGCAATGCCGCCAGCGCGCAGGCGGCGGAGCGGGCGACGAAGTTCCCGATTCTCGCTCGGCTGGCGCGCGAGGCAATGCAGGCCTGCGAGCAAGGGTGATCCTTCACCCCGGCGGGTAATCCGCCTCAGGTCATCAACCGGTCCCACGGCCCGGTGATCGCCACGGTGCGGGTGGGCGAATAGGCGTTTACGAAGAGCCATTTGCCGTCGGGTGAGAAGCAGGCCCCGGCCAGTTCGGTCTGCATGGTCAGGCGTGCAAGCGTGTAGGCGCGGCCATCGGGCGTGATACCGCGCAAGTGGTTGTCGACCACATCGGTGTACTGATCTTCGCACACGATCAGGTGGCCATTGGGCGAAACGGTCAGGTTGTCGCCGAAATTGAACTGGTCCTTGCTCTCGCTCTCGAAGAACAGCTCCACCATGTCCGGGCCGCGCCCGCGACCGGGGACGAAGCGGAAGATCTGCCCGAGCCCTTTCTGCCCGCCGCTGGTCGAGCACACGAACAGGTCGTCCGTGCCCATATGGATACCTTCACCGCGTGCGACCAGCGCCGCGCCCTTCGCGACCGCGCGGATGCGCAGGTCGTCGAGCGGAGCCTCTACCTCGTCGAGATCGATCCAGCGCGCCTCGTACGGCTTTTGCACCTGCATGACCGGCGCATCCCAGTTGCGCGTATCGTCGAGGCCGTCGATCGCCATGGCCTGCAGCCGTCCGCCCGCGCGCAGGTTGCCGCGTTCCTTCGGGATGAAACGATAGAGCACGCCGTCGTCGCGGTCCTCGGTCATGTAGACCATCCCCGTCTCCGGATCGACGCAGGCAGCCTCGTGGTTGAAGCGTCCCATCGCGGTCAGCGCGACAGGGGCGACCAGCCCGGAGGCATTGGCGGGCACTTCGAACACCCAGCCGTGATTTTGCGCCAGGCCCTCGCCATAGCGCTGGCCGGGGCCGGTCGGCGATTCCTCGCAGGTCAGCCAGGTATTCCACGGCGTGACCCCGCCCGAGCAATTGCGGATCGTGCCGCCAAGCGTGCGAAACTGGCGCTGTACCTCCAGCGTGTTCGCGTCGAGCACGATATTGGTCGTCCCGCCTGGAACGATCTCCCCATTGCGAGTGCCGAAGCCCCTCGCGATCGGGCCTCCCGCGCCGTCGCCCGGGACCAGTTCGTGGTTGCGCACGAGGGCGATCTCACCGTTGCCGAGGTTGAAGCAGCCCATGCCGTCGGCCTTGTCGGGCACGGTCCCGCCATCACTCATGGCCTCGCCGAGACTGGACAGCAGCCGGTACGAGAAGCCGGAAGGCAGATCGAGCATTCCGTCAGGATCGGGTTGCAGCGGGCCGTAGGCGGGTACGCCTGCGGTGCCGGCTGCCGTAACCATCCTGTTGGTGGTGCAGCCGCTCGCCAGCAGGGCGCCGAATGCGGCCCCGGTTCCGGCGAGAAACTTGCGGCGATCGGTCTGGATCGGGGCGGTCTGGATCGCGGGCATCGGGTCTTCCTGTGAGCGGGATAGGGAATCGGTGGCACGCGCCATAACCGAAAATGAGCACGATCGCAGCTTGAAATGTATGATATAATATCACATATATTAGCTCGAGCGTCTCGGCGGGTGCCGAGCCAACACCGGTGTCGAAAGAAAATCGCCCAATCATGCAAGTTGCCGCATCTCTCCCTCGTCCGCCTTCGTCCTCGAACGCCACCGACTACGCGTGTTTCACCGATGACTGGAGCGCGATACGGCGACCGGAACATCCGCTGGTCGTGCAGCGCCGAGCGGTGCCGCTTTGCGACAGGCATCTGCTGACGCGCGATCCGTTCACGTTGCGCGCGAGCGGTGCGCCCGATCGCGCGGCCGCCGCATTGGGTGATCTGCCCGGTGCGCTGACGGAGGATATCGCCATGCTCGCCACCCGCCTCGCGGCGTTGATGCTCTGCGACGAGGTGCGTCTGCGGCTCGAGCTGGTCGATGATGATTCCTGTTGCAAGCTCCACGCGGATTTCACCGACCTGCGGCTCATCACCACCTATGCGGGGCGCGGCACGCAATTCGCCTGCGACAACGTGCCGGGCGGGGAGGTGTGGAATATCGACGCGGGCGATATCGCACTGGTCAAAGGCTGGCAGTTCGGCGAGGGGCATGATCCCTGTCTGCACCGTTCCCCACCCATCGCGGGCACCGGTGAACGGCGCTTGCTGCTGGCGATCGATACGCCGCGGATCGACCCGGAGCCGGGCGCGTGAGGCCGCGTAGCAGAGGTGTCGCCGCCGCGATGGATGGTGCCGGCGTGACGCTGTCGACCGCCTGCCTCATCCATTGCCTCGTCTTCCCACTGGCCATCGCCATCCTGCCGAGCTGGAGCACTGCGCTCTCGCTGCCGGAAGAGTTTCATCTCGTCATGGTGCTCATCGCGGGGCCGCTGACCAGCTATGTCCTGCTGAAATCACGGCATGGTGCGGGCAGGGCGGGACCCCGGCTGGCCCTCGGCTTTGCCGGGCTGGCGCTGATGATCTCGGGCCTGTTTGCCCATACTGTGGCGCTTGAAACCGGGCTCACGACACTTGGCGCGGCACTGGTTGCCGCGGCCCATATTCTCAACTGGCGAAGCCGGGCCAGGCCATGCCGGTCGGCCCAGGTATCGGACTGATCGACACGGGCGGTGCAGCTGGCGACTTTCAGCGGAGTTCTCAGCTCTTTCGCCGGTCGGCAAGCAGCGCCTCGAATATATTCAACGGCTATTGAATATATTCGAGGCGCCTCCTAAATCGCGCTCCTGACAGGAGCGTAGAGTGAACAAGCGACGCGGGCCGGGACGGCCCAGAAAGAGCGATACGGATACGAGCGCGGCGATCGCCGACGCCGGCCGGCGGCGCTTCGCCACAAGAGGGTACGAAGCGACCTCGCTGCGTGAAATCGCCTCCGACGCGAATATCGACGTCGCGCTGATCGGCTATCGTTTCGGCGGCAAGGCTGGCTTGTGGAAGTCGATCGTCTCGCAATCGGCGAAGGATCTACACGCAGCGCTCGACCGGGCGATGGCGGACACGCAGGCGAAGCCTGCCCGTGAACGTCTGCGCCACGCGATGAGGGCCTTCATCGACTACCAGCTTGCGCACCCGGATATGCCGCGGCTGCTACTGCGCGACATCACGATCGATTCCGAGCGCAACGACTGGCTGCTCGACGAGCTTTCGCTGCCGCTGCACCGCTATTTCTTCGATCTCGCCCAGGCGGCTGCCGCAGAGTGCGAGCGCGATGTGCATCACCTGCAATTCAGGGTGGCCAACTTCATCTATGCAGCGGCGAGTACCGTCGCCCGGCGGGAACGCCTCGCCAAGCTGGTCGATAATGTGGCTGACGACCGCGCGTTCGAGGCGGCGCTCGAAGACACTCTGATCGACGGAGCATTGCGCTGTGAGTGATCGCCCGCCCCTTTTCGACCATGCGGTCAGTTATCGGTTCAAGCCGCATGAGATGCCGATCCTCCCGGGATCGCCTGCCAATCCCGATCATCCGGCGCGTCGCCGCGCGGCCTATCTTGCGATCGGTCTGTTCATCGGGCTCGTCGGGGGCAGCCAGAATGGTTTCCTGCTGGCCAACTCGGGTGCGCTTCAGGCCGAGTTCGCGCTGACGCCGGTGGAGTCGGGCTGGCTCACCGTGGCGTTCTATTCGACCTATTCCTGCATGAGCATGCTGCTGTTTCGCGTGCGGCAGCAGTTCGGCATCCAGCCTTTCGTCCGCTGGGCGATGGCAGGGCTGGTTGCGGCCAATTTCGTGCAGATGATCGGCCCGGGCTATTATCCCGAACTGGCGGCGCGCGCGGTGGCAGGGATTGCGGCAAGCGGCTTGTCCGCGCTCACGATCTACTACCTCATGCAGGGACTGCCGGCAGCGATGAGGGTTGCCGGGCTGGTGATTTCGATCGGCCTCAGTCAGATTGCCTTCCCTCTGACCCGGGCGCTGTCGCCGACGCTGCTGGTCGACAGCGATATGAGCCACGTGTTCCAGTTCCAGTTTGCCCTGTCGCTGCTGGGCTTCGGGATGGTCTATCTCCTGCGGCTTCCGCCGGGGGAAAGAAAGGACACGTTCGAGGCGCTCGACATCCCGAGCATTGCGCTCTTCGTCATCGGTGTGTGCGCGCTGTGCACCTTCCTCATCCAGGGCCGCATCCAGTGGTGGGATACGCCGTGGCTCGGTTACGCGCTGGTCATCGCGATCCTCGGCCTTGGCGGCTGCTTCCTGATCGAGGCCAATCGCAAGAGCCCGATGCTCGACCTGAGCTGGCTGTCGAGCCGCGCGGTCCTCAGCCTCGCTGTAATCGGCGCGACGGTGCGCGTGCTGGTTGCCGAACAGGGCTTCGGTGCGAGCGGGATGTTCTCCGCGCTGGGCTATAGCAACGACCAGCTGATCGGATATTTCTGGGTGCTGACCGGCGCGACCACAGCCGGGATGGTGCTCTCTGTCGTTCGTCTCGATCCCAGGGATCTGACGCGTCCGGTGCTGTTCGCGATTCTTGTGATCTGCATCGCCGCCTTTGCCGACACCCGAACCGGGGTGATGACACGGCCGCAGGACGTTTACTGGACACAGGCCGCGATCGCTTTCGCCGCGGTGTTCGCGATGGGGCCGATCATGATGGAAGGCATGGTCCGTGCGCTGGTCGCAGGGCCCAGATTCGTGATCAGTTTCATCGCGATCTTTTCGCTGTCGCAGTCGATCGGCGGGCTTGCAGGTTCGTCGTTGCTCTCCGCCTTTTACACGATCCGGTTGAAGACCCACCTGATCGACGCGGGAAGCATGCTCACGCTCGGCAATATCCAGCTCGCGCAGGCGCTTTCGAACGCGGCCCGGCGGATCGCGCCGGTTCAGTCGGACCCGGCGCTGCAGCAGCAGGCGGCATCCGCCAGCGTCTCGCAGTCGGTCGGGCGCGAGGCCGCGGTGCTGGCATTCAACGATGTGTTCTTCCTCGTCGGCACGCTCGCCGCGATAACCTTTGCCGCGGTGCTCGTGCCGTGGCTCATCAACAAGATACGCGGGCGCAATCCGCTCGCCAAGGAACTGGCTTCGCTTGAGGCCATGCTCGCAAGGACCAGACAATGACAAACTCCCCTTCACAGACCGAGCCAGAACCCGAGGTTGTTGAAGACGCGCCCGCAGAGGCGGAGTCGGACAAGGGCTGGTCTCCCAATGCTTCGCGCCGGCGTATCATCGTCGCGGTCCTGCTGATTCTGGCAGGCGTGCTCGCCGCGCTCTATGCTTGGGGCCTCCCGCCCTTCGCCGGTGGGGACGAGACGACCAACAACGCCTATGTGCGCGGCCGCACCACGGTGGTGAGCCCGCAGGTCGCCGGCTATCTGACCGAAGTGCCCGTCACCGATTTCCAGCGGGTCGAAAAGGGCGATCTGCTGGCGCGGATCGACGACGCGCCTTTCCAACAGAAGGTCCTGCAAGGCTCGGCGAACTCCGCTGCGCAGCAGGCTGCACTGGCCAACAGCGCGCAGAGCCTGCGCTCCGCCCAGGCGCAGCTCAAGCTGCAGACCGCCGCTGTGACGAGCGCGCGCGCCGCGCTGCAAAAGGCGCAGGCGGACATGAACCGCATTGCCGAACTGGTCGACGAGGGATCGGTCTCGCTACGCGAGCGCGACCAGGCGCGCGCCGCCTTGCAGCAGGCGCAGGCCGGTGTGCAGCAGGCAGAGGCCCAGCGGGCTATCGCTGCCGAGAACGTGCGGTCGGTCACGGTCGGTCGTGGTGGGCTGGAAGCGCAGGTTGCCGGTGCCGAGGCATCGAAAGACCTCGCCGAGATCGAGCTTTCCCGCACCGAAATCCGCGCGCCGCGTTCGGGCCGCCTGAGCGAGATTACCGCGCGCGTCGGCCAGCTCGTCAGCGCGGGCACCCAGCTGATGTACATCGTGCCGGACGAGCTGTGGGTGGTCGCCAACTTCAAGGAAACCCAGACCGCCGAGATGGCGGTGGGCCAGCGGGCGACACTGGAAGTCGATGCGCTGGGCGGGCTGGAACTGACCGGGCGTGTGCAGAGCATTGCGCCTGCCGCCAGCAGCGAATTCAGCATCGTCAAGCCGGACACGGGGGCGGGCAATTTCGTGAAGGTGCCGCAGCGCATCGCGGTGCGCATCGTCCTCGACAAGGGTCAGAAGGCTGCCGAGCGGCTGGGGCCGGGCATGTCGGTCGTCGCGACCGTTCACACGAAGGAGTGATCGTTATGCGCAAGTCTCTTGCCCTTCTGTTCACATCCGCGCTCGCGCTGTCCGCCTGCGCGCCGAGCCTGCAGGATGCCCCCGTGGGATCCGCCGTGACGCCGCCGATCGAGTGGCGCACGCAGCTGGGTGCGAGCGCTCCGGTCGAGGCGGCATGGTGGGAAAGCTTCGGCGATCCGCAGCTGTCCCGCCTCGTCGAACAGGCGAGGCTCAACAATCCCGATGTCCGCATCGCTGCGGCACGGGTGGATGAGGCACGCGCGACCGAACAGGCTTCACGCGGGTACCTGCTGCCATCCCTCGGCGTGGGCGTCGAAGGCGGAGTACAGCGCGAGGTGTCGGCGCTGGGGCGGCCACAGGAGTCGGTTGCGGCCCAGCCGACCTTTCGCGCCTCCTACGAACTCGACCTGTTCGGCAAGAACGCCGCGCGCGTCGATGCGGCAGAGGCAGGCGTCGCGGCGAGCGCTTCTGGTGAGGAAGCCGCACGTCTCGCGGTGAGCGCGGCCACCGCCACGGGCTATATCACGCTGCTCGCGCTGGATGCGCGGCTCGCGGTGCTGGAGGATACGCTGGCGGCGCGTCAGGACGCGCTCAAGTTCGCCCGCGACCGTGCCGAGGTCGGCTATACGTCGCAGCTGCCCTTGCGGCAGGCGGAGGCCGAATATCAGGCGACCGCGCAGCTGGTCCCGCAATTGAAGGCGCAGATTGCGCGGCAGGAGAATGCGCTCTCGGTCCTGACCGGGGAACTGCCCGGCGGCATCGAGCGCGGCGGGACGCTGGACGAACTGGTGGCTCCGGCACCGCCCGCAACGCTCCCTTCGGAACTTCTGCGCCGCAGACCGGATATCGCCGCGGCGGAATACCGGATTGCCGCAGCCGATGCCAAAATGCGCGTCGCGCGCGCCGATTTCATGCCATCGATCGATCTGGGGGCGAGCGCGGGACTGGCCCTCTCCGACCTGCTTGCCGATCCGATCAGCGTCTGGTCGCTCGGCGGCAGCATCCTCGCCCCGATCTTCCAGGGCGGGCGGCTGCAGGCCCAGCTCGACGGAGCAACTGCGCAGCGCGATCAGGCTGCGTGGGCCTATCGCTCCACCGTGCTTGGTGCCTTCCGGGAGGTGGAGGATCGGATGGCAATCCTGGCCAATCTCGGCGAACAGCAGACCGCGCTGGAGGCCCAGCGGAGCGCGGTCGAGGATGCGCTGCGCCATGCGCGCAACCGCTACCGCGCGGGATATACGCCCTATATCGAGCAGGTCGATGCGCAGCGCGCGCTGCTCGGGGTCGAACTCTCGCTGGTTCAGGCGAAGGCCGACGAACTGACCACGCTGGTGGGGCTGTATCAGGCGGTCGGCGGCGCCCCGCGCTAGTCGCGGGACACCGCCGGACCCGTTCAAGTCTTGTCGACCAGCCGCTCCAGCTTGGCGAGCGAGGTCTTCGGATCCTCGTGATAGTCGATGGTCGAGCGTAGCTTGCCCTCGGCATCCATCAGGTAGACCGACGCGGTGTGGTCGATGGTGTAGTCGTCGCCCTCGGTCGGCACCTTCTTGTAGAAGGCGTGGTAGGCCTTTGTGATCCGGGCGATTTCTTCGTCCGACCCGGTCAATCCGATGGTCGGTGTGCCGAACAGATCGACATAGCGCCCGATATCTTCCGGACTGTCGTAGCCGGGGTCGACTGAGACGAACACGATTCGGAACTTGTCGCCATCCTCACCCATCTGCTTGCGCAGTTTGGCGAGGCTTGCGAGTGTCGTCGGGCACACATCCGGGCATCGGGTGAAACCGAAGAAGATCGCAAATGGCTTTCCCTTCAGTGTCTGGTCGGTGACGGTCGAACCATCCGCGGCGGTGAGCGAGAATGCGCCGCCCACCGTGTCGGCATAACCGGTCGGTTGATCCGCTGCGGGTTGCCTGTCCGGCCCGAACAGGGCGAACAGACCCATCCCGGCGAAAAGCGCCACGAACAGCCAGACGATCATGCGGAAGATTCTCAAACCCGCCGCGCGTTCCTCCGGCGTCTGGTCTTCTTCTTCGAGCTCTGGAAACGAATCACTCATCGCTTCCTCCCTCCACATCAGGGCCTTGCGAGCCGACCGGCTCGACAATGAGTTCCACCTCGACCGGCCCGGCCTTCGCGAAAGTGAGCGTCAGGGGGACGGTTTCGCCCCGTTCAAGCGGGTGATTGAGGCCCATCAGCATGATGTGGAAGCTGCCCGGCTTCAGCGTGACCGTGTCGCCTGCGGGGATTTCCAGCCCGTCGGACAGCTGACGCATGCGCATCACGCCATCGGTCATGTCGACCGTGTGGATTTGCACGTCGCCCGCCACCGGGGTCGATCCGCCGAGCAGCCGGTCGGCGCCGCTGCCCTCATTGGCGATGGTCATGAAGGCGCCGCCCGCGTCCTGGCCCTTCGCGGTCTCGCGCGACCAGGGGGCGGTGATGACGAGCTCGCTGCTGGCGTTTTCGCTAGCCGCGCCCTCGGGCTGAGGTTGTGAGTTGCACGCCCCAACCGAAAGGATCAGCGCAGCAGAGCCCAGCGCGGCGAGGCCAGCGTGAATGGTCCGCCGCAGCGGGCGGGTCGTTTTGAATTCCATTTTCTATACTCCGAGAGGCCGGCACGCGCATTCCGGGCGCGCGGCGGCAGAACCGACAGGTCAGGCTAGGATTGTCGGGCCGCTGCCGGAGGTCCGCGCAGCGGCGGTCGGAGGTAAGGGTTTCGCTGTAACGCAAGCCGCCGCACCGGCGCCAGGCCGAGCACGAGGATGAAGGCGAAGGCGAGCGCCAGCAGTGCGGCATCGGCAGCACCGTCGGCCGCCTTTGCGAGGCTCGAGAAGGCGCAGTGCTGGGCCTTCTCCATGCCATCCGAATGCCCGCTGGCCGGCTTCTTGCCCGGGATGACCAGCTGCATCTGCTTGAGACCGGCGGAGGCATCGGAACAGATCGTCACCGAAAGAACGGTGTCGCTGCCAGCGGACACCATGAAGCCTGCGGGGATTATCGCCCGGATAAAAAACGCCACCAGCAGCAGCGCGAGCGCAAGGTGTCGGTATTCCCGAATCGAGGCGCGCAAGGGCTTCATCCGCCGCTTGCACTAAAACGTGCCGGTGGCTTTGTCAGCCAGTCGCGTCGCCGCCACGCGACGCGCCAAATCCATCGAGGGAGAAGACGCTAGCCGGGGATTGTGCCAATCTCCTCTTGCCGGCCCAGAAAGGCCGCGCGGTCGAGATGGCCGGTCGCCCTGAGCAGTGCGGCCTGTGCCATCAGCACGTCGCTGCGCGCACGGGCGAGGGCGAGCTGGGCAGAGCGATAACTCTGTTCGGCAAGCAGGATGTCGATTGTCGAGCGCAGGCCGAATTCGTATTCCGCGCGCACCCCGTCGAGCGCGATCTGTGCAGCCGCCAGCCCGTCCCTGCTTGCCTCCTCGCGTTGTCCGGCTGCCTGAAGTGTGGCCCAGGCCGTTTCGACGGAGCGCATGGTCTCGCGTAGCTCGGCTTGCACCGCGTAGCGATCGGCGCGAGTAGTCGCCTCAGCCTCGCGCACTCTCGAAGCCAACAGCCCGCCGGTCAGCAGCGGAATGCGCAAGGTCACGCCGACGCTGGCGGCACTGTCGTAATCCCGCAGGCTGCCTCCCGCGTCTTGCACGCCGCGGCCATAGGCCCCCGCAAGCTCGATACTCGGCGCACCCTCCGCCCGAGCGCGGTCGATCCGGGCTTCGGAGGCGTCGACGATGCGCAGGCGTTCCAGCAGGCGGGGATTGGCAAGCTCGGCAGCGGCGCGGGCATCGGCGAGGTCGGCGGGAAGCATTGCGGGTGGGGGCACATCGCCCTCCAGCGCGCCCGGTTCCTCTCCCACCACTGCGCGATAGGCTGCGCGTGCGCTGGCAAGAGCGGCCTCGGCATCGGCGAGATTGGCGACGACGCTCGATCGCTGGGCCTGCAACTGGGCGACATCGGTGCGCGTTGCTTCGCCCAGATCGAAACGCGATTGTGCCTCGCCTATCTGCCGGTCGAGCCGCTCGATCCCGATCCGCGCGACCTCGACCGCCTCCTGTGCGAACAGCAGGTCGGCATAGGCTGCGACCACCTGCTGGAGAACCGCCGCCTCGCTGTCGCGCACCACCTGTGCGCCCGCCGTGACATCTGCCGAGGATGCTCGGACGGCTGAGGATACGCGGCCGCCGGTCCAGATCGGCATGGCTGCTTGCAGATCGGCGCTACCCGCGCTCCCGCGACCGAGATCGTCGTAGCCTGCGCCGGCAATTGCGGAGAGCGTGGGCCGGCCTTCGGCCCGCGCCTGTTCGGGGGCCTCCTCCAGCGCCTCCTGCCGGGCCTGCGCCTCGGCCAGCGTGGGATTGGTGGCATAGGCTGCCGCAATCGCATCGCGCAGCGTGTCGGCCTGGGCGGGAGCGGTGCCGAGCAGCGCCGCTCCGCCGAGCAGCGCAGCTCTTGTCATGATGCCCCTAATCATGGCGCAGCGCCCATGCCGGAGCGGTACGGCTCGCGCGGAGCGACTGGCCAAGCACGGTGAGCATCGCGATCACGATCGCGACCAGGCTGGCCCCGATGAAAAACAGCGGAGAGAGCGCAATCCGGTCATCGAACCCAGCCAGCCAGGTGCGCATCGCAAAGTACGCGAGCGGCCAGGCGATCAGGTTCGCGATCAACACGGGACGCATGAACTGGCCGACCAGCAGCTTGACGATATCGGTTGCCGACGCACCCAGCGACTTGCGGATGCCGATCTCCTTCACCCGCCGCGCGGTGTTGAAGGAGGCGAGGCCCCACAGGCCGACCACGCCGATCAGGACCGCGAGCCCAGCTCCGATTGCAAACAGGCGCGTGGCGCGATCATCGTCTTCGTAGAACCGGGTCAGGCGCTCGTCGGCCGTCTGTGCGTTGAACGGTACCTGCGGAACGATCCGCTGCCACACCCCTTCCAGCTGGTTCTGAAAAGTGCGCGGATCGCCGCTGAAGCGGATCGAGGCGACGATATTCCCGGTCCTCAGGGGATCGGCGTAATAGTAGTAATAGGTCGGATTGACCGGTTCGCGAGGGCCGAAGAAGCTCAGATTGTCGATCACTCCGATGACAGTGCGCGGCCTTTCGCCGCCGATCGTCTTGCCGATCGCATCCTGCGGATCGCTGAAGCCCAGAACGCTCACGGCCTGCCGGTTGATGAGGATGTTCTGCGGCTTGCTTTGATCGGATGTGCCGTTGTCGTCGGCAGCACGGCCATCGAACAAGCGGCCTGCGATCAGTCTGGGTGCATAGACGTCGAAGAAGCCGGGTCCGACGATCTCCCACATCACCGAGGGGCCGTCGCCGACCACGCCGGGAAGGGGCACGTTGTCGGCGTTGCGGGTTCCACTGCCGCCGACGACCGTGTTCGCCAGCGCGACGCTTTTGACATTCGGCATCGCGCGTACGGCTTCGGTAAATGCGCGGCGCTGGCTATCGTCGACGAGACTGTCCCGTAGCGAAAGGACCGTCATCAGTCCGTCGCGCTGGAACCCGACATCCGACGATCGGACATGCTGCGTCTGCGCGACCAGCACGGCGGTGCCGATCAGGAAGGCGATAGCGAGTGCGAACTGCACCACCACCAGGGCCTCCCTGATCCTCGCGCCGGCCCGTCCTCCGCCGGGGGAACGCGACGCGGCAAGCACAGCTGCGGGCTGATATCGCGACAGCACGATCGCGGGATAGATGCCGGCAAGCAGACCCGCGATCAGCGTCAACACCGCCAGCGCGGGGACGACGAGGGCATAGGGAATGGCAAGCGAAAGCCCGCCGGCAGCATTGATCAGCGGCAGGCCGAGCTCGGCCAGGATCAGGCCCATCAGGCTGGCGATCGCCACGGTCAGCAGCGCTTCGGCGAGGAACTGGCGCATCACGGCATGGCGATCGGCACCGAGGACCTTGCGCATGGCGACTTCGCGGGCGCGCAGTCCGGCGCGGGCCGTTGCCAGATTGATGTAATTGATGAGCGCGATGAGCAGGGCAAATGTCCCCACCAGGCCCAGCGTCACCAGCGTCATCTTCGCCCTCGAGGCCGAATTGCCGGTGGGCGTCAGATGAAGGTCCGACAGCGGCAACAGGCTGAGGCCGACAACGTCGCTGGCATTCTCCCCCATATCGGCGCGACCGCGCCGTTCGACGAAATCGGGCATTGCTGCGTCGAACCCTGCAGCGTCCGCAGCGTCGGCAAAGCGCAGATAGGTCTCCAGACTGGTGCTGCCCCAATGATACCAGCTCGAATTTTTGGCTTCCATGTCGTCGGGCAGAGGAATCAGAACCGAGAGTTTGTAATCGCTATTGGCCGGAAGGTCGGCGAAGACGCCTTCCACGCGATAGGTCTTGGCCTCCCACATGGACACCGTCAGGGACTTCCCGACGGGATCGCCCTTCCCGAAATAGCGTTCGGCGGCGCTCTCGCTGATCACCACGCCATCGGGCTGGGACAATGCGCCCTTGCCGCGGCCCGCCACGATCGGCAGGTCGAACACCTCGAAGAAGGAGGGGTCGACCATCGCGACATCCTCCGTCACGGCGGTATTGTCGTACTGCACGACCCCGCCGCCCTCGCCACCCATGATCCGCGTGCCGACGAGAGCCGGAAAGTCCTCGCGCAGCTGATCGAGCAAGCCGCCCATGCTCTCGTTGTAGAACCCGGCAAACGGGCTCGACTGGTCTTTCCATTCCGTGCGGACGGCGTAGACTTCGTCGTGATCGGGCAGCCAGGTCTCGTAGCTCGTCTCGAACCGGACATAGAGGCCGAGAACGATGAACACGGCGATCCCGATCGCCAGCCCCCCGATATTGAGCGCGGCGTAAAGCTTGTGCCGGGTGAGCGAGCGATAGAGTGAGAGCAGGGCGAAGCGGTTCATGAATGCGTCCTCCTCAGATCGCGCGCATGGCGCTGGCGACGATCCGGCCGTCGAGCATGTCGATCCGGCGTTTCGCCATATCGGCATGGCTGGGGGAGTGGGTGACCATCACGATGGTCGCACCACCGGCGTTGAGCGCGGTGAGGATGTCCATCACCTGCTCGCCATTGGCGGTGTCGAGGTTGCCGGTCGGTTCGTCGGCGAGGATCAGCCTGGGCTGGCCCACGATGGCGCGGGCGATGGCGGCGCGCTGCTGCTGGCCGCCCGACAGCTGGTGCGGGAAATGGCGCGCACGGTGGGCGATGCTGACCGTGTCCATCGCCGCAGCGACCCGCTCCGCCTTGTTGCCTGACACATCCTTGCGATAGGCGAGGCCCAGCGCGATGTTTTCCTCGATCGTCAGCTCGTCGATCAGGTTGAAGCTCTGGAAAACGAAGCCCAGCTGCGCAGCGCGGAACTTCGCCAGCGCTTTCTCGTCCATGGCGGCAAGGTCTTCTTCGCCGAACCAGTACTGGCCCGAGGTTGGCCGATCGATCGTCCCCAGCGTGTTGAGCAGGGTGGATTTGCCGCAGCCCGACGGCCCCATGATGGCGAGGAATTCGCCCTCTGCCACCTCTAGGTTCACATCGACGAGAGCGGTCGTCTCGACCTCGTCCGAGGTGTAGCGGCGTTCGATATTCTCGAGCTTGATCACGAAATTCATCCCTCTTTTCAGCGGATATTGATGGTGTCGCCCTTCACCCGGGCGAGATTGCTGGTGACGATGCGCTGGCCCGGTTCGAGGCCGGACAGGATTTCGACCTGGCGCGGATTGCGGCGGCCCAGGGTGACGGAGACCCGGCGGGCATGCTTGCCATCGGGATCGATCACGAAGGCCGCGGAGCCGCCTTCCGTCAGCCATCCGCCCGTGGGGGCGATCAGCGCAGGCTTTGCCGCGCCGAGCGTGATCCGCACGTCGAGCGTCTGCCCGCGATTGAGGCTCTGGCTGGGCATTTTCTCGAAGGTCAGCTCGACGCGGAAACGGCCATCGGTAACGGTCGGCAGTACCTTGGATACGGTCAGCGTCGCTCCGTCGGAGGTGGTCGCCTTCTGACCGACCTCGACCCGGCCGAGATAATATTCGTCGACCTCCGCCTCCAGCTTCCAGTCGCCTTCGCTGTCAACCTGTCCGGCAGGATCGCCCGGCGCGAGCGTCTGCCCCGGCTGGAGCGGGAAATTGGTCAACCGCCCGGCCATCGGCGCGCGGATCGTCAGGGCATCGAGGCTGCCGCGCACGGCGGACAGGTTGCTCTGCAAACGCGCGCGGGTGGCGTCGAGCATGCGGCCCTGTGTCGCAGTGATCCCCGCTTCGGTGGCGCGGCCCTGGCGCAGCTGGGCGAGGCGCTGGGTCTGGTAGTCGACCTCTTCCTGATAGCTTTTGACCCCGGCATCGGAGACGAAGCCCTTGTCGTGCAGCTGCTGACGGATATCGAGCTCGCGCCGTGCGCGGACCAGATCGTACTCCGCCGCCGCTACCTGCCCCGCGCGATCGACGCGGGAGCGCTGAATACCCAGATTCTCGCCCGCGACACCGCCCAGCTGGCTGGCGATCTGCGCTTCCTGGCTGAGCACGGTGAGCTCAAGATCGGGATTGGCGAGCCGGGCGAGTGGCTGGTCCTTGGTAACCAGCGCGCCGTCCTGCACGAACAGCTCCTCCACCTGACCCCCGCTCATCACGCCGACGAGGGTGGTCGTGGCGGGCACCACGCTCGCGCGAACCGGCAGGTAATCGTCGAAGGCGGCGCGGGTCACTTCGCCTGTCTGGATGTCGTCCGCATCGACATTGGTTGAACCGCTCGCAGGGATCGCGCGCCACCCGACAAAGGCGATGGCGATCACCGCGATGGCAATCAGCAAACGCTTGTCGCGCCACCACGGCACCTTCTTCTTTTCGACCTTGCGATCCATCGCGGCACCGGGTGCGGGCGTAGACAAACTGTTGGACTGTTCGGCTGTGTGCGTCATCATGTCGCCAGTATCGCCGAACCGGGCTGAAAGACCTAAGTCACTATGATATCGAGAAAATCCAGCAGCGCCTCTGCATCCGAGCGTCCATCGCCGGACACTGTGTCCGCAAATGGACAGCAGGGCGAAGCGTCAAGCGCAAAAGCGGGGCTGGCGATTCTTCTGATCGACGACCGGCCGGAAGTCGCCAGCGCGATGGAGATCGCATTCCGCATGGCCGGGCACAGCCTGGCGGTGGCGCACGAGCCGGAGGAGGCGTTCTCGCAGCTCGCGCGGTCCCGCTTCGACGGGATCGTGCTCGACCTCAATTTTACCCCGGGGAAAAGCGACGGCAAGGAAGGGCTTGCCTGTCTCGCCCGGATCATGGCGGACGACCCGGCGGCGTGTGTCGTGGTGCTGACTGCGCATGGCGGGGTGCGCATGGCGGTCGCCGCGATGCAGGCGGGTGCGCGCGACTTTGCGGTGAAGCCGTGGAACAACGCCGACCTGATCGGCAAGGTTGAAGCTGCCGTGGCGCGAGAACCGACCGCGCCTGCTGCGGGCGCAATTGCTGCCGACCGCAACATGCCGCCAGCGCGCATCCTTGGCGAAAGCGCGCCGATCGAGGAATTGCGCCAGCTGATCCGCCGGGTCGGCCCGACGACGGCGGGCGTCGCAATCACCGGGCCTTCGGGGGCAGGGCGGATGCTGGCCGCCCTCGCCGTGCACGCCGCTTCTGCGGATACGCAGAACGTGCCACTGCGGATCGATCTGCGCGAAGAAGGCGCGCTCGACGCAATCGGGGACGCGTCGGGCAGTGCGATCCTACGCTATCCGGACCGGCTCGGCGAACTGGCGCAGGATCGCCTCGCCGCAAAGCTCAGTGAGAACATCCGCCCGATCGCGATCGTCGACCGGCTCAATGCGCTGACCCCTGCGCTTCGCCGACGGATCGCGACGATCGAGCTTGCCGTACCTCCTCTCGCGCAACGGCGCGCGGACATCCCCGTCCTGGCACGCCATTTCGCGACCGATGCAGCGATCCGCTTCGGCCGCGCCATCCCGCGCATTTCCGAAGCTGCCGAGACGGCCTTGCGGGAGGCGGAGTGGCCCGGTGAGGTACGAGGGCTGGCCGCGGAGATGGAGCGCGCCGTGCTGCTGTGTGATGACGGGACGATCGATACCGCAGCCTTGTCGATCGGCACGCCCGTTGCGGCCAGCGCGCCTGCGGAGAACAACGCGCCCACCTTCGATCTCGACCGCACGGAAAAGGCGATGATCGCCGCCGCGCTGGCAGAGCACCATCACAATGTCAGCCATGCGGCCAAGGCACTCGGGCTCAGCCGGGGGGCGCTGTACCGCCGGATGGAGCGTCACGGGCTATGAGGTTGTACCACGGGCGCGGGTGGCGGGCGGCGGGGCTGGGGCTGGCGCTGCTCGTCAGTGCAATCGTGGCGACCTTCGCCTGGTACACCGGTCGATGGGGGCTGCTGACCGGGGCGGTGCTGGCGGGGATCTGGGCCCTCACGCTCGCGTGGTGGAACGCTGCGCTTGTCCCTCCGCGCCCGCTCGCAGAGGGAGGCGAGGCAGGGGACGGAGATGCAGCCGTACATCGCCTGTTGCTGGACGCTGCGCCGACCCCTTTGCTGGCGCTCGATCTCGATACGGCCCGCGTGCTCAACCGCGCGGCGCGCGCGATCTTCGGCGCCGACGACCGGATCTTGCCGGCCCCGCCCGGGCTGCTCGATCCTTCGGCGCGCACCTTTCGCCACGAAGGGCGGCTGTGGCGGATCGACCGGGTGGAGGCGTCTTCGGGCGTAACGGTTGCCGCGCTGATCGATGTCGAGAGCGAGGAACTCGCTGCCGAGGCGCGCGCCAGTGCGGACCTGATCGAAGTGCTGGGGCACGAGCTGCTCAACGGCCTGTCGCCGATCGTGTCGCTGGCCGAGAGTGCGCAGACCGCAGCGGCGCAGGAGCCGGTGGACACCGCCTTGCTGGCGGAGATTCTCGGCCCGCTTGCCCGGCGTGCCGAAGGCTTGCAGCGTTTCGCAACCGATTATCGTGCGCTCGCCCGGCTGCCAGAACCAATCCTTGCGCCCTCGTCGCTCGGCCAGTTCGCGCGCGATCTGGCGCAGCTTTTCGCGCAGCGGTGGCCTGCCACGACACTCACGCTGGATATCGGCGCGGTCGAGCAATGGCGGATGGATCGCGATCAGCTGCACCAGGCGGTCTGGGCGCTGCTCAACAACGCCGCCGAAGCGACCAGCGCGACCAGTGAGGCGCGCGTTAGCCTCTCCATCGATCGTGAGGAGAACCGGCTCGCGATTACCGTCACCGATAATGGCGTGGGCGTGGACCCGGAAAGCGCAGCGCTGATCTTTCGGCCTTTCCACACGACCAAGCCGAAGGGGTCGGGCATCGGGCTATCGCTCGCCCGCCAGATCGCACGTGGCCACGGTGGATCGCTGGAGCTGACGGGGGCGAACCCGACCGCGTTCAGGATCAGCCTCCCGGCAGGAAATCCCGCCGATTGATTGACCTGAAGGGGGCTTTCGGTCTCATGATGGCGAAGAGTACTGAGGGCGCTGTCAGCAGCCCATCCACACAAGGCGAAGAGCCCGCATATGACGACAACCAGCCAGTTCCTGGTCCAGAAGGACAATATCCGCGAAGGCCGTATCGACACGCGGGAAGTGCCGTCGCTCAGCGATGGAGAGGTCCTCGCGCGGATCGAGCGCTTCGCGCTGACCGCCAACAACGTCACCTATGGAGTGATGGGGGATCGCATCGGATACTGGAAGTTCTTCCCCGTCGAAAGCGAGGGGGAGGGCGTGATTCCCGTATGGGGTTTTGCCGAGATCGTTGAGTCCGCGCATCCGGAGGTGCCGGTTGGAGAGCGGATCTACGGCTTCTTCCCCATGGCGAACCACCTCGTCATGCAACCGGCAAAGGTCAGCGAAGGCCGCTTCGTCGATGGCGCGGAGCATCGCGCGGGTCTGCCGCCGGTGTACAATTCCTACACCCGTGTCGGCGCAGAGTCTGATTACGACGGCGACCTCGATGATGAGCGCATGGTGCTGTTCCCGCTCTATGCGACATCCTTCTGCATCTATGACTTCATGCAGGACCACGAGTGGTATGGTGCCAGACAGGTCGTCGTGCTGAGCGCGTCGTCCAAGACCGCGATCGGATGCGCCTATGCAATCTCCGCCGATGCGTCTGCACCCAGGAGCGTCGGCGTCACCTCACCCCGGAACGCGGCGTCGGTCGAAAGGCTGGGCCTCTACGACGAGGTCCTGACCTACGACGCGCTGGACAATATCGACGCGAGCATTCCGACCGTCGTCATCGACATGTCTGGCGATGGCGGCGTGCTCGGTCGCCTGCACGATCATCTGGGCGACACCATGAAATACACCTCCAACGTTGGCGTCACCCATTACGACGCGAACACCATGCCGCCCGGATTCATTCGGGAGCGCAGCGAGATGTTTTTTGCGCCCGGCCATATCCAGAAGCGCCACAAGGAATGGGGCCCGGGCGTGTTCGAAAAGCGCGCGCACGACTTCTGGAAAGACACCGCGCTGAAATCGCGCGGCTGGCTGACGATCCACCGCGAGCACGGTGACGATGCCGTGAAGCAGGCATGGAGTGCGGTCGCCCTGGGCAAGACCCCGGCGGACGAGGCGTGGGTGGTCGGCTTCTAGAGCCGCCGATCCTCATCCGACCTTGAGCATGTTTCCGCGCACGGTCGCCGAACGAACGCTTGAGCTCGAACTCGCCAACCGGCAGCTGCTCGACCAGAACCGCAGAGACGCCCTGCTGCTGGGCGGAACCGCTCCGAGCGGCTGTCCTAGTCCCTAGAACACGGCATGCTCGCCGCGCTCGGCCTGCGCCTCTCCGCTGAGCACTTGCGCGTAATAGTCGAACAGCGTTTCGGAGCCGGTGGAGGGCGTTGCCTCGGCATCGTAGAGGCCGGTTTCGGGGTTCAACACGAGCATGGACTCGGTCGCATAATAGCGTCCGATGCGCGCAAGTTCGGCCTTGGCGCTCAGCGAAGGGACGACCCGCCCCATGGTGCCGAGCGTCAGGACGATAGCGTCCAGCAGCGCGACCGGCACGTGTTTGAAGTGCGGCTGCCGGCCAAGCATAGCGAACAGCGCCTCCCCCTGCATGCGTGGCGTGATCGCCGGGCCCGGGCCACCGATCGGCAGGATGCGGTTGCGCCGCTCTGGGTTGTCGATGCAGTCGGCGAGGTATGCGGCAAGGTCGCCGTCGCTGATCGGCTTGCACGCAGTCAGCGTGCCGTCCCCGAACATCACGAATGGCTTGCCCTGCCGCACCCGCTCGACCTGGCCCGAGAGTGATTTGAAGAAAGCCGTGGGGCGGACGATGGAATAGTCGATACCCGATGCGATCAGCGCGCGCTCGAACGCCAGCTTGGCCTTCTGGAATTCGAGTTGCGGCTTCTGCACGCAGATCGCGGACAGCAGGATCATATGCGCGATGTCCGCCGCCTGTGCCTGTCGCAGAGCGTCCAGATGGGCGTCGTGGTCGATCCGCCAGGCATCGTCGGGTGCGCCGGTACGCGATGCGAGGCATGACAGAAGGACATCGAACCTTTCGCCCCGGATGCCGTCGCGCGCCAGCGAAGCCGGGTCGGTCACATCGCAGGCGCGAAGCTGGGCCCCGGATAGGTGAGGGCGCGCGGATCGCGCAGATGTGCGTCTCACCAGACAGACCACCTCGTGCCCGCGCGCGACCAGTGCGTGCACGGTTGCTCGCCCGATCGTGCCGGTGCCGCCAAGGACGAGAACGCGACGCGGCCGCCCACCATATGTTCGATCGGCCTGCATCGGATCAGGCTAGGCGATGTCGCGGCAGGTGGCGAGGGATTGCTGAGGCGGCCGCTGCCCTCAGGGCGTCGCGAGTTCCTTTAGTGTGATGCTGGTATCGGCGAGCGCGTTGGGGTCTGGCGAAACGCCCTGCTCGACCAGTTTGCGCCCCTGCACGAAGTCCTTCATGGCATTGACGCAGTCGAGCGCGATCACCCGGCCATCGCGCAGGTAGACGACCGAGAAAGAGCGGGCGGCAGGGTCTCCGCGCAGAACCGTCGCGTTGTAGCCTGTCGAGAGACCGGCTGTCTGAAGCTTCAGGTCATACTGGTTGGACCAGAACCACGGGAAGGCGGCATAATCCTGCGGGGCGCCGCAGATCATCTTCGCTGCGGCAGTAGCCATGTCGTTGGCGTTCTGTACGGACTCGATCCGCAACACCGCATCTTGCGCCCAGCGGCTGCGATGGGCGGCGCAGTCGCCGATTGCGAAGACGTCCTCCAGCGAAGTCCGGCACGACCCGTCGACGTCGACGCCGTCCGAACACACCGCACCTGCCTTCGCCAGCGGCTCGACCGAAGGCACGATCCCGATCCCGACGATGACCAGGTCGGCGTCGATCGCGCAGCCATCGTGCAGGCGTACGCGTGCGACCCGGCCATCCTCGCCCTCCAGGCAGTCGACCATCGTCTCCAGCCGCAGATCGACCCCGTGGGCGCGATGCTCGGCCTGGTAGAAATCGCTGAGTTCCTCGCCCGCCACCCGAGCGAGGACGCGCGGCTGGGCTTCGAGCAGGGTGACCTGGCAATCGAGCTTGCGCAGCACCGCTGCCGCTTCCAGTCCGATATAGCCGCCACCGACGACCACCGCCTTCTTCGCGCCTTCGGCAAGCTCGCGCATAAGGGTATCGACATCGTTGCGGGTGCGGACCGCGTGAACGCCCTTCAGGTCAGCGCCCGAACATGTCAGCGCGCGCGGCGCGCCGCCAGCAGCCCAGATCAGCTGGCCGTAGCCGATGCTTTCGCCGTTCCCCAGCGTCACCTCATGCTTTGCAGGTTCGATCGCGACGACCTCGGTGCCAAGGCGCAGCTCGATGTCCTTGTCTTGCCAGAACTGTTCCGGGCGGATCAGGATACGATCGAACGGCTTGTCGCCCGAGAGATATTCCTTGGACAGGGGAGGGCGCTCGTAGGGCAGTTCGCCGTCCCGACTGACCATCAGGATCGAACCCTCGAACCCGCTCTGCCGCAGCGCGATGGCGGCCTGCGCGCCGCCATGGCCGGAACCTACGATGATGACGTCTCTGGTTTCCATGTCAGACTGCACGCGGCGCTCCGATGTTACGAATGGGAATGGTGCGAATACGCGCTGCTATATCTGTGGCGGCGCGAATATTCGCCTCACCAAAGAACCTGGTTGTCGACAATGGCCGGGCTGGCGCGCGCCCGCGTATCGAGATTTCGCTGAAAGCGCGTCAAAGCCCCGGACCCACCAGGCGAGCAATATGAGCCCAGGGGTTTTCCCCTGGTATCCTTCTGAAAGACAAAAGGGTGATGCCGAAAATCAGCACCGGCAACCGAGGAGGTCGCGGAATACGCTAGGGATTTGCGGGTCGCGGGAAATTTTCCGCGATTAAGTGCTTTACCCATTTCATACGTTTCGAACTTGCATTGACGAACCTACTACCTTGATCTAACGCAAATCTCGAACGAGCAGCAAGAGCTGCCATTTGAGGGGAGAGAAGATGAAGCGGTTTTTCGCATGCAGTTCGCTGGCGTTGGCAACATCGCTGCTGGCGGTTCCCGCCGCTGCTCAGGATTCCGGCACCGAGGATGATCAGGCGACGGGGCAGGCCGAGGTCGAAACCGAGGTCGACAGTGGCGGGCTCGCGACGATCGTCGTGACCGCGCAGCGGCGTGAGTCCAGCGTGCAGGACAGCTCGGTTGCGATCTCCGCGTTCTCCGGTGAATCGCTCGATACCGGGCGGGTTCTCAGCTTCGAGGATTTGGCCGGGTCGGCAACCTCGCTGTCGTTCACCGCACTCTCGCCGCTCGACCAGGAATTCAACATCCGCGGGATCACGAACACCCGCCTTGACTCGCCATCGGCGGACCAGTCGATCGGGATCTTCGTCGACGATGTGTATGTCGGGCGTTCGGGCCTGTTCAATTTCGACCTGTTCGACATCGATCGGGTCGAGGTCGTCCGCGGGCCGCAGGGCGTGCTGCTGGGCAAGAACGTGGTCGGCGGTGCGATCAGCATCTACAGCGCCCGGCCGAAGCGCTTTTTCGAAGGCGGTATCACCGCATCCTACGGCAATTATGACGAAAAGCTGGTCAAGGGCCACATCACCGGGCCGCTGGGCGACAGCTTTGCCGGTCGACTGGCCTTCCAGGTCCGCAATCGCGACGGGTTTAACTACGATATCGCCCACGGGGTCGACCTCGACAATGTCGACAGCGTGCAGCTGCGCGGACAGATCGCGTTCGAGCCGGTGGACTCCGATTTCTCGGCCGTGCTGATCGCCGACTACACCAACGACGATTCCAACGGGTTCCACTCGCTCACCGTCGATGGTCCTGCGGCAGGTTCGGGCCCGTGGAGCGCTGCGCGGGCCCAGGTTGCAGCGCTGCGCCCGGAAGGGCTGAGCCCTCGCGAGAGCCTGCCCGACTGGCAGACCTACGCCGGCGATGTTAACCCGACACCGCAGCAGCTTCATCGCGAAGCGGTCGGCCTGACGCTCAACATGGCGTACGACTTCGACTTTGCGACGCTGACCAGCATCACCGGCTATCGCAGCGGCAACGCGTTCAGCGTCTATGACCAGACGGGTATCGGACCGAGCAACAACTACGGCATCATCGTGCCGCTGCTGTTCCGTTCGCCGGTGCGCGAGGCCGAGGATATCAGCCAGTTCACCCAGGAGCTTCGCCTGGTCTCGCCCGAGGCCGACGGTAGCGGTTTCGACTGGATCCTGGGCGGCTATTTCCAGCACGACGAGGTCAGCAAGGACGACATCATCTCGTTTGAGATCCGCGTGCCGGTGATCCCGACGCTGAACGGGCAATCGGCCTGGTTCAATGACGGGACGAACAAGTCCTTCGCGGTGTTCGGCCAGCTGGGATACCGGTTCAACGACATGTTCCGCGTGGTCGCGGGCCTGCGCTATTCGCACGACGAGAAGAGCGGGACGGTGCAGGGCCTTGCCCTCGAAACGGGTGACCGCTTCACGCCGAACGATCCGGTCCCGTCCTCTCCGCTGTCGCCGACCTACGTCGAAGGTGGCGGTTACACGACGGACTATTCGAACAGCTGGGAAGAGCTCACGCCGCAGGTGACAGCGGAATTCCAGCCGAACCCGGATATCCTGATCTACGCGACCTATTCGACCGGCTTCAAGGGCGGTGGTTTCGAGGACGATCCCGCCAACCCCGCCGCCGCGCAGAGCAGCTACGACCCCGAAACGGTCACCAACTACGAGATTGGCGGCAAGTTCGAATTCTTCAACAATCGCGCGCGCCTGAACATTGCGGCGTTCTCGATGCGCTACAAGGATTTGCAGGTTACGCAGACCTCCGACGTGTGTCTGTGCAACATCACCGACAATGCCGCCGACGCGAAGATCCGCGGGATCGAGGCAGAGGCGCAGGTCGTGCCGTTCCCCGGCTTCTCGCTCAGTGGCGGGCTGACGCTGCTCGACACCAAGTATATCGACTTCACCGACTCGGTCGGCAATGTGAACGATGGCAAGTTCCTGCAGCGCACGCCGCACTACCAGTGGAACCTCGGCGCGCGCTACACGACTGATATCGGCAGTTGGAGCGACGGCCTCTCGGTCAGCGTGAACTACAACCGTCAGGGCAAGCTGAGCTGGAATCCCGAAGGATCGGCCAACGAGCCTGCCTATGGCCTCCTGTCCGGACGCATCTCCATCAAGCCGACGGACGATCTGACCTTCTCGGTCTGGGCACGCAACCTGACCGACGAGCTCTACCGGGTGAATGCCATCGCCTTCTTCGGCGACGAAGCATCGCGCCTGGGCGCGCCGCGCACCTACGGTGCCGAAGTTTCCGTCCGGTTCTGATCCCTCTCTCAAGCCTGGGTGTCCCTCTCCGGGGACCCGGTGCCAGACTCAAAAGCCCGCGGGTTCGTCCCGCGGGCTCTTTTTTTGGCAGGGGAGGGGGCCGACCGGTCCCCGTCAGGCGCGGCGGTAAGTCAGATCCTCGGGTGCTTTAAGGCCCATGACCATATCCTTGTGCCCGGTATCGAACAGGCCAAGGCACCAGGTCTCGGCAGTCGGTGCATCGCGGTTCCAGTCGAACACCGCCTGGCGGTGCGCGATGCGCCATTCGCCGTCGCGCTTCTCGAACCGGTCGAAGGCGCGCGCACCGGTGAAGGTGTCGTAATCCTGCCCGTCTTTCGCGAAGCGTGCGAAGGTGAGGATGTAGCTTTCGACGTGGGCGGTATTCTCGCCCTCCAGTTCGATATGAACATTGCCGATGAAGTGCTGCATCACCGGCTTGTTCGTCTGCATGCGCTTCGCCGCTTCCTTGAGGTAGGGCACCGCCGGGCCGTTATAGGCCGGACCGTGGATCTCGTGCGCGTCGTCCCAGTAACAGCTCAGCAGCAGCTCCTCGTCGCCGCGATCGATGCCGCGCGCATAGCGCATGATGCAGTCGTGGATGTCCTGCCGGGCGAGCAACGTCTCCAGCGTGTTCGCGTGGGCCATGCTCAGCGCCTCCCGTCGGGATTTTCCAGCCCGCGCGCCATCGACGCCTTGAGCGTGGCCGGGTCGCGCGCGAGGAATGCCCGCACCGAAACCGCATGCGGATCCGTGTCGTGCTCCTCGATATTATGCTCCACCGCGACGATCCCGGCCTTGCCGATATCGCGGGGCGAGGCCTGTTCCATCCAGGTGACGTGCTTGGCCATGCGCGTGTCGACCGACCCGACGATCAGCGCGTGAAGCGTGGTGCCCTGCTTCGCCAGTTCGGGCCGGAGGCAGTCGCCTGCCGCCCGCATCGCGAATTTGGACGGGCTGTAGCCACCCATGGAAGGCACGGCGACGATGCCGCCCGCCGAGAGCACATTGATCACCGCGCCGCCGCCATTGGTCTTCAGTACCGGGGCGAAGGCGCGGATCAGGCGCACGGGGCCGAAGAAGTTCACCTCCATCGTTTCGCGGATCGAGCTTTCGTCCTCCGCGCCGAGCAGGGTCTTGCCGAGGTGGAAGACGCCGGCATTGTTGACCAGCAGAGTGAGGTCCGTGCACTTTGCGGCAGCGGCGGCAACGTCGGCTTCATTGGTCACGTCGAGTTGCACGGCTTCGAGCCGGTCGTCGCCATCGGCGATGGCCTGTGCGTCCTCGATCTTGCGCGATCCGACATAAACCTTGCGCGCGCCGTGTTCGAGCAACTCGTCCACGAAGCCCTTGCCGATGCCCCTGTTGGCGCCAGTCACCAAAGCGGTGCAGCCTTCTACTTTCATCAATCCTCTCCGAATGCGTCGTTATAGAAATCGGCAAATGCGGCCTCACCGCCACGGAACCAGCGCGGGTCCGGTAGCGTGGCCAGCTCGGCCAGCCCGTCTGGGCTGAAAGGCGCGGCCCGGCTCTCCATCGCCCTGGCCGCGCGCATGTATCCGCCACCTGCGACCCAGATCTCTCCGGTCCGGTCGCACGCCTCGCTTGCCAGCCAGGCGCAGATTTCGGCTGCCCCTTCGGGTGCCAGCCGGGGGTCGGACTCGCGGTCGGGCCGGGCGGTCATCTTGGTCTGCGCATAGGGCGTCAGGACGTTGACCATGATCCCCTCGCGCCACAGCTCGTCGGCAAGGCTGAGCGAGTAGGCCGTCGCCGCGCCCTTGGAGGCGGCATAGGCGCTGCGGCCTTTGACGCCGTGCAATCCGCCGGTCGAAGAGACCATCACGATCCGGCCCGCCGGTGATCGGCGCAGGTGGGGGAGCGCGGCTTCGATCAGCCGGGTATTGGCGAAGAAGTTGATCTCCATCACCTGACGAAGTTCGGTATCTCCATCGCCGACCTTGATCGCAGGGCCGCTGATCCCGGCATTGAGCACCAGCGCATCGAGGCTGCCGAAACGCTCGACTGCCGCCGCAATGATCGCCTCGGGGCCATCGGGCGCGTCGACCGCGTGCTCGTCGGTTGCGGCGGCACCACCGGCTGCGGTGATCGCGTCGGCGACATCCTGTGCGGGGTAGGGCCGGTCTGCATGACGGCGGTTGTTGACCAGCACCTGTGATCCGCCTGCAGCCACCGCTTTTGCGAATGCTGCGCCCAGTCCGGCGCCTGCGCCGGTCACGATCGTCGAACGTTTGCTCATGACCCGACGCTAGCCGGGTTGGTTCGATAATGAAAGTGCAATCAGGCGGTCTTGCGAGCGATCTCGAACTCGACATCGGGCGCGTGGATCGGGTCGCGGCAATGTGAGCAGACGACCTTGGGATCGAGCGGTTTGCCGCAATTCTTGTGGTACAGCACCACCGGCGCTCCCTCGGGCGAGGCGTAGTAGCGATCGCCCCAGATCATCAGCATCAGCAGCACCGGATAGTACTCCGCCCCCTTGCGGGTCAGGCGGTACTGCGTGGTGGAGGGGTGGTGCGGATCGGGCTTCTGCTGGATCACCCCGATCGATTCGAGCCACTTGAGGCGTTCGGACAGGATATTGGTGGCAATCGCCGTATCCTGCCGGATTTCGTCGAACCGATTGAGGTTGGTGAAGATCGACCGCATGATCAGGCTCGCCCAGCGGTCGCCCATCAGCTGCGCTGCCTCGTTCATCAGCGAGGTCGCGGTCTCCGGCGAGTGGCGCTGCTGGCGGCGGCGGCTGTAGATCGGGGCCATCAGCCCGACGCCGGGGCCTTCACGCCAGTCGACGTCGAACGCGGTGATCGTCTCGCCGCAACTGCCGCAGGCAGGCTCGGGCCGGAAGCGATGGCCGCAGGTCTTGTGGGTCAGTTCGACGTTGATATTGCCCGATTTCGCCCAGTCGGTCTCCCACCGGAGCATCATCAGCGAGGTCCAGTAGACGTCGCGCCCCTTGGGGGTCATCACATATTCGAAGCGCGGCGGCGCATCGCAATATTTGCGCTTCTCGAACAGGCCGGCGGCGACCAGCTTCTTGAGCCGGTCGCTGAGCAGGGCCTTGAGCAGGCCGGTACGCTGACGAAAGCCGTCGAAGCGCCGCTCACCGAGCCAGCTTGCCTCGATCACCAGCAGGGTCGGCGTGTCGCCAACGACTTCCAGGCTGCGCCAGATGGAGCAGGTTCGAATTCGTGCCGGAGCGTTCATAGCCCCTAGCGCCTAGCATGCTTCGCCGCGTTGAAAAATAGGGCAGCGCCGATTGCATATCCGAACGGTGCCACGATCGCCATGGCGCTGCGGATGCCGTCGCCGCCGGGGAAGAGCGCATCGGAAAGGATCGCCGTCACGCTCGGCCCGATGCCGATGCCCACCGCGTTGATGACGAAAACATACACTGCTGCAATCGTTGCGCGCATACCCTCGGGCGCCATTTCCTGCAGCACGCTGGGCGCGGCGCTGACCACCGCGGCTGCCGCGGTGAAGAAAGCGACGAACAGTACGCCCGCCAGCCAGATGCTGGGCACCAGCGGGAAGGCGACGGCGGGAATGATCGCGATTGCCACCGCCCAGCCGCAAAAGCGCATGCGTGCAGCGGGCACCCCGCCGCCGACCCGGTCCATGATCGCGCCGCCGCCCACCATGCCGAGCAGCCCGCCTGCGATCAGCAGGGCCCCTGCGATATAGCCGGTCGTCGCGAGGTCGGTCTCGAACCCGCGCATATACATCGCGGGCAACCAGTTGACCGTGCCGAGCACCGAAAGGTTGACCGCCGCGACCCCGCCGAAGACCGACCAGTAGAACCCGGCGCGCTGGCGCAGCTCCGCCCATATCGTGCTCAGCGGCACGCCTTTCGCCTTGCCCTGGCTCACCCGGGCCGCATGGCCGGGGTCCGGAATGAACAGGAAAGCGAGCGCGATCACCAGGCCGGGCAGCCCGGCGACGATGAAGGCGAATTGCCATGGCCGGACCACGCCGAAGATCGGCAGGTTCATCGTCTCCGCCTGCGCGACCAGTGCGACTACGCCGCCGCCGATCATGAAGGCGAGGCCCGCGCCGGTTGCGCTTCCGAGCCCGAACAGGCCCATCGCAAGGCCCAGCCGCCGGCGCGGGAAGCTGTCGGCGATGATCGAATAGGCGGCAGGCGAGAGCACGGCTTCGCCCACGCCCACGCCCATGCGTGCCAGGAACAGGCCGATGAAGCTGGTCGCCTGACCGCAGACGATGGTGGCCGCACTCCACGCGGCGATGCCCACGGCCACCGCCCGCGTCCGGTGCACCCGGTCGATCAGCAGGCCGATCGGTATCGACGCGATCGTGAAGAAGATCGCGAAGCTGAGGCCCTGGATCATGCTGACCTGGAAATCGGTGATCTCCAGATCGGCCTTGATCTGATCGACCAGCAGGCTGACGATCATCCGGTCGATGAAGCTGCAGATATAGGCGATGAACAGCGCCGCCAGCGTCAGCCAGGCTTTCAGCGGCGTGCGCCCGGTGCGGATTGCCGCCGGCGCTGCGACCTCAGAAATCGCCTTCGACCCCCATCGCTTCGAGCAGTTCTGCGCGGTCGTAATATTCGCGCCATTCCTTGATCTTGTCGCCTTCGACCACCAGCACGCCGACCACCGGGACCTTGCCCTCGTGGCCCTTGAAGGTGAATTCGTCCTGCCGTTCGATGAACACGGTATCGCCGCTCACCGCCCAGGTGCGCACGTTGAGGTGCATGTGGGTGGCGTTATCGACCAGGAACTGCATGCGCGGAAGGATGTCCTCGCGACCCACGATCGGGTCGATCATCATCGAGTGGAGCACGCCATCCTCGGCGAACATGTTGGTGATCGCTTCCGCATCGCGGGCTTCCCACGCGGCGATCATCTTCTTGACCACGGCGATGTTGTGTTCGGCCTTGTCTTGCATTTCGCTCTCCTCCTCCTCGTGCGCAGGCGCGGCGACCGGCTCTGCAGGCGTTTGCGTATCGGCAGGGGGCTGTGTCGCGAGCGCGAGCGCGGACAGGATCAGGCTCAAAGACATGGTTTCTCCCCATTGGTATTCTTATGCAAGTCAGGGATGGCGGCTCGGAGGCAGATGGTCAAGCGATAGTTCGTACCTGCAGGTGCTGCGCTTGCAAAACAATACCGACTCGCGCTATGCCCTCTTCATTGCCAAATTTGTGGAAGCGAGTTGCCATGCGTGTCGAGAAGCTGCCCCGGGTCAAAACCACCCTGAGCCCGTCGAACCATCCCTACATGTCGGGCCCGTGGACGCCGCAGCATGAAGAGGTGAACGCGTTCGATCTCGAGGTGCTCGAAGGCGAAATTCCCGACGACATCGACGGCATTTATCTGCGCAATACGGAGAACCCGGTGCACGAGCCACTGGGCAAGCACCATCCGTTCGACGGCGACGGCATGATCCACCAGATCGCGTTTTCGGGCGGGAAGGCGACCTATCGCAACCGCTTCGTGCGCACCCGCTGCTTCGAGGCGGAACAGATTGCGGGCGGTGCGCTGTGGGGCGGTCTGGCCGATGGTCCGGGCGTCTCGAAGCGGCCCGGCTTCTGCGCCAAGGGCGATATCAAGGACGCCGCATCGACCGACATCGTCGTCCACGCTGGCAAGGCTATCGCCACCTTCTACCAGTGCGGCGAAGGCTATGTGCTCGATCCCGAAACGCTCGAGAACGAGGGCGTTGCGCCGTGGGTGCCGATCGACGGTGTCTCCGCGCACACGCGGGTCGATGAATCGACCGGAGAGCTCCTGTTCTTCAACTACTCCAAGCACCCGCCCTACATGCATTACGGGGTCGTCGACGCCGATGGGAAGCTGAAGACCTACGTTCCCATCGAACTGCCGGGGCCGCGCCTGCCGCACGACATGATCTTTTCGGAGAACTGGTCGATCCTCAACGATCTGCCGGTGTTCTGGGACGAGGAGCTGATGAAGCACCGCAACCTGCACGCGGTGCGCCTGCACGAAGGCGTGCCCTCGCGCTTCGCGCTGATCCCGCGCCACGGCACGGTCGAGGATGTGCGCTGGTTCGAGGCGGAGCCGACCTATGTCCTCCACTGGCTCAACGCCTATGAAGAGGGCGATGAGGTCATCATGGATGGCTATTTCCAGGAAAACCCGACGCCGCGCCCCGAAGGTTTCGAGGAATACGGCAAGGACGCGCACATGATGGCGTTCCTGGACCAGCATAGCCTTGGTTCGAAGCTGCACCGCTGGCGCTTCAATCTGAAGGACGGGACGACCAGCGAAGAGCAGCTCTACGATCGCACGGTCGAATTCGGCATGATCAACCAGAAGTTTGCCGGGCGGAAATACCGCTACGTCTACTCGACCGTCGCCAAGCCCGGCTGGTTCCTGTTCGAAGGCTTCATCAAGCACGACCTCGAAACCGGCGAAGCGATCGAGCTGAAGCTGGAGCAGGGCCGCTATGCTTCGGAATCGCCCTTCGTCCCGCGCATCGGCTCGACCGACGAAGACGACGGCTATCTGGTCAGCTTCATCATCGACGAGAACCAGGGCACGTCCGAGTGCATCCTGATCGACTGCAAGAAGTTCGAGGAAGGCCCGGTCTGCCGGATCGCGTTGCCGCACAAGCTTTCGAGCGGGACGCACGCGACCTGGGTCGATACCGAAACGCTCGAGGCGGCCAAGGCCCGCAAGCGCGAGGCGCTGGCCGCCTGAGCGGCGGTCAGTCCTCCAGCTTTTCCAGCACGGTCTCGCGCAATTCGTTGCGCATGACCTTGTTCATCGGGTTGCGCGGCAGTTTGTCGACTACGACCAGCTTTTCGGGCCGCTTGTAGATCGCGACGTCGCGTTCCGAGAGGAAGGCGGTGACGTCTTCCAGCGTCGGCTCCGCGCCCTCGGCAGGCACCACCGCCACCGCGATCCTCTCGCCCAGCCGCGCGTCGGGGAAGCCGACCGTTGCCGCCTCGACCGCGAGGGGGAAGCCGGTCAGCAGGTCGTCGATTTCCGCCGGGGAGATGTTGATCCCGCCGCGCACGATGATCTCCTTCGACCGCCCGATGAAGCGGTAGAAACGCTCGTCCCCCTCGACGATCTCGAACAGGTCGCCGGTGCGGTAGTGCCCCTTTGTGTCGAAGGCAGCCTCGCTCAGTTCGGGTGCATTCCAGTACTGCGAAAAGATGCTCGCTCCGCCGAGGCGCAGCTCGCCGGGGCGACCGGGCTGGGTGATTTCCTCCTCGGTATCGGGATCGACCAGCCGCGATTGCGAGACTTCGTGGCTGCGCGCCTGCCATTCCTGGCCATCCGCCCCGAAGCGCGGGAAGTAGCGTGCGCGGTTGGCATAGTCGGGCACGCTCGCTGCGCTTGAGAACAGGCCTGCGCCCTCGTTCGAGCCAAAGACATTGGTGATCTCGATACCCTTTTTGGCCCAGCCTTCGATCAGCCAGGGGGACAGGGGCGCAGAGCCGGAGGACACGGTGTGGAGCGAGGAGATATCGACCGAGTCGAGGATTTGCGGCTGCTTGAGCAGCGCGGTCAGCACGGCGGGCGGGGCGATCGTGTAGCTGACCTTCTCCTGCTCGATCTGCTTGAGGAACACGCCCAGATCGAACGGGTGGTGCAGCACCAGCTTGGTGCCGAGCTGTAACCACGGCATCACCAGCCCACCGATCGAACCGATATTGACCAGCGGGAAGGGGTTGAGCAGCACGTCGCCATCCTGCGCCCCGGTGCCGTCGGCCACCACTTCGGCATTGAGCACCCAATGGTTGTGATCGCGCGGCACGCCCTTGGGCCGCGACTCCGTTCCGCTGGTCCAGCAGATCGTCAGCACTTCGCCGCCCGCGACCGGATTGGCTTCCACATGGGCGTGGGTGTGCGTCGGATCGGCGGTGGCAGCCAGCGCGCGCAGGTCACCATCGCCCTTGCCGAAGACCAGCACTTCGAAACCGGCGTCCTCGGCCAGCGAGCGGGCGAGTGCGGCATGTTCGAAGCCCGCAAAGGCATCAACCGTCACGAAGAAGCGCGGGTTCAGCTGCCCCGCGATGAAGGCCAGCTCGTGCCTCCGATAGGGCATCGCCACGGGGGACAGGATCGCGCCGGTTCGCGCGCAGGCGAGGAACAGCAGCACCGCATCGACCGTGTTGGGAAGCTGGGCGAGGATGATGTCGTCCTTCTGCAGCCCCCACTCCAGCAGGGCGGCCGCCAGCCTATCAACCCGCTCGTCCAGCTTCTTCCAGGTCAGGCGCTCTGGCTCCTGCCCGTCCAGCGCCGCACGGTTGAAGGGATCGACCAGTGCATCTCCGTCCTGCCCGGCGGCGACGGCACGGCGGGTCAGCGCATCGACGCTTTCACCCCTCCACCAGCCGCGATCCTCATAATCGCGCACTCTTTCAGCTGGCGTCAGGAACATCGCTATCTCTCCCCATCGTAACTTTCATAAATGTACTGACATCATCGGGGAGAATGGTTAGGACGTCAATTCAAAGGGGGATGCGATTGATGACGCGAGTGATCCAATGGGCAACCGGATCAATGGGAAGGACTGGGCTGAGGCGCATCATCGATGCGGAGAAGCTGGAGCTGGTCGGGGCCTACGTCTATGGCTCGAAGAAGGTCGGCGCCGATGCCGGGGCCTTGGCGAAGCGTGACAATATCGGCGTGCTCGCCACCAATGATCGCGCTGATATCCTCGCGCTCGATGCCGATGTGGTGCTGCACTGTCCGCGCATCACCCAGCCTTACGACGCGCTGGTCGACGATGTGGTCGCGCTGCTCGAATCCGGCAAGAACGTCGTTTCGATCGCGGGCTTCCACTGGCCTGCCGCCCATGGTGCCGGTTATGCAAGTCGTCTTGAGCAGGCCGCGCTGCAAGGCGGGGTGACGCTGGCCGGGGTGGGCGTGAACCCCGGGATGGTGGTCGAGAGGCTGATCATGGCGGCGACTGCGATGAGCCACGAGTTGGACCGCGTATCGGTGTTCGAAACAGTCGATGCCTCGGGCATGGCAAGCCCCGAATTCGTCTTCGGACTGATGGGCCTCGACAGCGATCCCGCGAAACGCGACATTCGCGAAGGCCCGCTGGCCGATCTCTACGGAACGCTGTTTTCCGAAGTGCTGCACTTCTTCGCCGCCGAACTGGGTGGCAAGGTGACGGAGATCCTCCCGGACCATCGCCTGACGCTCGCGGAAAAGCAGATCGAGACCGCCGCCGGGCCGATCCGCCCCGGGCATGTTGCGGCGACCGAGTGGCGCTGGCTGGCGAAGACCGACCTCGGCCCCGAATTGCTCTTGTCGATCCTGTGGACCGCCGATCCGTCGCTGCACGGCGACGACCGGCAGGGTCACTGGACCATCCGGCTCGATGGCCGCCCGGTGATCAAGATGACGCTCGATATCGAGGAAGCCGACCCGACCAAACCGCCGAGCCGCGCGCTCACCGACGCGACCATCGCGGTGGCGATCAACGCGATCCCGCACGTCGTCGCAGCCCCGCCCGGCTTGTTCGCCTTCCATCCTCCCGCTGCCTGGAGCGTTGCATGACTGTCTATATCCACGACGCGGTGCGCACCCCGCGTGGCAAGGCCAAGGCGGACGGCGCGCTGGCGGGCGAAACGCCGCACGGCCTCGTCACCCGGCTGGTCGATGCGCTGGACGAACGGGGCCGCGATGCACGTGCTGTCGACCGCTTCACGCTCGGCTGCGTCGGGCAGGTCGGCGCACAGGGTGGCAACATCGCCATGGTCGCCAAGATGGCAGCCGAACTGCCCGATGCTTGCGTGGTCCACTCGATCAACAATTTCTGCGCCTCTGGCCTGACGGCAATCGGTCTGTCGATGAACGCGATCGAGGCGGGGCAGGCGACAAGGGCGCTCGCAGGTGGGGTCGAGATGATGAGCCGCGTGCCCTTCATGGCCGACCGCGCGGACTATTACACCGACCAGGCATTCCCGCCCGAGCGGCGGTATATTCCCGTCGGCCTCGCGGCAGACCTGCTCGCAGAGGCGGAAGGCATTTCGCGCGAGGCGATGGACGAGGTCACCGAACGCTCGCAGCGGCGTGCCGCCGAGGCGGAGGGGCATCCGGCCTACAACGCAAGCCGCATCGCCGTCGCCGGGCTGGACCACGAAGAACCTGTTCGCCCGACGACCCTCGAAAAGCTGGCCAAGCTGCCGCATGCCTTCACCCAGTGGGGCGAAGAATATGCGCACGCGCTGGACGGCAAGCCGGTGCACAGCCACACCGTCGGCCATGCGCCGCCGATCGTGGACGGAGCCGGGCTGGCGCTGCTGTCCGCGCAAGGCGAGGGCGCACGCGCACGCATCGTCTCCTACGCGGAGATGGGCGGCCATCCGCGCGCCTCGCTGACCGCTGGGTTCGCCGCGATGGAGAAGGCGCTGGAGCGGGCGGGCCTGACACTCGAACAGCTCGACCGGATCGAATTCATGGAGGCCTTCGCGGTCACCTACGCCAAGTTCCTGCGCGACTATCCGGCCGATCCGGCGAAGGTGAACGTTTCAGGCGGGCACCTTGCCAAGGGGCACCCGATGGGCGCGACCGGCGCGATCCTGACCTCCACCCTGCTCGACGTGCTCGACGAGGCGGATGGCAGGCTGGGCATGGTGGTGTGCACCGGGGCGCAGGGCGTGGGCGCAGCAATGATTGTCGAAAGGCTGGGATGAGCAAAGACATACTGAACCGACTTCGGCTGCCCGTGGTGGCGGCCCCCATGTTTCTGGTCTCGGGCCCGGACATGGTGATTGCCGCGGCCCGCGCAGGGATCGTGGGCGCATTTCCCACGCCCAACTGCCGCACCGCCGAGCAGGTGGATGAATGGATGACGCGCATCGTCGCGGAGACCGCCGACGCACCGGGGCTGTGGGCGGCCAACCTCGTCACCCATTCCTCCAATTCGCGCCTCGCGGACGACCTCGCGATGGTCGCCAAGCACAAGCCGCCGATCGTCATCACCGCGCTGGGCAGCCCCGCGCCCGCGATCGAGGTGGTGCATTCCTACGGCGGCATCGTGCTGGCCGACGTCGTGAACGAGAAGCTGGGGCGCAAGGCAGCCGCTGCGGGTGCAGACGGACTGGTCGCGGTCGCAAGCGGGGCGGGCGGCCACACCGGTAACCTCTCGCCCTTCGCCTTCATCAGCGTTTTGCGCGAGTTCTTCGACGGGATCATCTGCGTCGGCGGTGCCATCGCCGACGGTGCGGGCGTGGCCGGTGCGGTCGCGGCGGGGGCGGACCTCGTCTATGTCGGCACCCGCTTCCTCGCCGCAGAGGAAAGCATGGCGGAGCCCGACTACAAGCAGATGGTGGTGGATTCGCGTGCCGAAGACCTTGTCGTCAGCCCCGCGATCACCGGCACGGCGGCGAGCTGGCTCAAGCCCTCGCTGGTCAAGGCCGGGTACGATCTCGACGCGCTCGATAAGCCCGCCACGCGCGATTACGGCGGCGATCCGGCAAAGAAATGGCGCGACCTGTGGGCCGCCGGGCAGGGCTTGCACACCATCACCGATACCGAGCCGCTGGCCGATATCGTCGATACGCTGGAAACCGGCTGGAACGCCGCCCGCGACAGACTTCACAACTTCGGGAGAGAATAATGACCGACCAGGAAATCGAAGAATTCGCCGCGCACTTCGTGGACGCCGTGCAGCGCGGCGACGCCGAAGCGATGCGCGCGTGCTACGCCCCCGACGGGGTGATCTGGCACAACACCAATGGTGAGCAGTCGCTCGACGACAATGTGAAGACGCTCAACTGGTTCGTGCGGACGCTGCCCGACCGCAAGTACACTGTGCTGCGGCGCGAGGTCATTCCCAACGGCTTCATGCAGCAGCACATCCTGTCCGCCACACTGCCCAATGGCGAGGCGTGGCAGATGGATGCGTGTGTCGTCGTCAGCCTCGAGAACGGGAAGATCAAGCGGCTCGACGAATATCTCGACAGCGCCGCGGGCGCGAAGCTGCGCGAGTTCGGGCGCTAGGCACCCGGCTGGGCCGTTAGGCCCGTTTCGGGAACCACGGTACGAAGCCGGAGGTGCGGCGGACATAGTCCGCGTATCCCGGCTTCGTCCGGCTCATCTTGCCTTCGATGGTCGGTGCGCCCGACCACTTCATGAGCGTCCAGGTCAGCAGCATCGGGCCGATGATGCTCCAGGCACCGGTCGAGGTTTCGGCCGCGACCAGCCAGATCCCCCACCACGCGCAGGCATCGCCGAAATAGTTGGGATGGCGCGTGTAGCGCCACAGGCCACGGTCCATCACCTGGCCCTTGTTCGCCGGATCGCGCTTGAAGCGGACCAGTTGCAGGTCGCCGACGGTCTCGAACAGCACGCCGAACAGGCAAACGCATGCGCCGATCACGCCCAGCGTGCCGATCGGCGGTGCGCCGTCGACCTGGCCCAGCTGCGCGGGCAGGCAGACGATGAACAGCAGCGGGGCCTGCGTCGCGAACACCAGCAGCGCGCTCGCCTTCGCAAAGGACCAGCCGCGTCGTTCCTGCGCCTTGCCCAGCAGCGCGACATAGCGCCGGTCGGACCCGTGATCGCGCCAGCGCCACAGCATGTAGCTGCCCAGCCGCACGCCCCACACCGTCGTCAGCACCAGCAGCAGCAGCTTGCGCTGCGGATCGCCGGTGGCGAAGATGAAGCTGGAAATCGCCATCACGACCATGCCGAAGGCCCAGAAGCTATCGACCGGCGTAACGTCCTTGGGCTTGAGGCAGATCAGCCAGAGCCCGACGAAACATGCGACGAGTATTGCAGCATTGATGGCGAGCAGCGCCCAGACTGACATTCAATTTCCCCCGGATATAATTGGTACTGGATCAGACTTGGCGCACGTCCGCCGGCGGTTCGTCCGCGAACAGCGCGTCGACTGCGTGCGTGCGGTTATCGAGCACCGCACGCCTGTTGATCGTGCCCTTGTCCGAAATCTCGTGATCATTGGCGCTGGGCGGCTTTTCGAGCAGCCGCACGCGCCGGATCTTCGCCGAACCGCCACGCTGGCCCTGGTTGAACTCGGCCAGTTTGGCCGCGATGCCATCCAGCGTCGCGCCTGGCTTCGCCCAGGCGAGCATGCCCAGGAACGGGCGACCGTCATCCGCCAGCACCAGCTCGGCAACCTCGTCGCTCAGCGCCTTGAGCAATTTCTCGCGCAATTGCCCGCCATAGACCCAGGTGCCGTTCGACAGCTTGAATTCTTCGGCCATGCGACCCGCGAAGGCGAGGCCCTGTGCCGGGTCGTCACGGTCGTGGAACACCACCATGTCACCGGTGCGGTAATAGCCTTCTTCGTCGAAGGCGGCGGCGGTCTTCTCCGGCTCGTCGAGATAGCCGATCATCAGCATCGGCCCGCGCAGCCGCGCCTCGTAGCGGTCACCCGTGGGCACCAGCTTCAGCTCCACTCCGGGGCCGGGGAGGCCGATGCCGACCTTGTCGGTTTCGAAATGGATCGCGCAGCAGCCCGAGACGGTCTCGGTCATGCCATATCCGGTGGTCATGTGGATGCGGTGGCCGGTCGCGGCGACCGCGTGGCGCTGCAGCTTGTCGTAGATATGCTGGGGCAGGCCCGCGCCGCCGTAGAGCATGAGACGCATCTTGGCGAAGAAGGTGTCGCGCAGCTCAATATCCTTATCCATCGCCTCGACCAGCATCGAGTAACCCAGCGGGACATTGTTGAAATAGGGCACGGAAATATCGCGCAGGTTGGCGATGCTCGTGTCGAACAGGCCGGGCGCAGGCTTGCCCGCGTCGATATGCAGCGTGCCGCCCTGCGTGAGGCCGGCGCGCAGCACGCTGGCCCCGGCGGCATGGTGCCACGGCAGCCAGTCGAGCATGACATCGTCCCACCCCGCCGCACGGCCGATCAGGCCGAGGCCCTGCGCGGTATTCGCGGCGAGCGCGGTGAGCGACTGCTGGACCACCTTGGGCAGACCGGTCGATCCCGAAGTCATCATGTATTGTGCGGCGGTTTCGGTATCGATGCTCTCGATCGCTGCATCGACCGCGTCGGTCGGCTCGGTCCAGAAGACGTCGGCCACCGCGATCGCGCCAGCACCGAAAATGCTCGGATCGCTGGAAATGATCGTGGCCTCGCAGCCGATATCGTCCAGCGCCTTGGCGTAGGCCGCGTGCGGATCGCAGTAGATCGCGGCGGGGCCGACCCGCTCGAAGACATGGCGCAGCCGTGCGTGGTCGCCGCCCGCCATGCCGTAGGCCGGGCTCACCGGGCACAGGATCGTGCCTGTCGCGAAGGCGGCGAAGCTGAGCGCGGCAACCGCAACGCTGTTCTCGGCCATCAGCACCAGCACGCCGCCGCGCGGCAGCGTGTCGAGCATCCACTGCGCCGCGCCGCGCACTTCGCGGGCGAGTTCGGCGAAGCTGGTATAGTCCCACTCGCCATCTGCGCCCCTTTCGGCGAGCGCGGGCTCATCGCCCAGCCGCGCTGCGGTCTTCAGGAAGGCGCGCGCCAGGTTGGAATCGATCGGTTCGTACGGGGCCCTGGTGGTCAGCCGGATCGTCCCGTCCGCATCTTCCTGCAGGTCGAGATCGACCGGCAGGAACTCGGCGTGACGGAACGGTGCCTGCCGCCAGCTCTCGTCGGCGGGCCGTTCGAGGGAGTCGGTCGCGCTCATTGTGCAGGCCGCCCGGCAAGCTCCTTGACCTGGTCGGACCAGCCATTGCCTGCCTTTTGGCTGTCGATCACGCCCCGGTCGACATAGTCGCGCCAGCCGCTGATCTTGTCGCCGCGGAACTCGATCACGCCCGCATAGGGCGCGGCGATGTCGATTCCGTCCTTGGTGGTGTATTCGTCCACCCCTTCGACGAACAGCCGGTCGCCATCCTCGCTATGGTGGAAAATGCGCCAGCGCACTTCGCCGATATTGGCACCGAACTGCTCGATGAAGGCACGGGCTTCGGCCTTGCCGCGCGCGGGCGGGGCGATGGCGGCGGCGAAATGCCAGACGACATCGTCGGTCATCGCGGCCAGGACCGCCTCCACATCCTTGCGCTTCCAGGAGTCGATAACGGCTTGAAACTGTTCCATTCGGGACATCGGGCGGCTCCTTGTTGCGGCCAAGAGGGGTGCGGGCAGGGGGATCGAAAGCAGCGCGATTGCGCCAAGCAGGTGGCGGCGCGCGATCACGCCGCCTGTGCGCTTTCGACGATGAAGCTGGCGGTGGTGGTGGTCGAACCACCAATGTTGAGCGTCTGCACCCGGCGCGCGCCTTCGACCTGATAGTCGCCTGCGGTGCCCGTCACCTGCTTGTGCGCGTCGAGCAGCATGCGCACGCCCGTCGCGCCGACCGGATGACCAAGGCCGATGAGCCCGCCCGAGGGGTTGATCGGCTTCTTGCCACCGATCTCGATCGTGCCGTCCTCGATCGCCTTCCAGCCCTCGCCGGGTCTGGTCAGGCCGAGATGGTCGATCGCCATGTATTCGGTCATCGCGAAGCAGTCGTGCGTTTCGAAGGCGTCGATACCGTCGAGATCGATCCCGGCCCGCTCGCGCGCATCCATCACCGCGCGGCGGACCTGCGGGAAGACGTATTCGGCGTTCTCGCTCGCCCTGATCTTGGAGCGGTAGGATATCGGGGCGGAGCGGTGGCCCCAGCCTGCGATGCGGGAGAGCGAGGACGGATCGATGCCGCGCTTGCGCGCCCACTCGTTGGCCCATTCGTCGGAGGCGAGGAACACCACCGCCGCGCCATCGGTCACCTGCCCGCAATCCATCTTGCGCGTGCGGCCTTCGACCACGGGGTTCGCCTCGTCATCGTCGGTGAAGCTCTTGTCGGTGAACTGCCAGGCACGCGTCTGCGCGTTCGGATTGAGGCGGCCATTGCCGAAATTGATTTCGGAGATGCGCATCAGGTGGCGGTAGTCGAGGCCGTAGCGTTTCTCGTATTCTTCGGACAGGTCGCTGAACGCGCGCGGCCAGGGGAACACGGCATCCTGCAATTCGTGGCCTTGCCAGATGGCCGCGCCGAGGTTCTCGGCGGCTTGCTGACCGGGGACGTTGCGCATCAGTTCGATGCCAAGCACGCATGCAGTGTCGTAGCGGCCAGCCTCGATCTCCGCAGTGGCGGCCAGGATCGCCATTGATCCGCTTGCACAAGCGGCCTCGTGACGCGAGGTGGGGAGCCCGTCCAGCTCCGGATGAACCTGCGCGAACAACCCGCCGAGCAGCCCCTGCTGCGCGAACATGTCGGCGACGAAGTTGCCGACATGGCCGGTCTGGATATCCTGGGCTTCAAGCCCGGTTTGTTCGAGCCCGTGCATCAGGGTTTCGGCGAACCCGTCCGCAATCTCCATCCCCTCGCGGGCCCAGTTCCGCCCGAAGTCGGTCTGCCAGCCGCCGATTATCGTAACCATTCACCAATCCTCTCCGGGGATTGGTATAGGTTTGATTATGAAAGCTGTCCACAGCAAACGGATTTTGGCACGGAGAAGGGGCTTCTGGCGGGTATCGACCGTTTCACACCCGAGGCGCGGTTGGTGCCTCGTGATGCCTATTGCCAGACTCGGGCGATACACATACCTGATCTGCCAAATTGCGGCATCGACGCCACCGATAAGTCCGACTGCGGCGGCTACCTCCCGGTAGCTTATCGGCCATCCGCCCACGCAAGCGAGTACACCGATTTTTGGCACACTCCGGCGATCCTCATAACGGACTAGAGGCCGTTTTCCTGGCAAACCGGGACACGCTGCTGCGCTTTCTCGCGGCGCGCGGAGCAGGGGATGATGCCGAGGACATTCTGCAGGAAGTCTGGGTGAGAATTTCGCGGGTGGAAGCCGGCCCGATCGCCGCGCCGCTCGCCTATCTCTATCGCGCGGCCAACGCGGCGATGATCGACCGCTACCGCTCCGCAAGGCAGGCCGAACAGCGTGATGCGGCCTGGGTCGAAGGGCACAGCGGCGCAGCGATCGGCGTATCCGACAGTCCCTCGGCCGAACGGGTGGTGGCAGGCAGGCAGCTTGCGGCACGGGTCGAGGAAGCGCTGGCGCCATTGCCTGCGCGGGCGGTGGCGATCTTTCGCCGCAGCCGGATCGACGGGATCGCCCAGCGCGTGATCGCGCAGGAATTCGGCGTGAGCATCAGCACGGTCGAGAGCGATTTGCGACAGGTCTATCTTGCCCTGATCGAACTCAGGGAGCGGCTGGATGAGGTATGAGCGCGACGACTCCGTCATGTGGCCAGGAGCATTCGTGAATGGCGGTTGATCAGCAAATCCTGGATGAAGCCGCGATGTGGGCGGTGCGCACGTCGGAGCCGGACTTCGACGACTGGGCTTCGTTTACCGAATGGCTCGAAGCCTCGCCTGCGCATGCGCAGGCTTACGACCGGGCGATGATCGCGGTGGAGGAGGGGGCCGAGGCACTTTCCTCGCTCCCCGCAAACGATCCCGACTGGTCGGATGAGGATATCGATGAGGGCCGACACAGGTCGGCTCGTCGCTGGTTCGCGCCCGCGCTTGCCGCATGTCTCGCCCTTGTCGCGGCGTTGTGGCTGTGGCCTGCCGGTGATGCCGATACGACCTACCGCACAGCGGCGGGCGAGACGCGCACCATTGAACTCGGCGATGGCAGCGCGGTCGTGCTGGCGGGTGGCAGCGAACTGGTCGTCGATGGCGAGCGGGAGGCACGCCTGAACAGCGGGCGTGCCGTGTTCGAGATCCGCCATGACGATGCCGATCCCTTCCGCCTCGCGGTGGGCGATGCGACGCTCGTCGATGCAGGGACCGTGTTCGAGGTGACGATCCGCGACGCCGCAGTCGCGGTGGGCGTGGCCGAAGGCGCCGTGATCTACGAGCCGGATGGCCCCGCCGCGCGGATCGATCCGGGCCAGGTGCTCAGCTTCGATCGGGCAAAGGGCAGTTACCGGATGGAGAGCGTGCCGGTCGATCAGGTGGGCGAATGGCGGGAAGGGCGGCTGACCTTCCGCAATGCTCCGCTGGCCGATGTGGCGAGCGACCTCTCGCGAGCGACCGGCATTGCCTACCGCGTTGCCGACGCGGGAGAGGCGCGCTCGATTTCGGGCAGTGTTGCGATCGATCTGCTGCGCCGCGATCCGGGGGCGCTGGGGCCCCTGCTGGGGATCGATGTGCGGCAGGACGGTGATGTCTGGATAATCGGCGGACGCTGATCATGCGCGCGTACCCGGTTCTTGTGGCGGCCCTGGTGGCGAGCGCGGCATATCCGGCCAGCGCGCAGGAGCATGCGATCGATGTGCCTGCCGGAACGCTCGCGGATTCCGCGATCGCGCTCGCCCGTCAGACGAAGTCGAGCATCGTGGTCAACGGTTCCAGCCTGTCGTCGCGGCGGGTCGCGCGCATTCGCGGGACCATGTCCGCAGAGGCGGCGGTGCAGCGGCTGGCGCGGCAGGCGAATGCCCGCGCGGTCCGTATCAGCGCAATGGCCTGGCGGCTCGATCCGCTTCCCGCACGAACCGCCCGCCAGCGCAGCGAGACACGCGGTGCGAAGGTCGAGCGCCGGCCGCGGCCGAGTCCCGCGCCGCCGCCTGTCGCGCTTCCCACAGAGATCGTGGTGACCGCCAGCAAGCGCGACCTGCCGCTGAAGGAAATGCCCGCACAGGTCTCGATGCTCGATGGCGAGGAACTGGCGCTCGGCGGCGTTGGCGGGACCGAGAAGATTACCCAGCGCGTCGCCACCGTTTCCTCCACCTATCTTGGCAGCGGACGCAACAAGCTGTTCATCCGGGGCATCGCGGACTCCAGCTTTACCGGTCCCACGCAGGCGACAGTCGGGCAGTATCTCGGCGATATCCGGCTGAGCTACAACGCGCCCGATCCTGATCTCAGGCTTTCCGACCTTGAACGGGTGGAGGTGCTGGAAGGACCGCAGGGCACCCTCTACGGCGCGGGCTCGCTCGGCGGGATCATCCGGCTGGTGCCCAACAGCCCCGAACTCGGGCGCTCCTTTGCGAGCGGAACGCTGGGCGGGGCGCTGACCGAACATGGCGACGGCAGCGCCGATCTCGGGCTGATCGCCAACCTCCCGCTTGCGAGCGACAAGGCTGCGCTTCGTGTGACCCTCGATGGGGTGACGGAAGGGGGCTATATCGACAAGCCGTTCCTCGACCGGACCGACGTCAACCGGACCTCGATCCTTTCGGGGCGGGCCATCCTGCGCGCGCAGCTGGCACCGGACTGGACGATCGACCTCATCGGCTTGGGCCAGACCACCCACGCGCAGGACAGCCAGTACGTCACCCGCAACCAGCCCGGCTACGACAGCGCGGCGCGGGTCCGTGAAGGATCGGATGCGGAATACCTGCACGGCCAGATAGTGATCGATGGTCGCATCGGCGCGGTGCGTCTGCGGTCGTCCACCGCAATTGCCGATCAGACCCTGGAAGAACGCTACGATGCGTCGACCGAGCAGGAGCAGGAGCGGTTATTCGTCCAGCGCAACGAAACGCGGATGATCGCGCACGAAACGCGTCTGTGGCAGCCGATCGATGACCGGTTCGGGTGGGTCGCGGGGCTGAGCCTGGTCGACAACCGCACCCAGCTCACCCGCAGCCTGCAGCAGATGACCCTGCGCGCGGCCACCACCGGCGTGCTCAATACCGTCACCGAAGGCACGGTCTATGCGGAGGGGTCCTATCGCCTGCATGACAATCTGATCGCCACTCTGGGGGCGCGCTATTCGCTGGTGCGACTGGGCGGCAGTGCGGAGGATGTAGCTCCCGCGCTGGTGATCGAGCGTGCGGCGGTGACGGCAAAGCGGGACCAGTCGGCCTTTCTTCCCTCGGCATCGCTGATGGCCAGACTGGCGCCGGATACCAGCCTCTATCTTCGCTATCAGGAGGGCTTCCGGCCGGGCGGCCTCGCGATCGAGGGCGAATTCGTCCGCCGGTTCGATCGCGACGACGCGCAGACCTTCGAGGTCGGCGTTCGCCACGGAGTTCCCGGGCGCGATCCCTTCGATCTGGCGCTCAACCTGTCCTACACCAGATGGAACGACATCCAGGCCGATTTCATCGATGTGGCCGGGCTGCCCAGCACGGCGAATATCGGCGATGGTCGCGTGTGGACGATCAGCGCCAGCGCAGGCGTGTATCTCACGCCCGAACTGCGGCTGACGGGCGGTGCCAGCATCAATCGCAGCTCGATCGACGAGCCTCCCTTCAACCTCATCCTTCTTATGGGCCGTACCTCGCATGTGCCCAATATCGCGGAATTTTCGGGGCGGCTGGGGCTGGAATATTCCCGTCCGATCGGCGCAAGCCTCGATCTCGATGCGCGCGCGTGGGCGAGCTATATCGGCAAGTCGCGGCTGGGCATCGGCCCCGAACTCGGCGATCTGCAGGGGGACTATCTCGACAGCGGGATGACGCTGCGGATCGGCAATGATCGGATCGGCGGTACGCTTTCGATCACCAATCTGGCCGACGCGAAGGGCAACCGGTTCGCGCTGGGCACGCCGTTTGCGGTGGTCCGCGCGCAGGAAACCCCGCTGCGCCCGCGCACCATCCGGATCGGCGTCGACTTCGCGTTCTAGCGGCTGGGCCGGGCTCGCGAGATTTTTATCGACAGGACCAAGGCAACTTACCGTCGGCTCCGTCCTCCCGTCTGACTCAAGACGGAGGAATGCATGTATCGTTATCTTCTGGCCGGAACCGCACTTGCGGCCCTTGCGGCGCCTGCGGCGGCCCAGACCACGGTCGACGCGAAGCGTACCCAGACGGTTCGCACGTCGCAGCTCAAGGATGGGGCTGGCGACAACGTAAAGGTGACGAAGAACGGTTCGATCGAGCTGACCAGCGGCTCGGGGATCGTCGTCGACAGCGATCACGACGCGACCAACGAAGGCAAGATCGTCGTCACCAATGTGGATGGTGGGAGCGGGATCGAGACCGCCGGCGACCGGCAGTCCGACATCGTCAACACCGGCACCATCACGGTCGATGAAACCTACACGCCCACCGATGTCGACAACGACAAGGATCTCGACGGACCCTTTGCGGTCGGCACCGACCGCGCAGGTATCCGGATCCGCGGCAATCTGACCGGGAACATCGTCAACTCCGGCAAGATCGCCGTCGAAGGCAATGACTCTGCCGGGATATGGGTCGCGGGCACGCTGGACGGCAAGCTTGTCCATGATGGCGAGACGGCGGTCCTGGGCGACCGAACCGTGGGCATCGACCTGCATGACGTAACCGGCGACGTACGCCTCGCCGGGACGGTAACGGCGACGGGCGAGGATGCCGTTGGCGCACGTTTCGCAGGCGATCTCGACGGCACTCTGGTGGTGCAGGGGACGATCGCGTCCACCGGCTATCGTGCTGTCACTGCGCCTGCCGATCTGAGCAAGGTCGATGGCGACGACGTGCTTCAGGGAGGCAGTGCGATCCTCATCGAAGGCGATGTGGCCAAGGGCATCCGCTTCGCCGTGCCGCCCGCCGATTCCAACAAGGACGATCCCGACGAGGACAAGGACGGAATTGAGGATGCGAAGGAAGGCTCTGCCAAGGTCATCTCCTACGGTGCAGCGCCCGCAGTGGTGATCGGAGCCGCCGACAGGGATATTGCCATCGGTGCGCTGCCGGCGACCGGGACCGGCTTCGGAATCATCGTCGATGGATCGATCTCGGGCCAGGGCGTGTATGGCGGGATCGACGGCAACGGGATGGTCGTTGGCGGGCGCGGCGGCGATGTCGCGGTGGCCGGTGGCATTGCCGTAAACGGTTCGATCGGCGCGACCTCGAAAGACAGCAACGCGACCGCGCTGCGCCTTGGGGCGGGTGCTTCTACCCCCGAATTGCGCAACTCCGGCACCATCTCCGCTTCCGGCGGAAGCCGTGACGCAACGCGTGCGACCGCGCTTGCGATCGATGCCGAGGCGAGCCTGCCCTATGTCCGCAACGCCGGCACGATCAAGGCGACTGCCCTCAAGGATACCAGTACCGCAGTGGCGATCATCGATCGCAGCGGTACGCTGCGTCTGGTCGAGAACAGCGGCCAGATCAGCGCCACCGGCGCGAAGGCCGACACCGGTCGCAATATCGCGATCGACCTGACCAGCGTGGCCGCCGGTGCGACCGTTCGCCAGACGGTGGTCGGCTCGGGCGTCAACGCGCCGGGTATCAAGGGCGATATCCTGTTCGGCAGCGGGGAAGATCGGCTGGAACTGCTCGATGGGACTGTCGCAGGCAATGTCTCCTTCGGCACTGGGCTGGATCGTTTTGTCATGTCAGGCGATGCGACCTTTGCCGGCAAGGCAAGCTTTGGCGGCCAGGCCGACGAATTGGCCCTTTCGGGCACCTCGGGCTTCTCGGGAACGGCCGATTTCGCTGGGGGAGCGGGTAAGCTTACGCTGGGCGACAAGGCCCTGTTCAAGGGGCGTCTGGCCGGCAGTGAAAACCTCGCGGTGGTGGTCAACGGCGGCGCGCTCGATCTGGGGGCGCCGACCACTGTCGCGACACTTGCGGTCGGTGCCAACGGCGTGGTCGTCACTACGCTTAGCAAGGATCCGGCTGCGGGCAGCGGGATCACCGTCACCGGCAATGCCAGCTTTGCGGACGGCGCAAAGCTCAAGCTGCGGCTGACCGATATTGCCGAGGCGGAAGGCATCTACACCGTCATCGACGCGGGCACGCTGACGGGTGCAGGAACCCTGAAGCCGGACGTCGCGCTGGTCCCCTTCATGTACAAGGCGCAGCTGGCCGTGGATCAGGCGGCGGGGCTCGTGAAGGTCGATATCGACCGCAAGGCGACTGATGAACTGGGCCTCAACCGCGCGCAGGCGACCACCTACGACGCGCTTTACGTCGCTCTCGCCGATGATGACGACGTGGCGAATGTGTTTCTTGGCATCACCGAGAAGGATGCGTTTCGCGCTGCGGTCGCGCAGACGCTGCCCGATCATGCGGGCGGGGCGTTCGACGGCCTGAGCCTCGGGATCCGGGCCTTCGCGCGCAGGCTCGCGGAGCCGCAGGGGCCGTTCGAACGCAAGGAAAAGCTTAGCATCGTATTCGATGCGGCGGCGTGGGATTCGTCGAAGGACGAAGGGGACACCGCGCAGTACGATCTCGACGGTCTGGGCTTTTCTGGCGGTGCCGAATTGAAGACGGGGCTCGGCACTGTCGGCGCCACGGCCACCTGGCTGTGGAACCGGCACGATACGCTGGCCGACAACAGCCTCATCTCCAATACCTATGAAGGTGCGCTCTACTGGCGCGGGAAATGGGGCGCGTTGTCCGGCTTCGCGCGCGGTTCCTACAGCTTCGCGAACTTCGATGGTGCGCGCTACTTCAATGGCCAGGACGGCAATAAGACCGTCACGCGGACGATGGACGGTCAGTGGTCGGGCAACGCGACGAGCTTCATCGGCGGGGTCTCGCTCGAAGCCGGATCGCAGTTCTTCTTCTTCCGGCCCTCGGTGACGCTCGACTACATCCGGCTGAGCGAGGACGGCTATGTCGAGACCGGTGGCGAAGGCCTGAATCTGACCATCGAGGATCGCACCAGCGATGAACTTGCAATCAATGTCGGCAGTGCTGTTGGCGTCGATCTGCTCGGCATGCGCAAGCGTGACACGAACTGGCTGCGGATCGAGGCGGAAGGCGGCTGGCGCGAGATCCTCTCCGGAGAACTCGGAGCGACGACTGCGCGCTTCGGCGATGGCGAGAGCTTTACCCTGACGCCCGACCAGCGGGCGAGCGGCTGGTATGCCCGGCTGCGCGGGGTCGGCGGCACCGAGTTCTACACGATCTCGGGCGAACTTTCGGCGGAGGAGCACAACGAACAGATCGGCTACGCCCTGCGCGCCTCGGTCAGCTTCGCGATGTAGCGCTGCCGCAGAACTTACGGGATGGGTTCGGCAACCGGTCCAAAACCCTTTGTCCCCTGATGGGCCGATCGAATCCTGAACCCGGACGTCCTGTGGGCGTCCGGGTTCTTCGTGTTTTTTGAAGTCCAGACAGCGCAACCGGAGGGATCAAACAGAAAGTAAGGAGAATGAAATCCAACGCTTCCAGAGGGTTGAACGCATAATTGCTGGTCGCGCCCGCACTCCCATTGCAATTGCGAATGGCTTTCATTAGCAGGCGCTCACATTGTGTTCAGGGAGCTAAAAGTGAAACCGATTTTCGCCGCCACGACCGCATCGCTCGCGCTGATTGCCGCGTCGCCCGCTCTGGCTCAGGACGCCTCTGCCGAAACCGGCGATCCCGAGGGCGCATCCGATAATCGCACGATCGTGGTCACCGGCGCGCTGACCGATTTCGGCGCGACCAAGTCCGACACCCCGATCGTGGAGACGGCGCGCTCGATCTCGATCGAGACCTCGCAGGATTTCGATGAGAAAGGCGCGCAGTCGCTCGACGACGCGCTGACCTACTCCGCTGGCGTCACCGCAGAGCCCTTCGGCTTCTCGACCCGCGGCGATTTCGCCAAGGTCCGCGGGCTCGCCGCGCCCGAATATCGCGACAACCTCCAGTACCTGTTCGGATATTACAACACGACCCGGCAGGACATCTACACGCTGGAGCAGGTGGAAGTGCTCAAGGGGCCGGCATCGGTGCTCTACGGGGCGGGCTCGCCCGGCGGCATCATCAACGTGGTCACCAAGCGCCCCAAGGGCGTGACCGAGGGTGAGGTGCGGCTCGACTACGGCAGCTTCGATCGCAAGCAGATCGCGACCGACATCAACATTGCCATCCCCGGTGCCGAAGACGAGGCCCAGTTCCGCTTTGTCGGCCTGCTGCGCGATTCCGGCACCCAGATCGACGAGGTCGACGACAACAAGTTCGTCATCGCTCCGGCGCTGACCTTGCGCCCGGCCACGGGCACCGAGATCACGATCCTGGCCAATTATTCGGATCAGGATTCGGACACCGCGCACCAGTTCCTCCCCGTCACCGGCACCCTGCTGCCGTCGGCCAGCGGCGAGGAAATCGATCCTTACGAATACATGGGCGCGCCCGGCTTCAACGCCTACGACACCGAAAGCTTCGCGCTGACCCTGATCCTCGAACAGCAGCTGAGCGATGCGTTCTCCTTCGAAGCGGTCGGGCGTTACGTCGATTCAAAGGCCGATTATCGCCAAGCGTGGATCGCGTTCCAGGGCAACGGCGTGCCGCGCATCGACGCCAATGGCGACGGGGCGTGGACCTTCTACTTGGCGGACAATCGGAGCGAACAGCTGGCGCTCGACGCGCGCGTGCGCGGCGAGTTCAACACCGGGCCGATCCGGCACGAACTGCTGGTGGGCGTGCAGACGCAGAACGTCTTCACCGATTCCGATACCGCCTATGTGTTCAACGCGGGCACGCTCAACGTCTTCAATCCGCAGTACACGAACGCCCCGACGGTCGAGCAAATCCGCGCCTTGCAGGTCAACGGCCCACGCAACTACGTCGAATCGACCGGCTATTACATTTCCGACCAGATGAGCTGGGGCGCGCTGGTCGCCAACGCGGGCGTCCGGTTCGACGATGTGACGAACCGGGTCGAGAACGGAACGACGCAGAAGGACGACGCCACCAGCCTGAGCTTCGGCCTGCTGTGGCGCGGTCCTGCGGGTATCTCTCCCTATGTCAGCTACGCGGAGAGCTTCGAGCCGGTCGTCGGGGTGGACAGGATCACCAGCCAGCAGCTTAAACCCCAGGAAGGCCGCCAGTACGAGGCCGGGATCAAGTGGCAGCCGACCGGCATCAACGCTCTGGTCACCGCCTCGGTCTTCGATATCGAGGTTTCCAACCTGCCCAATCCCGCCGCGCTGGCGGGCGCCGACAGCCAGCAGGAAGGCATCTCGAAGGTGCGCGGTGCGGAGCTGGAGGCCAACGCGCTGATCGGCGGCCTGCGGATCGATGGCAACGTCACCTATCTGGATGCGGAAGATCCCAACGGCCTGCCGCTGACCTCGATCTCCGACTGGCAGGCCTCGCTCTTCGCGCTCTACAACTTCGGCGGCGCGCTGGAGGGGCTGAGCTTCGGCGGTGGCGTCCGGTACGTCGGCGGGAACGAGAGCAACGGCATCTCGGCGATCACCAATACCCTGCTGACCTACCGCGTGGATGGTCACACGGTGGGCGATCTGTCGCTCGGCTACGACTTCGACCGGTTCAGCCTGCGGATCACCGCGCGCAACGTGACGAACGAGGAATACTACTCGGTCTGCCTGGTGCGCGGCGATTGCTACCCGGGTGAAAAGCGCAGCATCAACGGCTCGCTGACCGTCGCGTTCTGATGGCGGGCGATGCGTCGATGTGGCTTGCCAGCGCGCTCGCAATTGCGGGTGTGGCTGTGTTGCGGGTGTCGTGGGGGCGGGCGAAGCGCTCGCTCCCCCTCAACCTTGCAAGTTGGGCGGCGCTGATTGCGGCGCTGGTCGTCGCGGATCGTGCGGCAGGCGAGTGGGGCATCACGGTCGCCATCCTCGTCGCGACCGGCGCGGCCTTCGCCGCGCTCGCATTGGCGGCCACCGAGAAGGTGCGGAAGGGCAGGGCGAAAGCAGTCCGCACGGTGCATCGGGGAAGCGACGAAGCGGCTGGGACTCGCCGGTCAGGCTGGCTGACCTTTTTCATCACCGGCCCGCTGGCTCTTGCCGCCAGCCTGTTGCTGGCCCTCGCGGTGCGCGCGCTGATCGTGGCATCGGGTGGGGCTGAGGCGGACGGCAATGTCGCCGTGCTCGCCGTGGTCCCGCTCGCGTGGCCGATCCTTGCCTTCGCGCTGCTCATGATGGCGCGCCGCCGCGCCCAACTGGCTTGGGTGCTGGGCATCGCAGCGCTTTCGGCACCGTTTCTGATGCTGCAAGGAGGCCCGGCATGACCTTCGCATTCTCCAAGGACACCGTCCGCAAGGCTATCTCGGCCCACTCCGCGCTGGGTCTGGTGTGCTGCGCACTGCTCTACCTGATCTGCGCCACCGGCACCGCGATCGTGCTGTACGAGGAGTGGCAGCGTCTCGAACAGCTCGACGCGCCCGAGATGAGCGTGATCGCCCCCGCCAGCGTCCAGCGCGGGATCGAGAACGTGCTGGCGAGCGAGAAAGGCAAGCCGGCGACGACGCACCTCTATGTCCACCTGCCGACCGAAGACCTGCCGCGCACGACGATCACCACCGATACGCAGGCTGTGCATATTGATCGCGAGGGTGAAATCGTGGTGCCGGAAGAGAATGCGTGGGCGGAATTCCTGCTGGCGCTGCATTACCGGCTCAACCTGCCAGCACTCTACGGCATGACGCTGGTCGGCCTGTTCGGCGCGATGATCGTGGCGCTCTCGGTCTCCGGCATTGTCGCACATCCGCGCATTTTCCGCGATGCCTTCCGCCTGCGCGCGAGACGGGGGGACGATGTGGCGACGCTCGACTGGCACAACCGGCTGGCCGTCTGGACGTTGCCCTTCGCGCTGGCTATCGCGCTCACCGGGGCGATGATCGGGCTCTTCTACGTGTCGGGTGGTGCGGTGGCGGCTGCGGCCTATGGCGGCGACAGCGAAGCTGCGCTTGCCCCGGTGTTCGGCGGCGAGCCGGAAGGCGATGCGGCCCCGACGCCGCTGCCCGACGTCGCACCCGCGCTTGCCTTCATGGAGCGCGAATATCCCGAAGTGGAGCCCTATTACGTCATCCTGCATGATCCGGGGACTGCGGGCCAGCACGTGCAGGTGATCGCGGAGCATCCACGCCGGCTGATTTTCGGCGAGTACTACGCATTTTCCGCAGGCGGCGAATTTCACGGCACGGTGGGCTTGGCCGACGGCACGGTGGGACAGCAGGTAGCCGCTTCGATGTACAACCTGCACTTCGGCAATTTCGGCGGGCTGCCGGTGAAGATCGCCTATATCCTCTTCGGACTGGCACTCACCGTCGTGGTGGCGACCGGCACCTTCATCTGGTTTGACAAGCGGGAGCGGCGGGGCCAGCGCTCCACCTACCTTCGGGCCGCCTGGTGGGGCCTCGTGACGGGTGTTCCGCTCGGCCTGGTGGCCACGCTTCTGGCGCGTTTTGCACTGGGCAACGGCGCGCCCTTCGTGGCGATTTTCTGGGTTGTCTGTCTGATCGCGATCGCTGTGCCGTTGCTGCTGGCCCGGCGGGCTGGTGTGCCTGACAAGACATCGCGGGAGCCCGTGCCGGTATAGTGAGGGTCGCCGAAGGCTGAAGTGGACCTAACTGTTCCGGAAGAGCGATGCCGCTGCGGCACTGTTCGATCTGAAATAGGAATGGACATAGCTCGCCCGCAGAGATCCGCGCACGAACAGCACTTCGCTGCGCCCGCCGTTGGGATTGCGGGTCTGGGCGAAGGGCGGAAGATCGGTCTCGATCCGCGAATAGTGGAACCCGTGCCCGCGCAGCGTGCCGCCGGGCCACGGGCATGACTGCAGGCCGAGCCCGCCGAGGCGCGACTGCATGATGGTGCGACCGGGCAAGAGGCCCGCCATAACGTGGGTCTGCCCGTCGATCGTCTCCAACTCCTGCGCGCACACCATCATGCCGCCGCATTCGGAGAGGATCGGCTTGCCCTGTTCGTGATGGCTACGCAGCGCATCGAAGAACGCGCGGTTGTTCGCCAACGCTTCGGCATGCAGTTCGGGATAGCCGCCGGGCAGCCAGAGCGCATCGCAATCGGGCAGGGCGTCTCCGGCAAGCGGGGAGAAGAAGTGGACGTCCGCACCCAGTTCGCGAAGCACCGCCAGATTGTCGGGATAGATGAAGGCGAAACAGGCATCCCGGGCGATCGCGATGCGTCGTCCTTTAAGCTCCGCCGGAAGCGCGGCATGATCCGAGCCGGAGGTGAATGTGATCGGCGGCGGCAACTCGTCCACCTCGGAAGGAAGCCCCCGCGCGCACGCCGCGATCCGTTCGTCCAGCCCGGCAATCTCATCCGCCATCAGCAGGCCGAGATGGCGTTCGGGCAGGGCGAAGTCGGCGCTGCGCTCGACCGCACCCAGCCATCGCACCGGCGCGCGCACGCTGTCTTCCAGCATGGCGGCATGGCGCGCGCTTCCCACGCGATTGGCGATCGCGCCGTAGATATCGATGTCGCTGCGGTAGGTGGCGAGACCGTGCACGATGGCGCCGAAACTTTGCGCCATCGCCGAACCGTCGATCACCGCCAGCACCGGCAGGCCGAAGCGCGCTGCGATATCGGCAGCGGATGGATCGCCGTCGAACAGGCCCATGACGCCTTCGACGAGGATAGTGTCCGCCTCGCATGCGGCCTCGTAGAGCAGGCGGCGGCAATCATCCTCGCCCACCATGAACAGGTCGAGCGGGTGGACGCGATGGCCGCTCGCCCGTTCGAGGATCATCGGGTCGAGGAAGTCGGGCCCGCACTTGAACACGCGCACCCGCAGCCCGCGATCGCGGTGGCGGCGCGCGAGGGCGGCTGTGACGGTGGTCTTGCCCTGTCCCGATGCGGGCGCGGCGACCAGCAGTGCGGGGCAGCGCGCGCTGGGGGTCAAAGATCGATGCCTTTCTGCGCGCGAACCCCGGCGCGAAAGGCGTGCTTCACATCGCGGATCGAGCTCACCGTGTCGGCGGCATCGATAAAGTCATCATGCGCCGCGCGGCCCGTGATCACCACATGCTGCATCGGTGGGCGGGCCTCGATCGCGGGCATGATCTCTTCCAGCGAGAGATAGCGATAGGTGACCAGATAGGTCAGCTCGTCCAGCACCACGAGGTGGATCGAGGGATCGGCGAGCGCCTCCTTCGCCTTTTCCCATCCTGCGCGGGCGGCGGCGATATCGCGGTTGCGGTTCTGCGTTTCCCAGGTGAACCCCTCGCCGCAGCGTTCCCAGCGCATGTTGGGGTCGCGAGCGAAAAAGGCGCGCTCGCCCACTTCCTCCTTGCCCTTGATGAACTGGAACACTGCAGCCTTGTGGCCATAGCCCAGCGTACGCGCGACCATCCCGAAGGCGGAAGAGGACTTGCCCTTGCCATTGCCGGTCAGGACCAGCAGCAGGCCCTTGTCCTCCTGTGCAGCGGCGATGCGCTTGTCGACCACCGCCTTGTGCTTCGCAGTGCGGGCACGGTGGCGGCGGTCGATTTCTTCCTTGTCGGTCTCACTCACCGGGCGCTGTCCGGCACGCGCTGACCCGTCAGGCTGCGCGCCGCGACATGTGCGACCACCGCAATGCCGGTCCAGCTCAGCGTGGCGATCAGCGTGCCGGGGAAATAGCGTTCGAGACGGGGCAGCCAGCCGGCCAGGCTCGCATCGGGGAAATGCCCGCTCAGCGCATAGAACCCGCCGCTGGAAAAGGCGTTGGAAACGAACGCGGCACCCGCGACGATGGCGATCAGCGCAGGCAGGTGCGCCAGCTTCACCTCGAGCCGGGCGGCGGCGAAGCGGCCCGCCAGCCACATCACGCCATAGGCGGGCAGCAGCATCCAGTAGGCAGGGGTGAAGCAGAAGCTTTCCCCACGCTCGACACCGATCACCGCAAGGTCGATCGCGAAGGCCAGCGCGAACAGCGCGGGGAAGGCGAGGCGCGGGCGAATGTAGAACCCGGCGACGAGGAAGCTGGCGAGGCTGGTTTCGGGCAGGTGCACGAATTCGCTGAGCGAATGCGGACGGGTCGCCAGCATGACCACGGCAAGCGCGGCGAAGACGAGAACGTCGAACCGCCGGATCGCGTGATCGGACGGGGCAGTGGTGGATAGTTCTGACATCATTGGACTCCCTTGAAGTTGCAACGATGCGTTGCCCGGAGCGGCCAGCCGGAAAGGCAGGGGCCACGGGACAGAAGGCCATGACCGGGGGCCATGGCGCACAAACAGGATCGCGAGTGCCGGATGACGGCCCTCCCTCTTCAACGCACACACAGGTGTCGTCCACCAAGGGATCGGACCCTCTTTCGACCGGTACATCCCGCCCGGGCGAAGAACGACGGCAACGGGCCGGTTTCCTGACTTGCCGGTTCGACGCGATACCGCCGCCTTCTCGAAAGGGCGCGATGCCCTTGCAATGGCGCGATGGCGGTCCGCTCACCGGTTACAGTTGCGGGAGCAGTGCCGGATTGGGCTGGCGATGCCAGCCTGCCGGACTTCCCGATTAAGCCCTTGCGGGCACCCGTTACGCCGCCCCTGATATGGAGGATCGACAGCGCAAGCAAGACTTCGCGCTCGCACAACGGGCTTGCCACGCGCGCCGCCCCCGCATATCCGGCGGCCAAGCTTCAGGTTCCCCGAGAGGGGATTGAAAGGGAACGCGGTTCAAGACCGTGGCTGCCCCTGCAACTGTGAGCGGAGAGCCATCGGCCATCATGCCATTGGGGCGCGCAAGCGTCCCGAGAAGGCGGCCCGACCGGCATCGACCCGCGAGCCAGGAGACCTGCCTGACGCCGTCGTTCTTCGTCCGGACAGGGTGTGCCGGCCGAACGGGGTATTCCTCGAGAAACGACAGCCATTGCCTCGTGCGGCGCGTGCCGGACGGGATGGCTGGTGCGTGCGCCTCGCGGTGCCTGTTCCCGTCATTCCCCCCTACACGATCTGCGCGGAGCGTCGTGTCACTTCTGGGGAATGTTCATGCCCGAAAACTATCGTGTTTCCATCCTGGCGCTCGCCGCCGTTCTGTCGTTGTCCACCGCCGCCCATGCGGAGGATGCCGACGATACCATCGTCGTCTCCGCGCTCAGGACGCCGGTCGAGACCGACCGCGTTTCATCTTCCGTGACCGTGCTCGACCTCGAGCGGATCGAGCAGGAGCAGCCGATCGCGGTTTCCGACGTGCTACTGCGTACGCCCGGTATCAGCCTGAGCCGCAATGGTGGCTACGGCACCGCCACCTCGCTGCGAGTGCGCGGGTCCGATCCGGGGCAGACCGTCCTCGTCGTCGACGGGATGAGGCTGGCCGACGCCTCCACCACCGATGGCGGCGCGGATTTCGGCAACCTGTTCGCCGACGATATCGAGCGGATCGAGATACTGCGCGGGCCGCAGTCGATCCTGTGGGGCAGCAATGCCATCGGCGGCGTGGTCAACGTGCTGACCAACCGGCCCACCGCACCGCTGGAGGGCCGCGTCTCGATCGAGGGCGGATCACGAAACACGCTGAATGCGCGCGCGGGCGTCGGCGGCAGCGGCAAACTGCTCGACTGGCGGATCGCGGGCAGCACCTTCACCACCGACGGAATCTCGGCGCGCGCCAGCGGGACCGAGCGTGACGGTTTCGAACGCCAGTCGGCCAGCGGCACGCTGACCGCGAAGATCGCGCCAGCGCTTTCGGCAGACCTGCGCGGCTATTATTCGCATGGCAGCAATGATTTCGACGGCTCCTCGGGCGACACCCGCGCTTTTGGGGTTACCCAGACTTGGGCGACCTATGCCGGGATCAACGCGACCGTGCTGGATGGTCGGCTCGTCAACCGCCTCGCGTTCATCGAGACCCGGACCGACCGCGACAATTTCGATCCCGCAAGATCGGTCCGCACCAAGACCTTCGATGCGCAGGGGCGCACGCGGCGCTACGAATACCAGGGCGACCTGACGCTGTCCGATATGGTGCAGGTCTCCTTCGGAGCGGAGCGCGAGGAACAGCGCATGCGCACCGCCTCTCCACGTGACAATAACGCGCCGATCGAGGTGACCCGCGCGCAGGCGGACACGAACAGCCTGTATGCGCTGGCTCGCGTCACGCCGGTGGCCGGGCTGACGATCGATGGCGGGGTGCGCTACGACGATCACACGCGCTTTGGCGACAACACGGTGTTCAGCGCCGGCGCAAGCTTCGAGCCTTGGCATGGCGGCACGCGGCTGCGGGCGAACTATTCGGAAGGCTTTAAGGCGCCCTCGCTCTACCAACTGTTCAGCCAGTATGGTTTTGTGGACCTCGAACCCGAGCATGCCAAGGGCTGGGAAGCGGGGATCGAGCAGGATCTGCTGGATGAGCGGTTGACGTTCTCGGCGGTCTATTTCGAGCGCGATACCGACAATCTGATCGATTTCGCATACTGCCCGACCTCGGCCCCGCTGCCGCCGGAATGCTTCATTCCCGGCAGCGATGTGGAGCGCTTCGGCTATTACGCCAATGTCGACCAAGCCCACGCACGCGGCGTCGAAGTCGCGGGCGATGCGCGCTTTGGACCGATCTTCGCGCGGGGTAATTTCAGCTGGGTCGAGGCGGAGGATCGCACGCAAGGGTCCACCTTCGGCCAGCAATTGCCGCGCGTGCCGCAACACCTCGCCAATGCCGCGATCGGCTACCAAGCAGCTGCAGGCCATTCGCTGAGCATCGCGCTGCGCTATTCGGGCGAAAGCACGGACCGGGCAGGCGGCGACATGCTGTACGACTACCTGCTGACCGATCTGCGCGGCGAATGGCATGTGAGTGGTCCGCTGGTCCTCTATGGCCGGGTCGAGAACCTGTTTGATACCGACTACGCCACCGCCAAGGGATACGGCACGCTGGGCCGCAGCGTTCATGTCGGCCTGAGGGCGCGGCTGTGACGCTGGCGCCTGCCAGCGGCGGCACGTCTGTTGTCGTGTGCAGCACCTGCCGCCTGTCCGCCGATCGTCGCGAAGACGACGACGGGCAGCGCGGCGGCGCGCGCCTTGCGCAGGCGCTGCGCGAGGCGCAGGGCGCGAGCGATCGCTATGCCGACATCGCGATCGAGGAGATGCCCTGCCTGTTCGCGTGCCAGCGGCATTGCACCGTGCATGTGCGCGGGCCGGGCAAGATCGGCTATGTCCTGGGCGATTTTGCGCCCGACAGCGAGAGCGCGGAGGCGATCCTCGAATACACCGCGCATCACGCGGAAAGCGAGCATGGCAAGGTCGCCTATGCGAACTGGCCAGAGGGCGTGAAGGGTCACTTCATCGTGCGCGTGCCGCCCGAAGGAAAGGTCGCGACATGATCTCCTTCGCCGATCCTGCCGCGTTTGCGCACGCGCTCGCCACGTTGCCCGGGCCCGATCCGCAGGCGCGTGCCGCCGCGAGCGCGCGGCAGGCGGAGCTGACCAAACCGGCGGGGTCGCTCGGCAGGCTGGAGGAGATCGCGGTCTTCATGGCGGGCTGGCAGGGCAGGCCGCGACCCACGGCGGAGCGGATCGATGTCGTGGTCTTCGCGGGCAATCACGGCTGCGCGGCGCAAGGCGTCAGCGCCTTTCCCACCGAAGTGACCGCCCAGATGGTCGCGAACTTCGAGCATGGCGGGGCGGCGATCAACGCGCTCAGCCATGCCTGCGGGGCGAACCTCGCCGTGATCCCGCTCGATCTCGATACGCCGACCGCCGACATTTCGCGCGCACCCGCGATGAGCGAGGGGGAATGCCTCGACGCGCTCAACCGGGGGGCAGCGGCGGTGCCGGAAGGATGCCAGCTGTTCGTTCCCGGCGAGATGGGCATCGGCAACACCACCCCTGCGGCAGCGTTGTGCGCCGCCACGCTGGGCGGCGATGCCGAGGCATGGGTTGGCCGGGGCACCGGCGTCAACGATATGATCCTCGCCCGCAAACGCGCGCTCGTGGAGGCTGCGCTGGCCCTGCATGGCGCCGCCTGCACCAATGCCTTCGAAACGCTGCGCCGACTCGGCGGGCGGGAGATTGCAGCGATGGCAGGGGCGGTGCTCGCCGCGCGCCACAGGCGCATTCCGGTGATGCTCGACGGATTCATCGGCTGCGCGGCCATCGCACCGCTGGCGGCAGAGGCACCGGCCATCGTCGATCACTGCCTTGCGGCGCACCGTTCCGCCGAGAATGCGCATGGTCGCCTGCTCGACGCGCTTGGTCTCGATGGGCTGCTCGCGCTCGACATGCGGCTGGGCGAAGGCTCGGGCGCGGCGGTCGCGGTGCAGATCGTCCGCTCCGCGCTGGCCGCGCACGAGCGGATGGCGACTTTTGCCGAAGCTGCGGTGGCAGGGGCGACATGAAGCCCTTCGACCTCCACCTGATGCGCCATGGCCCCCCGCTGCGCGCCGGACTGATGCTGGGCCATCATGACGAGCCGGCGGCCCCGGGCGCGCACCATACGCTGGTCGAGCACGCGGAGGATCTCGGCGCGGCAGAAGTGGTCTCGTCGGATCTCAGCCGCGCGAGCGACGGCGCCCGCGCGATCGCCGATGCCCGCGCGCTCCCGCTGAGTATCGATCCGCGCTGGAGGGAGCTTGATTTCGGCGAGTGGGACGGCAAGGCATCTGCGGCGCTCGACCCCCGGCAGCTCAAGGATTTCTGGTCCGATCCAGATGCGTACCCGCCGCCCGATGGCGAGCGCTGGAGCGACCTGCTGGGCAGGGTCGGCAATGCCATCGCCGACCTCGATCGACCCGCCATCGTGGTCTCGCACGCCGGTGCGATACGCGCGGCGGTTTCTGTTCTCACGGGGCTGGATCATCGCGCCGTCTGGGCGTTCGACCTGCCCTATGGCGCGTTGCTCTCGATCCGCGTCTGGCGCGGCGAGGGGAGCGAACCGGCAAGCGGACAGATCGTCGGCCTGCGGACATGAAATCGCTCGTCCTCGCCATCCAGTTCATGACCCGCGTACCGCTGCCTGCGGTCGCCGCGGACATGCGCGACATGGCGGGCGCGATGCGCTGGTTTCCGCTGACAGGCGTGATCGTGGGGCTCGCGGTGTGGGGCGCGGTGTGGGCGGGCGGATTGGTCGATCCGCTGGTCGCGGGTGCTGCGGGGCTTATCGCCTGGGCGGCGATCACCGGCGCGCTTCACCTTGATGGTTTGGGCGACGTGGCCGATGCATCGGGGGGCGCACACAAGGACGCCAGCCGGATCTCTACGATTCTCGCCGATCCCCATATCGGCAGCTTCGGAGTGGTCGCCATCGGCTTGCAGCTATGCGCCAAGCTTGCGCTGCTTTCGGCGCTGTCGACAAGCGACGCTCTCTGGGTGTTGCCCGCGATCTGCTGCATCGCCCGGATGGGCCCTCTGCTGTGGGCCAAGATCCTGCCGCCGCTGCACGAAGGTCTGGGGACGCAGTTCGCCATGGCGCTGCGCTGGTACGATCTGACGGGCTGGATCATTATCGCCGCGGTGCTGTGCTGGCTTGCGCCCGCCTTTCTGGTGGCGGCTCCGGCGATAGGGCTGTGGGCGCTCTGGGTCCGTTCGCGGCTGGGCGGCGTATCCGGTGATAGCCACGGCGCGGGGATCGAGATCGTCGAGACCCTACTGCTGCTCGCCTGGCTCGCTGCATCATGAGCGGCGCGTTCGACTGGCACGGCGGCAGGCTCGACGCGGCCTGCGCGCAGTTCGGCGGGACGAGGGAAGAGTGGCTCGACCTTTCGACCGGGATCAACCCGTGCCCTTGGCCGGTGCCGCGCGATCTGGCGCCCGAGTGGCATGCTTTGCCCGATCCTTCCGCGCTGGCCCGGCTGGAGGGGATTGCCGCGACGTACTTTGGCGTTGATCCATCGCTGTGCTGCGCGGTTCCGGGCAGCGAGATCGGGCTGCGGCTGATTGCCGCGATCCTCGGCCTGCCGGGGCGCTATGTCGAGCCGTCCTATCGCACGCACGCGGCGATGTTTGCACAGGCGCAGGCGGTGAAAGCTCCGCGGGATGACGACGCGGCGAATGCGCTGGTCATCGCCAATCCCAACAACCCTGATGGTCGCGTCACCTCGCTCGCGAGGCTGCGCGACTGGCTGGCGCTGCAGGAGGCGGCTGGCGGCTGGCTGATCGTGGACGAGGCTTTCGTCGACACCATGCCGCAGATCAGCATCGCGCCTGAAGTCACCCCCGCGCGTCGGCTGATCGTGCTGCGATCCTTCGGCAAGTTCTTCGGGCTTGCGGGGGCGCGGCTGGGCTTCGCCATGGCGCCGCCGGACGTCATTTCCGCACTGCGCAACCTCTTAGGCGACTGGCCCTTGTCGGGAGCGGCCATCGCGATCGGCGAACGCGCCTATGCCGATAGCGCATGGATCGACGTGACGCGCACCGCATTGGCCAAGCGCGCCGAGCAGTTCGACCGGATTCTCTCGCAATATAGCATGAGACCGCAGGGGGAATCGTCGCTGTTCCGGCTGGTCCGCGCGGAGAACGCGGGTGCGCTGTTCGATCGCCTCGCCCGGCATCGCATCCTCACCCGGCCCTTCGCGGATCGGCCGGACTGGCTGCGCTTCGGCGTCCCGGCCGACGACGCGCAGATGCAACGGGTTGCGAGGGCTCTGGACGATGGCTGATCCGGTGCTCGCAACCGCGATGGCGCTGGATGCGGCGTTCGGCTGGCCCGGCTGGCTCTACCGGCGTGTGGGGCATCCGGTCGGCGGCTTTGCGCGGATCATTTCGGCAGGCGCGGACATCCTCAACCGGGCGGATCGCAGCGTATGGCAACGGCGGCTCGGCGGGGTCGCGACCGTGCTTGCGGTCATGGCTGCTGCCGGTCTGGTCGCCTGGGCCGCGCAGGCCATCGTCCGGCAGATGCTGGGTGACAACGGCTGGCCAGTCGTCGCGCTCCTCGCCTTTCCCGCCATCGCCCAGCGGAGCCTGATCGACCATGTGCGTGCGGTGTCGAGCGCGCTCGCCGCAGGCGATCTCCCCACCGCGCGGCAGGCGGTGGCGATGATCGTGGGCCGCGATACCGCAGCGCTGGACGAGGCTGGCGTGGCGCGCGCCGCGATCGAGAGCCTGGCGGAGAGCTTCTGCGACGGGGTGATCGCGCCCATCTTCTGGTTCGCGGTGCTGGGCCTGCCCGGCATCTGGATGTTCAAGGCGATCAACACCGCCGACAGCATGATCGGCCATGTCGAGGAGCCGTGGCGCGATTTCGGCTGGGCCGCCGCGCGGATCGACGATGTCGCGAATTTCGTACCCGCACGCCTCGCCGCGATCCTGATCTGCCTCGCAGGGCTTGGCGGCTGGCGGATCATGTGGCGCGACCACGCGCGCCATGCCTCGCCCAATGCAGGCTGGCCCGAAGCCGCGATGGCAGGTGCGCTCGGCGTCCGCCTTGTCGGGCCGATCAGTTACGACGGGGTCGGGCATGACAAGCCCTTCATCGGCAGTGGCGGAGAGGCGACACCCGGCGATCTGCGCAGGGCGATCCGGATCGTATCGCGCGCTTGGCTCATCACCCTCATCATTGCGGGAGCATTTGCATGGCTGGCCTGATGCTGCAGGGGACGGGCTCCGACGTGGGCAAGTCGGTGCTGGTCGCGGGCCTGTGCCGCGCGCTCGCCAATCGCGGGATCGCGGTGCTGCCGTTCAAGCCGCAGAATATGTCGAACAACGCTGCCGTCACGCCCGAAGGCGGCGAGATCGGGCGCGCGCAGGCGTTGCAGGCGGTGGCAGCGCGGGCGGAGCTGCATGTCGACATGAACCCCGTGCTGCTCAAGCCGCAGGCGGACCATACCTCGCAGGTCGTGGTCCATGGCAGGATGCGCGGCACGCTGGGCTCGGGATCGTTCAGGCAGGCACGCGGCGCCCTGCTGGGCGAAGTGATGGAGAGCTATCGCCGGCTCTCGGCGCGGTGCGATATCGTGGTCGTCGAAGGCGCAGGCTCCCCGGCGGAGGTCAATCTGCGCGCGGGCGACATTGCCAATATGGGCTTTGCACGTGCAGCCGGGGTGCCGGTCGTGCTGGTCGGCGATATCGACCGCGGCGGAGTGATCGCGGCGCTGGCCGGAACGCGCGCCGTGATCGACCCCGCCGATGCGGCGATGATCCGCGGCTTCATCGTCAACAAATTCCGTGGCGATCCCGCGCTGTTCACCGATGGCTATGCCGCTATCGAGCAACTGACGCGGTGGCGCGGCTATGGCGTGGTGCCGTGGCTGGCCAAGGCGCATCATCTGCCGAGCGAGGATGCGGTCGTCCTCGAACGCGCAGCGGCTGCCAGCTCCGGCCCCAAACGCATCGCCTGCCCGATCCTGCCGCGCATCGCCAATTTCGACGATCTCGATGCGCTGAAATCCGAACCCTCGGTCGAGCTCGTGATGGTGCCGCCCGACACGCCGATCCCGGTGGTCGACATGATCGTGCTGCCCGGCTCCAAGACGACCATCGCAGACCTTGCGTTCATCCGCGAGCAGGGCTGGGACATCGACATCACTGCCCACCATCGCCGGGGAGGCGCGGTGCTGGGGATTTGCGGCGGCTACCAGATGCTGGGCCGCTCGATCGCCGACCCGCTCGGCATCGAAGGCACGGCGGGGCGAGCGGACGGGCTGGGTCTGCTCGATGTGGAAACCGTGCTGACGGGCGAGAAGCAGGTGAGCCAGGTGCGGGGCAGGGCGCTCGACGCGGGGTTCGAGGGCTACGAGATCCACATCGGCCAGACCACCGGTCCCGATACGACGCGCCCCTTTGCCATGCTGGGCGAAGGCCATGCAGACGGAGCGCAGAGTGCCGACGGCACGGTCATGGGCACCTATTGCCACGGCCTGCTGGAATCGGGCCCCTTGCGCCGCGCGCTGCTGGCGAAGATCGACGCCCCCTCGCACGCGCAGCCACACGCGGACCGGGTCGACGCGGCGCTCGAAGATATCGCGGCCACGCTGGAAGACGCGCTCGACATCGACGGTCTCATCGCGCTGGCAAGGGAGAATGCCATATGACGAGCCTGCTGGTCCTGGGAGGCGCGCGCTCGGGCAAGAGCCGCTACGCGCAGCAACGCAGCGAAGCGATCGACGGGCGCCTTGCCTATATCGCGACGGCGGAAGCGCGCGACGACGAAATGCACCAGCGGATCGACCGCCACCGCGCGGATCGCGGCGAGCGATGGTTCACCATCGAGGCTCCGCTCGACCTGCCGGCGGCGATCGCGGAGGCGGACACAAAGGCAGATGCAATCCTCGTCGATTGCCTGACGCTGTGGCTGTCCAACCTCATCCTTGCCGATCTGCCGGTGCCGGTCGACCCGCTCGAGCGAGCGATCGCCACCTGCCGCCATCCGATCGCGCTGGTCGCGAACGAGGTCGGCTTCGGCATTGTGCCGGACAATGCCCTTGCCCGCCGCTTCCGGGACGAAGCGGGGTGGCTCAACCAGCGGATCGCCGGCGTTGTGGACGAAGTCGTGCTGGTGGCGGCAGGCCTGCCGCTGGTTCTGAAATCACAGGCCGGTGGCGGCGCGGGATGCTAGGCCGAGGCTGAGCCGTCGGGCGCATCCGCTGCGGGGCGATCCGCTCCGTCGCCTCGCAAGTGGATCGTCTGGGTCGGGAAAGCGATCGAGAAACCGCCACGCTCCAGGCTCCTCCTCCGGCTCTGTGTTTTCGAGGAAGGCGGCTGCCCCTGCATAGTCCTTCCGCGCCAGCGCATCGAGCAGGCCGGTAACGCTACCGCGAGGCGTTTCACGCCCCAGCGGATCGACCGGCGGTTCTGTGGGGGCTTGCGTACCCTCCGCTGCGGGCACCACGCCGGGCAGCGCGTGTGCTGTGCCTGCCAGCGGGCATGCGAATGCCAGGCCGAGAATGACGAGGAACATCCTCGCCCACCCGGGCACGACACGATTTATCGGCGAGGCATCAACGACTGCACCCATGGGGCAGGGCCGTTATAACGGATTGCCGCGCGTGTCGGTGCCGGTTTCGGAATTTTCGGACCGGCTTTCCGCCTCCGGCTTGGGGGCCGGTGGGCGCTCCTGCCATGCGGCGTTCCGCCCCCGCTCGAGGCCGTAGTCGTACAGATCCTTCATGAAATCCTGCGCGAAGAGATCGTGGTCTTCGATCTTATAATCCTGATCGATATAGGTCAGGCGATAGGCCGCTGCGTTGTCCTGCGACCAGGTATAAGCCGAATTGACCCGGTCCTGCAGGCTGGCGAACAGGATCACGTCGATCGTTCGCGCGGCGATATCCGGCACCGATCCATCGATCATCTCGAAATCGCCGGCCATCTTGCCGTTCACCAGCAGATACAGCTCGGTTCGCGGTCTCGGCTCTGCGCTTTGCGCTTCCGGGCCCGATGGCGCGGCGAGCAGGGTGGCGATCGCGCCGCCGTCGACATGCAACTCGCTGATCTGTCGGCCTTCGATCTGGGTTTCGATCAGCACGGGCGGGAAGAGTACCGGAACCGAGCTGCTGGCGAGCAGGATGCGGCGGAACAGGGCGTAGCGGTCCGGGGCATTGCTGGCCGCGATTGCGCCCATGTCCCAGATCGCATTGCCGGGCCGGTCGAGATTGACCGTGCCGACGAACAGCCGCCTGCCGGCGCGATGCTCTTTGGCTACTGCATCGATCACGGCGTTGGTGGCGAATCGCGCGATCAGCTGTTCCAGCGGGCCGGTGGTCGCGGCGCTGGACGAGAACGGGATGGCGAGGGGGAAGCGCATCTCGAACACGTCGTCGGGGGTGATCTGCGTGTAAGCGGCGGTCAGCTGGCCGTCGTAGTCGGAGCCGAGCAAGGCGAACGGTGCGATCAGAGCCCCGGTGCTGACCCCCGTGACGATCGAAAAGCGCGGACGCTTGCCCGACTGGGTCCAGCCGTTGAGGAAGCCTGCGCCATAGGCACCCTTGTCGCCGCCGCCCGACAGCGCGAGCAGGCGCAGCGGCTCGCCCTCTGCGGGATCGGGCAGTGCCATCTGTTGAATGAGATCGGGCGCGTCGGCCCAATACCGCACACGCGGCATGTCGCGCGGCTGTGCGGCTTCGACCTGTGTTGCTTTGAAAGGCTCGCGCTCGATGGTGGCACACCCGCCGAGCGGCAGGGCTGCAGTAGCCACGAATAGCGCAAGCCGGCGCAGGAACCCTTGCGGCTGGCTGGCTACCGCGTCCGATGGCTTGGCGACCATCTTCATTATCAGTTCCCCTCGGGCAGGATTGTCGGCGAAAATGCGAGGATGGCGGAGATCGGGAGCGTTCTCCCGAGCAGTGTCCCGGCTCCTTTTACAGGACGCTGACGGCACGGCCAGCGCTGGCCTGCCCGGATTGACCCGCGCGCGCCGCGGGATTTCTGTGAGAAAGGGAAAATGGCGGAGACGGAGTCCCCCATACTAGCAACCCGATTCGTTCGGATCGATCCTTGAAGGCCATAGAAAACCTGAGATTTTACGTGTTTTTGGATTAGCCGCTGTCCGAACGTGTCCGATTGCGTTCCCATAAAACCGCGCTAATATCGGGGAACGGTTATGGGAACGCTTGCTATTTCCGCCATTGTGGCAGGGCGCTGGCAAGTTCGAACCCGTTTCAGGGAGTCGAAATGCCAAAAAAGCTGCACAATGCGCTTACCCCCCTCGCTGTGAAGAATGCCAAGCCGGGCCGCCATGCGGACGGAGCCGGGCTGCACTTGCTGGTGAAGCCGAGCGGGGCGCGCTCATGGGTCTATCGCTTCATGCTCAACGGCAAGTCGCGCGATGTGGGGCTTGGCGCGGCTGGTCCGGGCGGCTTGTCTCTTGCCAATGCGCGCGACGAAGCTGCGAGGCTTCGCGTAAAGGTCAAGGCGGGCATCGATCCGCTGGAAGAACGCGACAAGGATGCCGCTGACGCGCTTGCGGCGGCTCAGGCTGCCAAAATAGCAGGAACCACGTTCAGGGACGTAGCAACGGCCTATATCGCCGCCAATGAGGAAAGTTGGCGCAATCCCAAGCACCGCCAGCAGTGGCGCAACACGCTCGACACATACGTCTATCCGGTGATCGGAGATTTGCCGGTTGCGGAGGTCGAGACAGCGCACGTTCTCAAAATTCTTGAGCCGATCTGGAAAGGGAAAGCCGAGACAGCCAGCCGCATTCGGGGGCGGATCGAAACTGTGCTCGATAGCGCCAAGGCGCGCGGCTACCGACAAGGGGAGAACCCGGCGCGCTGGCGCGGGCACCTTTCACAAATTCTTCCTGCCCGCACCCGGCTGTCGCGCGGGCACCACAAGGCACTACCTTACGAGGAACTTCCCGCATTCATTCGCGCGCTGCACAAGCGAGAGGCCGTGGCAGCGTTGGCGCTTGAATTTACGATCCTCACGGCTGCCCGAACTGGCGAGGTGATCGGGGCAAATTGGGCGGAGGTCGATCTGGACAGGGCTATTTGGACGATCCCAGCCGACCGTATGAAGGCCGCGAAAGAGCATCGCGTGCCGTTGTCCTCACGCGCGGTTGCTATACTCGAAAGCCTACAACCGCTTGGGAGCGACTTTCTATTCCCCGGCGCGAAGGGCGGCAAGCTGTCCGGCATGGCCATGGGAATGCTCATGCGCCGCATGAAAGTTGACGCCACCGTGCACGGCTTCCGCTCGGGCTTTCGCGATTGGGCGGCCGAGTGCACCGGCTATGCCCACGAGGTTGCCGAAATGGCGCTAGCCCACACCATCGAGAACAAGGTGGAGCGAGCCTATCGGCGCGGTGACCTGTTCGACAAACGGCGGCGGCTCATGGGCGATTGGGCGACTTATTGCGCCAGCGAGGGCGCGGCTGGTGCCAAAGTTACGCCGATAAGGAAGAAAGAAGCTGCGGTCACCGGATAAGCCTCTGTAGCGTTGGATTGAAAGCCGTGGCGTCCAAGTCCGCATAATTAAGGGGGGGCATTCCGTTTCGGATCAAGCGGCTTTGGACACGGTCGATCTGCTTGGTGGTCACTCTCGTCGCATCCAGAATATCGTTTCGGACTTCTCCGAGAAAATCTGAAGGATTGCACTGATCGCCTCGCGTCTCGGCGCGCTCCCAATGCGTTTGGGTAATCTGCTCAATTGCAGACTGAGATACATCTCTGATTTTATTCGCGCACCAGTCGCTGTGCTCGATGAAGAAATGGCGAAGCACCCTGTGTTTTCGGCGCAGTCTGACATGTTGGTAGGCGAGGATTGCCAGTACGGCGGCCAAGAGCAATTCAAGCATGGCTGACTGTCCTGTAATTCTGCCTCGGTATCAAAACATCTGCACCTATCGTTTTCGATGCAAGGGGTCTGCCGCAAGACTCAACAAGAGATCATACAGACCCTCGTTCTGCTTCTCGATGCGGTTCAACTGAACACCTGTCATGATCATAAACAGGATGACGACACCCAGCATTATGTGCTCGGTTGAAAAGTCCATGCGGTGTCCTCCAACGAGTTTGCGAACGGTCGGTCTGCGGCTAGGTTCGAAGCATAGGGGATAGGCAGGCCAGCCGACAAGCGCGCATCCCACGTGCTTCCCCGCTTCACCATGGGAACCGCTTGGGAGGCGGAAATGACGGCCGACGCATCATCAAACGACAGCAAGACCGTCGCTGCAAAATTGCCGGCTTGGCTCAACCCATTTCAACTCGTTGCATGGGTGCGGTTCCGCGACGTTGCGATCGCGGAAGAGGCGGACACTCACACCAAGCTAGCAGCCAACACCTTCTATCGGACTGTGGACAAGGTTGGCAGCGAGGCAGAGGCGTTGGATGCGCTCCAGGCCGGTCAGTTGCGCTCCTTCGGCGCAGAGCCTCATAGCAAGATGGATGAAATTGAACCGTTCGAGTGGACGCGCATCGCTCTCGCTCCGCTGGATCCGTCACGTCAGCACCCATACGAAAACATAAGGTTCAAAAGGGAGGACGTTGTCGCTTTGTTTCCTCCCTTGGAGTGTGGAAGCGCTTCTGGAGAGGAAAGTCAGCAGGGCACTGAATGCGCTAATGGTGAAATTGCCGGCGAACGATCGGCAAATGCGGCCACGTTGGGAGCCCCATTTGGCACGAATTTGCAACCGGTTGCACCGCATTCCCTCCAACATGGATCGATGGAAGCGGCGCAAATATTAGACCTTGGCATCGCGGTGGCCGGGGCGATACGCCTGAACGACTGCTATCATGAGTTGGCCGACGCACTTGCTTCACGTCCAGCGCTAGAGGGAGATGAGGAAAACTATCGCTATCGCTTTACGACCGACGACAGTCCGGAAGCGCAGGAATGGTTGCACAAGGGACGGAGCGCGAGCCTAGCTGAAAGTTACCTAAATCGCGCCATCATGGGCGCGCGCCTCTGTTTGTGGGTGCGCCTTTCCGATGGTGATCATCGGATTGATCGATACGCTATCAAAGAGGTGAACCATAAGACCGTCGCGGCTGGTGCCTACCTTCCTTTCAACGACCATTCGAACAATCTGGTCGGGCGTCCTCTTTGGATCAAAGAATCCGATTGGGAGGCATTCCAATGCGAAATTCTGGCAAGTCGCTATGGAGAAAGCGCGCATCTCGCAGGGGCAGGGGGGAAAAAGGGCGGCAGACCGCCCGAGCATGATTGGGATGCGATGAAGGCGCTGGCCGAACGAGCATTGGAAAAATACCCCGATCTATCTCGAAGCAAATTAGCGGACTCGCTCGTGTCCGAATACGCGGCCGAAGTTTCGCCCTCGCCGCCAGTGAAGCGCACCATCGAGCGCAAACTGGCGAAATGGAAGATGGGAGCGACAAAACCGGATACGCCGTAGTTAAGCCTTTTTGTCGCAATTCAGCACCGGACAACTCCGGCCTAATTGGTTGCCCCACGAACGCTGGCACCCCGCTAGCGGCAAGTGGAGCAATCCGGCATGCAGACCGATACTAACGATCCACCCAAAATCGCCTACAGCATCAGAGAAGCTTGTAAGGCGTCCAGTTTGGGGCGGACCACACTTTACGCGCACATCGCGGCAAAACGCCTGAGGGCCGTCCGCATAGGCGGGCGCACCGTTATCCCGGCGGATAGCCTGCACGCGCTGATCGCTGGGGAGGGATGATCCATGCCCCAGAAAAACGAAACCCGCGCGGGTAAGGCGCGGGCATCGCGGAATAGCTGTGGCGGCTGGTTCCGTGATCCCCTTACCTCTCCCGCTTCGCCCCCGCAAGCAATCCCCGAGCTGATCGCGCTCCACCTTGGCGAGCGGTTTCTGTCGCGGCTGGAAGAGGGAGGCGTTGGCCATGTCTGACTACTATCCCGATGAACCCGGCGCGAAGGGAACGGACGGCACGAGCCAAGCGGCTGCCGTGGCGATGGCTCCCAATGTCTCGCACCTTCGCCGCCTTGCCATGCGGACACTCGCCCAGCTGGGCGAAGCCACACCGCTGGAGGCCGTTGCTGCCTCCGGTGTGACCCGTGAATCGCTCCAGCCGCGCTTTTCCGAGCTGCGGGCAATGGGCCTGGTCGAACCGACCGGCGCGCGGCGGCGCAATCCCAGCGGCAAGAGTGCATCCGTGCTCAGGCTGACCGACAAGGGGAGGGCCGCCCTATGATCGACGTTGACGCGATAGCGCGCCACTACGGCGGCAAGCTGTGCAAGGGCAACGCACTGATCCCGACGCCGGGCCATTCCAGCCGCGATCGGGGGACCGCGATCAAGGCCAGCGCGCTTGCGCCGGATGGTTGCCTTGTCGCCTGCTACAACGGCACGCAGGCCGACGCTCTAGCGGTCAAGGCTATGCTCCGTGCGGACGGTTTTCTTGCAGAAAGTTGCGCGCGCGAGCTGACAGCGACGGAGCGGCGATCGATTCGGCAGGCGGAGCTTGCTCGCAAGCGCGAGCGGCTGGCGGCCGAGGAAGCGGCGGCGCGGTTGGCGGCGGACCTGTGGCGCAATGCCACCCGAGCCGATCCCGCGCACCCCTACCTTGTCGCCAAGGGGCTGGGACCGTTCGGGGTCCGGCAATCCGGGCGCGACTTGGTGGTGCCGATGGTCGATCCCGGCTTTCGCCTGTGGAACGTCCAGCGCATCCGGCCCGACGGTTTCAAGCTGTTCGGCAAGGATGCTCGTACGGTTGGCTTGCTCTGGCCCCATGGCGTCCACCTGAGGGACGGAAGGCCATCGGCAGGGCCGCTGGTGATCGGGGAAGGTTTCGCTACCATGGCGGCGATCCATTCCGCGACCGGCTTTGGCGTTGCCGCTGCGATGTCCGCGCACAATCTGGAGCCGGTCGCGCGAGCTCTGCGGAAGCTCTTCCCGACGCGCGAGATTGTGATCGCGGCGGACGATGATTGCCACCTGCCCACGAACTTGGGGCTGGAGGCGGCTAGGAAGGCCGCTCAGGCGGCTGGCGGGTGTGTGGCTACTCCAAGGCCGGAAACGCGCTCAGGCGACTCAGGGGCCGATTTTGCGGACATTCCCCGCGCGGAGTTGGCAGGGCGCATCGAAGCGGCGCGGGGTGTTGAGAGATGTTGAACCCCGAACCCCTCGATCTGGCCGCGCTCCAGCCGGACGAAGCGGCGGCGCGTATCGCCGGGCACTCTGCCTTGCGCGCCACGCCGTTTCGTTTCCCGGACCCTGTCTCGCTGCCACGGCGGCAATGGCTCATGGGCCACTGGCTCCTGCGCGGAGAGGTGACGGCGATCATCGCGCCGGGCGGCACCGGCAAGAGCACGATCGGCAACACGATCGCGCTCAGCCTCGCCAGCGGTCAGCCGCTTTTGGGCAAGCCACTCCATCGTGGGCCGCAAGCCGTCTGGATCTTCAACCTTGAGGACGGAACCGAAGAGCTGGAGCGCCAATTGTCCGCTGCCTGCGCATATCACGGCATCGGGCCAGCCGATTGTGGGGAGCGGCTGCACCTCGATAGCGGGCTTGTCCAGCCGCTCTGCACGGCAAGCGAGGACCGGGACGGCTTCATGCTGGCAGAGGACATATTCGTTCAGCTCGCCGCGACAATTCGCGAACGCGGCATCGCAACCGTGATCGTCGATCCGTTCGTGTCGAGCCATGCCGTGCGGGAAAGCTCGAACGAGGCGATCGACGCCGTCACCAAGCGGTGGAAGCGGCTAGCTCAGGAGACCGGCTGTGCGATCGTCCTGGTGCACCACACGCGCAAGCTGGGCGGGCGAGAGGTGACGGCCGAGGACGGGCGCGGCGCGGTTGCGTTGCGCGATGCTGCCCGCGTCGTCCTCCCGATCAATCCCATGGGCGAAAAGGAAGCCGAGGAACTGGGCATCGCCAATCCACAGGAACGGCGCTCGCTGGTGCGGATCGACACCGGCAAGGCCAACCGCGCACCGCCCGACACTGCGACTTGGATCAAGCTCGAAAGCCAGAGCCTCGACAACGGGAACGGGCTGGAGCCTTCCGATTTTGTCGGAGTGGCTACGCTCTGGGAAAAACCGGACGTTTTCCACGGGCTGACCACGTGGCACCTCTTCATGGTCCAGCAAGGGCTGGCGACAGGCGAGTGGCGTGAAAGCGTGCAGGCTAGAGATTGGGTCGGCCATCTTGTCGCCAGAGTGGCGGGCCTGTCCGCCGATACCGATCGGGGGCGGATAAAGGCGATCCTGCGCACGTGGCGGAAAAATGGTGCGCTTGCTGTCGAGCACCGGACGGTCAACGGCAGAGACGTGCCTTTCGCGATCATGGGCGAGCCGGTTGACGCTAGTGAGATTGGCAGCCGTCCGCACCTTGCAACGTGTGGTGAGGAAGGTGCGGTAGGTGCAGGTGCGGACCCGTGACGAACGAGCCCACACCACCACCCCCTTTATAGGGGGTGAGGTGGTGGTGTGGTGCGGGTGAACGCTGGCGATATTCAATTTTCAGGGTGCGGAACAATGGGCACGAGCAAAAAGACAAACCCGAAGCAACCGGTTGCAAAATCCGATGCTGGGGGATCGTCAAAGGACCCGGGCAAATCCGATGAAAGTAGCCTGGCTGACGTGGCATTGGATCCAGCCGCGCACGCGCTTTGCCTCGCCGAACCCTTCAATCGTGGCAGCTTCGGGAAGCGAGGAACGACTGAATCCTACTCTGTGCTGCTGGAGCACATAGAAGCTGCCAAGGCCGGCGATCTGTCACATTATCGGGCGATGCTGGCGAGCCAAGCCATCTCGCTAGACTCGATGTTCTTGGAGCTATCGCGCCGAGCCGCGTGCAATATGGGCGAGTATCTAGGTGCGACGGAGACCTACATTCGGTTGGCGCTGAAAGCTCAGGCGCAAAGCCGCGCGACCATCGAGGCCCTCGATCGACTGGCAAATGGGCGGGTGCAAACTGTAAAACATGTCCACGTGAACGACGGCGGACAGGCGGTCATCGCTGATCGGGTTCACAACCATGCCGGGGGACTGCGAAATGCAAAATCCGACAATCAATCCCATGCAACCGCAACCGAAGCGGTTGGCAGCGGCCCCGCGTTGCTTAGCGCGGACCCGTGCGGGAACGGAGTGCCAATCACCAGCGGTGAAAGGAAAGAAGCGTTGCCGAATGCACGGCGGGACAAACCCCGGCGCACCAAAGGGTAATCAAAATGCATGGAAGCACGGAGGTCGATCGGCGGAGGCCAAGGCGGCAGCGCGATACCTGCGAAAAATTTCTCCGCGAGTTCGAAGCGACCATTAGTCCTTCTGAAACGTCAATGCTGCAAGCTGCCGTCATGGCAAAAGTGAGCACTAAATCTAAGCGTAGCAAGCGTATACGGCGAGAGCGCCCCATTTGTGAGAGGCCGGGATGTATCCGGGCGTCTGAGCACGTGCACCATGCAGTGGTCGGATCGAACGCCGATGAGGATCTACAGGCTCTTTGTCGCCCTTGCCACGTCGAAGGGCACAGACAAAATAAGTCCCGACACTGGATCTGAATGTAGGGCCCGGTGAGCGAATCGACCGGCCGCACGCCCCGATACTGATAGGCCAATCGATTTTGCGGCCAAGCGCATGCTCTATAGGGGAGCGGTTTTGGGAACAGGGCGCTCCAACGCAGAAAAATCTAATCAAAACAAGGGGTGTTGGCGGAGACGGAGGGATTCGAACCCTCGATACCCCGATAGAGGTATGGCTCCTTAGCAGGGAGCTGGTTTCAGCCACTCACCCACGTCTCCGCACACGCGTTCGAACCCACTGGTCCGGGCCGCGAGCCGCGCGCTATAACCAGCAGTGCGGGGCGGCACAAGGGCTGCGTGGCACGGGAATGATAATCGCGCCCATGGACTCGTTTCGGCGCGTTTTCGATTCGCTTCGCCGCCTCTCCCCTTGATGCCTCAGGTTCATGCGATTCACGCTATGCCCGGGGAAACCCAGAGTTTCATTTGCCCCCATGTCCAAAGGAGCGAGGCGCATGACCCGCACTGCCAGCATCCGGCGTTTGATCGCCCTCGTGACCGCGACCATCGCCATGGCGGCGACCCCGCTCGCGGCGCAGTCGATCGAACGGGTCGACCCGAACCAGGCGATCGACGGCGATCTGCAGGAAAACCCGGGCGAGCCACCGGTCTATGGCGATCCTTCGACTCAGCCCGCGACTGGCCAGGATACCGCGCCGCCCGCGCAGCAGCAGGGTGGGGTGTCCGCATGGAGCGACCTTTCGCCTGAGAGCGACACTAGCGGCACGTCTGCCGATCAGGGCCAGTCCGGCTACGATCAGGGCACCGCGCCCGCCTATACCGCGATCCCCACCGAAACCGCCCCCCCGGGCACCTGGCAGGACGACGACCTGATCGGCGCAGCGCAGGGCTTCTTCGGAGAGAACGCGGAAGGCATTGCGCGCATGATCGAAAAGATCCTCGCCGATCAGGGCACGCCCAACGGCTATATCGTCGGGCGCGAGGCATCGGGCGCGTTCTTCGTCGGCGCGCGCTACGGCTCGGGCACGTTGTACCACAAGGTCGAGGGGCAGCGTCCGGTATACTGGACCGGCCCGTCGATCGGGTTCGATGTCGGCGCCAATGGCGGCAAGACCTTCGTGCTGGTCTACAACCTGTTCGATACCGAGGATCTGTACGAACGATTCCCGGCGGGCGAGGGGCAGGCCTATTTCATCGGCGGGCTGACCGCGAGCTACCTGCGGAGGGGCGATACGGTGCTGATCCCGATCCGCATGGGCGCCGGCCTCCGGCTGGGGATCAACGCGGGCTACATGAAGTTTTCCAAGGAACACCGCTGGTTGCCCTTCTGAGCGCGCCAAACGCGCAAACCTGCCGATATTAGCGGTTGCTCTCGCGCCCGTGCGATAGCATGGGACGCGTATGCTCGACCGCCTGCAAGACACTCCGCCCGATGCGCTGCTCGCGCTGATCGCCCAGTTCGCCGCCGACGAGCGGGAGGACAAGATCGACCTCGGCGTCGGCGTCTATCGCACCGACGATGGCGCGACGCCGGTTTTCGGCGCGATCAAAGCTGCCGAACAGCGCCTCTGGGAAGAGCAGGATTCCAAAAGCTACCTCGGGCCCGAAGGTGACCGCGGTTTCGTTCATGCGCTGATGCCGATCATCTTCGGCTCCGACGCGACGATGGGCGGGCGGATCGAAGGGGTGCAGACCCCAGGCGGCACTGGTGCGGTGCGTCTCGCGATCGCTCTGGCCGAGCGGGCGGGTGTGATCCGCGTGCATGTCGGCACGCCCAGCTGGCCCAACCACATTCCGATCATCGAGGATGTCGGGCTCGAAGCCGTCACTTTCCAGCATTCGAACGCGGATGGCAGCGCCGATGTCGATGCGCTGCTGGAGATCATCCGGCAGGGCCGCGAAGGCGACGCGGTGCTGATCCACGCGTGCTGCCACAACCCTTCCGGCATCGATTATACCGACGAGCAGTGGGATGCGATCGCCGAGGCGCTGGCCGAAAGCCCGGTGCTGCCGATCATCGACAGCGCCTATCAGGGCCTCGGCACGGGGCTGGAGGAAGACGCGGCGGGCCTGCGCAAGGTGCTGGCCAAGGTTCCCTATGCGCTGATCGCCTATAGCTGCGACAAGAACTTCGGCCTCTACCGCGACCGCGTGGGCGCGTTCTATGCCAAGGTTGCGGAGCCTGCACAGATGGCCGCTGCCATGTCCAACGCCGCCGCGCTCGCCCGCGCAAACTGGTCCATGCCGCCCGATCACGGCGGCGCGGCAGTGCGGATCGTGCTGCGCGACGAAGACCTGCGCCAGCAGTGGCTCGATGAGCTGGACGGAATGCGCCAGCGCCTGCGCTGGGTCCGGGCCACTCTGGCCGGGGCGCAGAAGAAGGTGGAGGGCGTGCCGCTCGCCCATCTGGAAGAGCAGAACGGCCTGTTCGCGATGCTCCCGCTGAACAGGGACCAGATCGGCAAGCTGCGCGAGGATCACGCGGTCTACATGGCGGGTTCGGGGCGGATCAACATTGCCGGGCTGACCAAGGGCAATATTGACAAGTTCATCGCCGCGCTGGCGGATGTCGCCGCCTGAGCTTGATCGCCAACCGGTCCTCCAAGGGGAGCGGTTTGCGCTGAGGCCGCTGCGGGCCGACGACTGGGACGCGCTTTACACGATCGCGTCGGACCCGGCGGTGTGGGAACAGCATCCGATGACCGATCGCTGGCGCGAAGAGGTCTTTCGGGATTTCTTCGAGGATGCGCTGGCCAAGGGCGGCGCGCTGGCGATCATCGACATCCGCGATGGCTCCATCATTGGGTCATCCCGTTTCCAGGCGCTGACCAGCGCCGAAGACGATCCCGAAGAGCAAAGCTCGGTCGAGATCGGTTGGACGTTTCTTGCGCCACGTTACTGGGGCAAAGGTGCCAACCGCGAGGTGAAGCGGCTGATGCTGGGCCATGCGCTGGAAAGCGTCGAACGGGTCGATTTCCGCGTGGGCGAGGCGAACTGGCGCAGCCGAACCGCGCTGGAAAATATCGGAGCGCGGCAAACGCGCCGGACCGAGCTTTCACGCTATCAGGGCAAGCGCGTACTCCATCTGGTATATGCGATCTCGCGCGACGACTTTGCGCAGGGTCCGCTTATGCAAGCCACTGAATAAAAAGAATTTTCTGAAGCCTTCCGGGAACTTTTGGCGCTGTGGCAGCTTGCCCGATCATGAGCACTGATTGCGAAGCCGGGGCGGTGGTCCTCTCTCCCGAAGAAATTGATATTCTGAGCAATTTTGCCAAGGCAACACGCGCGATTGCGATCTCGGGTGCGAAAGCCGCGGGACGCCCGAACGCTGTTCGTTCGATCTTCGGTTGGGGCCCCGCGCGGCCTTAGACCTTCGGGTTTCGGGAGCGTCTTCCCGCAAGCCCTCGACAGGTGCTCCGGCTGGCTTGATTCTTCATTTGGTTGGACAACGCGAATATACGATATATATACGCTCCATATCCGATGCATATGAAAGGCTGAGCCATGGGTCTGGTGAAAATCGACGACGATGTGCACGAGCAGGTCCGGGCTGCAAGCGCGGTCATGTGCCGCTCGATCAATGCGCAGGCCGAGTTCTGGATGAAGATTGGACGGCTGGCCGAGGCAAATCCGACGCTTTCGTTCAACGAGATCGTCAAGCAGGAGCTCGCGCTCGCCAGCGCGCAAGCCACCGAGGCTGCCAGCGACATCCGCGCCGCTGCCTGAGATGGTCAAAACCTCCGAAGAACTTGAACTGATGCGCGTATCGGGGCGGCTGCTCGCCTCGGTGTTCGAGATGCTCGATACGGTCGATCTCGCAGGGCTCTCGACGATGCAGATCAACGACCTGGTGGAGCGCTTCATCCGCGAGGATTGCGCCGCGCGCCCGGCGAGCAAGGGCCAGTACGGCTACGAATACGTGCTCAACTGCTCGATCAACGAGGTCGTGTGTCACGGCGTGCCGTCCGACCACGTGATCGTGCGCGATGGCGATATCATCAATCTCGACATCACGCTGGAGAAGAACGGGTTCATCGCCGATTCGAGCAAGACTTACCTCGTCGGAAATGTCTCGCCGCAGGGCAGACGGATCGCCCGCGTCGCGCAGGATGCGATGTGGGCGGGCATCCGCGCGGTGCGGCCCGGCGCGCATCTGGGCGATGTGGGGTACGCGATCGAGAAGCACGCCAAGAAGAACAACTGCACCGTGGTGCGCGACTATTGCGGCCACGGCATCGGGCGCGAGATGCACGAGGAGCCGCAGGTTCTCAATCACGGGCGGCCGGGCAGGGGCCTGCGCCTGCGCGAAGGAATGACCTTCACGATCGAGCCGATGGTCAATCTGGGCCGCGCGGCCACGCTCACGCGCGATGATGGCTGGACGGTCGTGACCTGCGACGGGAAACTCTCCGCCCAGTTCGAACATACCGTGGCGGTGACGGCTAATGGCGTCGAGGTGCTGACCCTGAGGCAGGGCGAGACGACGCGCGTTTAGCGCGATGCGCGGCTTACGCGCTGTCCTACATGAAAGGGCGCGGCTAGCCTCCGGGCTGCTCTTTCACAGTGTCGGATAAGGCCCCAAATCAACCGCGCAGGGACTGCGGAGATTTATGTCCCCTGGACTGTGTGTCAGGTGTGTCAGGCTGCCATCCCATCGGCAGCAAATGCGGTGGCTATCGCGCATCGCGATTCGGGTTGGTCAGGCGTAGGAAAACGCTGTCGCACCACTCGTCGCCCACCTTCCAGGTGCGCTGCGCGCGCCCGGTTTCTATAAATGCCATGCGCTGCAGCAGGCGTAGCGAGGCCGCGTTGCGCGGATCGACGTCGGCTTCCACGAAGGGCAGGCCGTGCACCGCGAAGGCGCGGTCCAGCACGGGACGCAGCGCCTCGGTCGCGTAGCCCTTGCCCCAAGCATCGGGGTGCAGGATGAAGCCGATCTCGGGAAACTCGAACAGGCCGACCTTCCCGATCACGCGCCCGTCCAGCTCGATCGTGAAATCCTCGCCCTTGGCCGGATCTATGGCGAGCATCGCGGCGAGCCAAGCCTTGGTTTCGGCAATGTCCGTGTGCGGCGGCGTGGACCAGTATGCGGTCGCGCGCGCATCGCTCAGGATGGTGTGAAACGCCTCAAGGTCGTCGGGCTTGGCGGGCCGCAGCAGCAGCCGCTCGGTCCTGATCTGGGTCACGCCGCCGCCGCGTAGCTCCGGGGAACTGCGATGAACGCGGCGTACGGTCGGTCGTTATGGTCGTCGTTTGCCTTGGAGAGCGCCGCCGGTGCGCGCTGTGTCCGCTTGGCACGCGGCGTCGCGGCGCTGCCCTTGCGCCTGTCGGCCGGATTGCGCCCGAAGCGTGGCGTGCAGCGTGCGAGCATCCCCCGTGTCCGCGTCCACGAAGTACTGGCCGCTGCGACCACAACAAGGTCGATATACAGCGCAATATCGGCAGCATAGGCCAGCATCAGCTCGGGCCCGAACAGCAGGACCAGTTCACCGCCGAGCAGCAGCATGGTCGCCGCGACGATCACGGTGAGGTACTGATAGCGTTTGTGTGACAGCAGCAGCGCGACCGGCCGCTCGACCAGATGCTCGTTCAGCATCCGCCGAAACGGGATGTCCGGTCCAAAGCGCATGAACAGCGCCAGTGCCAGCAACAACCCGTAAGTGATCATCGTCTCGTTCCCCGGTCAGCCGGCCAGCGCCTGCATCCGCTTGAGATAGCGAGCGAGAACGTCGATTTCGAGGTTCACCTTGTCGCCTCCACTCAAGGCTCCAAGCGTCGTCACCTCGCCGGTATGGGGGATGATGTTGAGCGCGAAGCGGGCGGAGCCGTCCGCCTCGTCCTCGACCGCGTTGACCGTCAGCGAGACGCCATCGACGGTGATCGAACCCTTGGCCGCGATGAACGGGGCAAGCGATTTGGGCGCGCGAATCTCGAAGTGGATCGATCCGTCTACGCTGCGCCGCTCGGCCACTTCGCCGACCGCGTCTACGTGTCCGGTAACGAGGTGTCCGCCCAGTTCGTCGCCCAGCCGCAGCGAGGGTTCGAGGTTGAGCTTGCGGCCCTCCTCCCACTGGCCGGGCACGGTGCGGCTGACGGTCTCCTGCGAGACATCGATCGCGAACCAGGCATCGCCCGCGCTGCCGCCGCGCTCGGTCACGGTCAGGCACACGCCCGAGCAGGCGATGGAGGCACCGATCGCGATCCGCTCGGGGTCGAACGGGCAGGCGATCCGCACATGCAGGTCGCCCCGCTGCTCGATCGCGGCGACGGTGCCGATGGCTGTGACGATACCGGTGAACATGGCGGGTCCTCTAGCGGGTGCGGGCAAAAGCCTCGAAAGTGTCTGCGCCGAGCTGGCGTGTCTCGACCGGCTGCCAGCGTCCGTGCGCATGTGCAAGCTCGGCGAGGTTCAGACCGCCCAGCGCGCGCAGGCCGTTCCCGATCAGGATCGGTGCGCGGTAGATCTCCAGCCGGTCGACCAGATCGGCCTCGAGGAAGCTCGCCGCAGTCTGCGCGCCGCCCTCGACGTAGAGGTACTGCGCGGGGATGGCAGCGATATCGGCAGGCGCGGCAATGGTCTGTGCGCCCTCGATCGGCTGCGAGGTCAGCACCCAGCGTGCAGGGCTGCGATCCTCGAGGCCGGGCAGGCGGACATCGAGGCGCGGGCTGTCCGCCCGCCATGTGCCGCCGCCGACGAGGATCGCGTCGGCCAGCGCGCGGCGCGAATGGACATGCGCGCGCGCCGCCTCGCCGGTGATCCACTGGCTGGTGCCATCGGCCATCGCGATGCACCCGTCGAGAGACATGGCGAGCTTGAGCGTCACGTGCGGTCGGCCCTGCGCCGCGCGGGTGAGGTATCCGGCAAGGCTCGCTGCGCTGTGCGGGCAGTCCAGCAGCACGACTGCGATGCCGGCTGCGCGCAGCCGTTCGATGCCCTGTCCGGCGGTGCGGGGGTCCGGGTCGACCTGGCCGATGACGACGCGGGCGGGGCGTGCCTCGATCAGGCGGTCGGTACAGGCAGGGCCGCGTGGTGACTGGTGCGCGCACGGCTCGAGCGTGGCGTAGACGTCTGCGCCGGTGGCGGCATCGCCCGCCATCTGCAGCGCCATTGCCTCTGCATGCGGACGTCCGCCGGGCTGCGTCCAGCCGCGCCCGACGACGCGGCCATTGCGCACGATCAGGCAGCCGACCGCAGGGTTGGGGCTGCTTGCCGGTCGACCACGCAGCGCGAGGCGCGCGGCGGCGGCGAGCCAGCGCGCATCACTCGGAGTCTTGATCGTCAACCGTCCGGCCCAGCGCCTTGTCCACTTGTGCCTTCGTGGCAGCCTCTTCGCGCGCACGCTCTGCCGCGATCTCGGCTTCCATCTTGTCGGTATCGAGCCCGGTCGCCTTGCCCAGCGCGCGGTACATGTCGCGCCGGGTCTCGAGCTGGGCGTCCAGCAGCCGCTGGCGCGCTTCCTTGCGCTCCTGATTGGCGATGTTGGAGGCGATGATCTCGTCCTCGCTCCGGTCCGGGGCGAAGCTGGTGACGTAGACGATGTCCGGCTTCGCGGGCGGCGCGTAGACACGCTCCTGCGCGAAGAAATAGAGGAAGAACGCCGGGAACGCGCAGGACGCCAGCAGGATCGGCCAGCGATACGGCTGGGGCCGCCTGAGTTCGTTCCACAGGTCGCCGACGCCTCCGGCAACGTCGTATTTGGGGCTGATGCGCATTGGCCCAACATAAGGCCTGCATGCGCGACCCGCCAGAGCGGATGTCGCCGGGATCAGCCGAAGGCGCTGAAAAGCCCGCGCCCGTTGGCTTTCAGCCAGTTCTCGGCGGCGGGCAGGTCGCCCTCGAACAGCTCGCCGAGCAGGGCGTGGAAGCGTGGCGAATGGTCGAAATGGACGCGGTGGGCGGTCTCATGCGCCACCACCGAGCGGCGCACGTGATCGGGGGCCTGCACCAGCCGCCAGTTGAGCCGCACAGTGCCGTCCGAAGAGCAGCTTCCCCACCGCCGGCGGGCACTGCTGAGCGCGAAATCGGGCACCGTGAGACCCGCGCGCGCCGCATAGAAGGCAAGGTCCTGCGCCAGCAGCGCACGCGCTTCGTTCTGCATCCAGCGCTTGAGCCGGGGGGCAAGCGTCTCGCGCGGGCCGCCAAGCAGGATCGCGCCATCGCCGAGGACGACCTTGCGCGGGCGGTCCGCGTGCCAGTCGATAGCCAAGTTCTGCCCCCGATAGGCTAGCGTGCCGCCCGGCGCGGGCTCGATGCGAACCGGGCGCTTCGCCCGCTGTGCCTCGAGCCAGTCCGCGCGGTCTTGCGCGAAGGCCAGCGCCTCACGCGTGGTGCCCCAGCGCGGCAGCGTGACCTGCACGCCCTCACCATCATCGGCCAGTCGCAATGTCATCCGTCTGGCGCGCGGATGGCGCCGCACGATCAGCGGGAGGTCTCCTCCCGCCAGCGCGACCATCGGATCGTGCGGCTCGCGCAGCCAGTCGATCACCGTCAGTCGCTCCACTCGACAATATGGTGTTCGAGCGGGCCGGCCTTTGTCTCCGAAATCACGCGCCCGGCGGCGCCTGCACCCGCGAGATGCACATCCTCACGCGATCCGGTCAGCAGATAGTGCCAGCGCGGCAGCGGTTCGCCTTCGGCACGGCGGCGATAGGCGCAGGTTTCAGGGAGCCACGGCAGCTTGCCCGCGAGCGAGGGCGTCAGCTGCAGGCAGTCGGGCACGAAGGCCTTGCGGTTGGGGTAATCGCTGCACCGCGCGGTCGAACAGTCGAGCAGGCGGCAGGCGACGTTGGTCTCCTCGATTTCGCCCGTATCTTCGTCTTCGAGTTTGTGCAGGCAGCAGCGCCCACAGCCATCGCACAGTGCTTCCCACTCCGCGCGGTTAAGGTCGGCGAGCGGCCGTTCCCAGAAGCGGTCCCTCAGCGCACCCATTTGTCGAGTTCCTGTGCCACCGCTTCGGGCCCGGCATCGGTCGGCAGGATCGCGATAGGCTTTCCGTCGGGGCCGAACAGGTAGGTGATGCTGGTGTGATCGACCAGATAACCGCCTGCCTCGTTCGGCTCGCCGATGCTGTAATAGGCGGCGTAATCCTTGGTCAGCTGGTCGAGCTGCTCCTTGCTGCCGGTCATCCCGATTAGCCGGGGGTGGAACGCGTCGGTGAACTCGGTAAGCACTTCGGGCGTGTCGCGCGCAGGATCGACGCTGACGAACAGCGGCTGGACCTTCGCTGCACGCTCCGGATCGCTCTTTTCGAACCGTTTGAGCCCAGCCATTCCGCGTTGCACGTCGACCGGGCATACATCCGGGCAGAAGGTGTAGCCGAAATAGATCGTCCGGTACTGCCCCTCGAAATCGCTCCACGAGACGGGCTTGCCGTCTTCGCCGGTCAGGGTGAAGTCCCCGCCGATATCCGCCCCTTCGAGCGGCGGCGGGCCGGCCGGCTGGGCGTTCTGGGAACAGGCGGAAAGGGCCAGTGCGAAAGCGGCCAGAATGGGTAAGGGAAGGAAGCGTGCACTCATGGCAATCGGGTTCAGCCTCTGCTAACGGCGGGTGGTCGAGGTCTGTTGCATCAAGGATAGGGGCAATAACAGGAGTGTTTAAGGTGTCGCCTGCGTTTTTCCGCAATTGGGCCCGGATCGTGGTGCTCTCGCTCGTCGCGCTGAGCGGCGTGGCGGTGGCGCAGGTCGGGTATCAGTCCGACGGTTACAAGCTTCTCAAGGCCGTGCGCGACCGTGACGGGGCGGTGGTCAACGAGATCGTTCAAAAACCGACCATCAGCACGCTGATCAATACCCGCGACCTCTCCTCTGGCGAGACCGTTCTGCATATCGTCGCCGCGCGCCGCGACACGCCGTGGATCCGCTTTCTGACGGCGAATGGTGCCGACCCGAATATTGCCGACAAGAAGGGCGATACCCCGCTGATGATCTCAACCCGGCTCGGCCATGTCGAAGGCGCCACCGAACTGCTGGCTGCGGGCGCGCATGCCGACCCGGTGTCGAACGGCGAGACGCCGCTGATCGTCGCGGTCCACGGGCGCGATGTGGCGATGGTCCGGCTGTTGCTCACCAATGGGGCAGATCCCGACCGGACCGACAATGCGGGTCGCTCCGCGCGGGACTATGTCGCGCAGATCGGCGACCGTCGGCTCGCAGAGGCGTTCGCAAATGCTGACGCCGAAGCCAAGCAGGGCGGCAAGAAACAATACGGACCGAGCTTTTAAGCCATGATCGAGAACGCCGCCGACCTCACCCTCGATGAACTGCGCCTCGCGCTCGCTCCGGCGGTCGCCGACTCGGCGATTTTCGACGGATGGACCGAAACCGCGCTGCTCGCCGCTGCCGAGATGGAGGGCGTCGATCCGGCGCTGGCCCGGCTCGCGTTCAAGGGCGGCGCCATGGCAATGGTGAGGGCGTGGATCGACTCGATCGATGCGGCGATGGCGCGCGACCTGCCGCAGGACGTGCTGGCGAGCCGCAAGATTCGCGAGAAGATCCGCGATCTGGTGCTCTATCGACTCGATGCGGTCGCCGGGCAGGAAGAGGCGATGCGCCGTGCACTGGCGATCGGCTCCATGCCGCAAAATGTCGTCGCGTCGATGCGTGGTGCCTGGCGGAGTGCGGACCTGATGTGGCGCCTCGCGGGCGATTCCGCGACCGACTACAACCACTATACCAAACGCACGATTCTCGCTTCGCTCTACAGCGCGACGCTGCTGGTGTGGCTCGACGACGAAAGCGACGACAAGGCGGAGACCCGCGCCTTCCTCGACCGCAGGATCGAGAACGTCATGCAGTTCGAAAAGACCAAGGCGCAATTGCTGGGCGGGGCCGGTGGCAGCGAGCGCGAGCGGTTCAGCCCCGTGCGTCTGCTGGGCCGTTTGCGCTACCCAGCAAGATAGACGCCGCGCGGTATTGATAATCAGTTGCATTACGCGGTGCGCTTTGTCAGAAGCGCCCGCATGACGCTCGAGAGCCTGCAACCTGGTCACCGCGCCCGTATCGCTTCGATAGATTGGGACGCCCTGCCGCCCGCCGATGGCAAGCGGATGCGCGCGCTTGGTTTCGAACCCGGCGTCGAGGTGTCGATGGCGCACCACGGTGTGTTCGGCGGGCGCGATCCGGTTGCGGTCTCGATCGGCCGGATGACCATTGCGCTGCGCAAGGTGCAGGCCGCTGCCATTTCGCTCGAACAAGCCTGAGATAGAATCATGAGCGATACGATCCGGGTCGCGCTGCTCGGCAACCCCAATGCCGGCAAGAGCGCGCTGTTCAACAAGCTGACCGGTGCGCGCCAGAAGATCGCCAACTACCCCGGCGTGACCGTGGAGCGCGTCGCCGGGATGCTGACGCTGCCCGACGGCACGCAGATGGAAGCCATCGATCTTCCCGGGGCCTATGCCTTCGACGCCTCCAGCCCCGACGAAGACGTGACGCGCAAGGTGGTGCAGGGCGAGTTTCCCGGCGAGGCGGAGCCCGACATCCTGGTGCTGGTGCTCGACGCGGGCAATCTGGAACAGCACCTCGTGTTTGCGCAGGAAGTGCTGGCGCTGGGCAAGCCCACGATTGTCGCGCTCAACATGGTCGACATGGCGGAGCGCGACGGGCTGAAGCTCGATGCCACCGTGCTGTCGCAGGCGCTGGGCGTGCCGGTGATCGAGACTGTGGCAGTCCGCCGCCGCGGGATCGAGGAACTGAAGACCGCGATCGCCGAGGCGCGCGGCGCGGTGGGCACGCTCGCGGATCGCCCGAAGATGGACTCGACCGAGCGCCGGCTGGAGGCGCGCACGATTGCCAAGGCGAGCGTGTTCCAGACATCAAGGGCGCGCCGGATCGGCGACCGGCTGGACAACGTGCTCCTCAACCCATGGATCGGCCCGCTGATCCTGCTGGTGTTGCTGTTCGTCATCTTCCAGGCCGTGTTCGCCTGGGCCGCGCCGCTGTCCGACGCGCTCGATGCGGGGGCCGGAGCGCTGGGCGAGTGGGTCAAGGCCGAGATGCCGGCGAGTATCCTGCGCGATTTCCTGACCGAAGGGGTGATCGCGGGCGTTGGCTCGGTGGTCGTGTTCCTGCCGCAGATCATCATCCTGTTCTTCTTCATCCTGGTGATGGAGGCGACCGGGTACATGGCCCGCGCCGCCTTCCTGATGGACCGCCTGATGGCGGGCGTGGGCCTGTCGGGCCGCAGCTTCATCCCGCTGCTTTCCAGCTTCGCCTGCGCCATCCCCGGCATCATGGCGACCCGCAGCATCGCCGATCCGAAGGACCGGCTGACCACGATCCTGATCGCCCCCCTGATGACCTGTTCGGCGCGGCTGCCGGTCTATGGCGTGCTGATCGCCGCCTTCATTCCGGCGCGCGATGTCGGGATGGGCATCGGCTTGCAGGGGCTGGTGATGTTCTGCCTCTATCTCGCAGGGATTGTCGCGGCGCTGGTCGTCGCGCTGATTTTGCGCGGCACGCTGACCAAGGGCGAGGCGACCGGTTTCATCATGGAACTGCCGCGCTACCAGCTGCCCAGCATCGCAGACATCGCGATCGGCCTGTGGCAGCGCGCGTGGGTCTTCCTGCGCCGTGCGGGTACGATCATCTTCTCCGCCACGGTGATCCTGTGGGTGCTGCTCAGCTTCCCGCAGGCCGAGCCGGGCGAGAGTCAGGTCGACGTCTCGATCGCGGGGCAGATCGCGGACGGGCTCAACGTCGTGCTCGAACCGATCGGCTTCAACCGCGAGATCAGCCTCGCGCTGGTCCCCGCGATGGCCGCGCGCGAGGTTGCCATCTCCGCGCTCGCGACGACCTACGCGATCGACGCGAGCGACGAGGAGGCCGAGGCCGAAGGGCTCGCCAGCACGCTTTCCAAGCGGTGGAGTCTGCCGACCGCGCTCGCCTTCCTCGCGTGGTTCGTGTTCGCTCCGCAGTGCCTTTCGACCATCGCGGTCGCCCGGCGCGAGACCAATGGATGGAAGTGGCCTGCCTTCATGGTCGGTTACCTGTTCGCGCTGGCCTATATCTTTGCGGGCATCACCTACTGGAGTGCGGTGGCGCTGGGGTTGTAGCGTCAACCGCGTCCGCTCCGGTGGAAAGTCGCAAGGGGCTCTGGATGCGACTCGCACCGTCGGTTAGGCCGTTCCCAACACATACGAAGGGATACGAATCATGGCTGGCAGCCTCAACAAGGTCATGCTGATCGGCAATCTGGGCGCGGACCCCGAAATCCGCAGCTTCCAGAACGGCGGCAAGGTCGCCAACCTGCGCATCGCGACCAGCGAGCAGTGGAAGGACCGCAACACCGGCGAACGGCAGGAGCGGACCGAATGGCACACCGTCGCGATCTTCTCCGAAGGCCTCGTTAACGTGGTCGAGCGGTTCCTCAAGAAGGGCAGCAAGGTCTACATCGAGGGCAAGCTGCAGACCCGCAAGTGGCAGGACCAGAACGGGCAGGACCGCTATAGCACGGAAGTCGTGCTGCGGGGCTTCGACGGCACGCTGACCATGCTCGACGGCCCCCAGGGTGGCGGCGGCGGTGGTGGCGGCTTCGGCGGCGGCCAGCGCGGTGGCGGCTCGGGTGGCGGCTACGGCGGTGGCTCGGGCGGCGGCGGCTCCAGCGATCAGGGCGGCGGCTGGAACCAGGGCGGTGGCGGTTCGGGCGGTGGCTCGGGCGGCGGTGCCAATTACGACGATCTGGAAGACGACATTCCGTTCTAGGTCGCGTTCTAGCTCGCAGCGGCCGGGTTCACTGTGCAGAAAGTGGCGAGGGGGCAATGTGGCACGATGCCCATTCGCCCCCTTCGCTTTGCAACCATAGCGGTGCTCGCCGGGTCGCTGTGTGCGCCCGGCATGCTGTCCGCGCAGTCGCAGCCACAGGCTGAGCCGCCCGCACGGCACCTGCGCTCTCTCGATGCGGCGGAGGCAAGCCGGATGCTCGACGCGCTGCGTGCCGAACAGGCGAAGCTGAGAAACGGCGAGAAGACCTATTTCCACCTCTCCAGCGGCGCGCCTGCATCCTACGACCAGAACCGCATCGGACCGCGCGACGCCTTCGTGGCGCTGGACCTCGATCATATCTGGCAGATCGAGCGCACATCGCGCGAGGGTGCGGTGTTCCCGACCTATCGGCTGACCATCGTGCCCGACGGCCACAAGGCGCCGGTCTGGACGCTCGACGTCAAGATGACCTGGCCCAGGGACGTGGTCCGAATCATCGAGGTGGACATGTCCTACGGCCCGCCAGCCCCGTTCTGATCGCGGTTCTGTTGGGTTTCTGACACACCTGACACACAGTCCAGGGGAGGAAAAACTCTCCCTTCCCAAAGGGCGTTTCCCGCAGGCAATCGACGATCTCAAAGAACGCGCCGATCATGCCGTGCGCAGCCCGAGTAGGACAGCGCAATCAGGCCACAGAAGCGCGCTGCCCGGTTGCGCCAGCTTCGCCCCGCGCATACATTCGAGGCCGAACCAGAGAAGGAACTCCATCGTGAACAACAGGACGAACAACGCGACCCGCCTTGTTTCGACTCTTGCCACGGTGCCTTATGTCTTCCTTTCTCACGCTCGATTCCCTCTCCGCACGCACGCCTGACGGCCGCCTGCTCTTCCATGACCTGACTCTGTCGATCGGCGCGGAGCGTGTCGGTCTGGTCGGTCGCAACGGCTCGGGCAAATCGACCCTGCTCGCGATGATCGCCGGGGCGGCGAAGCCTGCGGCGGGCACCGTCACCATGTCCGGCACGCTCGGCGTGCTGCATCAGGATCTGCCGCCCGGAGACACGATTGCCCGCGCGCTCGGCGTGGAAGATCGGCTGGCCACGCTTACCCGCGTGCTGGAGGGGGAGGGCACGGAAGATGATTTCGCGCAGGCCGACTGGTCGCTCGAAGAACGGATCGGTGCCGCTCTGTCCGCTGTCGGCCTACCCGAAATTCCGCTCGACCGGAGAATAGCCATGCTCTCTGGTGGGGAGCGGACCCGGATCGGGATTGCGCGCCTGCGGCTGGAAGCGCCGAACCTGCTGCTGCTGGACGAGCCGACCAACAATCTCGACACCGCCGGCCGCGCTGCGATTGCGGCGCTGCTGGAGGGCTGGCGCGGCGGCATGCTGGTCGCCAGCCATGATCGCCAGCTGCTCGAAAACATGGACCGGATCGTGGAGCTCACACCCGTCGGCGTGACCAGCTTCGGCGGCGGGTGGTCGGCCTTTGCTGCCGCACGCGATGCGGAGCGCGAGCGGATTGCTCAGGAAAGCGCGCGCGCCGACGCGGCGCTGCGATCGGCGCGGCGGTCTGCGCAGGAACGGCGTGAGGCCAAGGCGCGCCGCGACAAGGCGGGACGGGCGGTGGCCGCGAGCGGGTCGCAGCCGAAGATCCTGCTGGGTGCTCGAGCCGAGCGGGCAGAGAACACCGGCGGGCGCGAAAACTCGACCAGCGACCGGCTCATCGCAGATGCCGCGAAGCGCACGGAGGAAGCGCGCGCCAGAGTGGAAGTCGTCACCCTGCTGAGGATCGAGATGCCCGAGAGCGGGATGCCATCCGGGGCAAGCGTGCTCGCACTGGATCGGGTCGAGGTAGCACTCGGCAACCGGCGGCTGGGGCCGTGGTCGCTGCGGATCGACGGGCCGGAGCGGGTCGCGCTGAGCGGTGCCAACGGCGCGGGCAAGACGACGCTGTTGAGGATCGCGGCGGGACAGCTCGATCCGGTCGCGGGCGATGTACATCGGGCGCATGGGCGGATCGCGATGCTCGACCAGCACGTCGCGCTGCAAGACCCGCAGGCGAGCATCCTCGACAACCTGCGCGCCCGCCACCCCGAACTCGATGCCGAGGGCGCCCATGCCCAATGCGCCCGCTTCGCCTTCCGCAACCGCGACGCGCACCGCATCGTGCGCACGCTGTCGGGTGGCGAGCGCCTGCGCGCGGGACTGGCGGTGACGCTGGCCGGGGAGACGCCGCCCTGGCTGCTGATCCTCGACGAGCCGACCAATCACCTCGACATCGAGTCGCTCGAAGTGCTGGAGGACGCGCTGCGACAATTCGACGGGGCGCTGCTGGTGGTCAGCCACGATCCGTCCTTCCTGGAGAGGATCGGAATCGAGCGATCCATCGGGGTGTGAGCCTGTCGAAGGGCTCCGCTTTGCGGGTTTATTTGCGCCAGCCTTGGGCGCAAAGGGCGAGTGTGAGAGCGCTGCGCGACCCGATTCGTTTGATTCCGATGCTTTTTCTGGCGGCGATTCTCGCCGGCACCATGCTGCTCAGCCTGCCTTTCGCAACCGTGGACGGAGTGCGTGCGCCGCTGCTGACCGCGCTGTTTACTTCAACCTCCGCAGTCGCGGTGACCGGGCTGATCGTGGTCGATACGCCGACCTACTGGTCCGGCTTCGGGCAGGGGGTGATCCTGCTGCTGTTCCAGGTCGGCGGGTTCGGGATCATGACTTCGGCCACGCTGCTGGGCCTGATGGCCGGGCGCGGCTTCGGGCTGCGCGACCGGATGGCGACGCAGGTGGAACGCAGCCGGCTGGAGACGCATGATGCGCTCACCGCGCTCAGGCTGATCCTCTTCATCACCATTGCGGTGGAGGGGATCGTGGCGCTCATCCTCACCGTGCGCCTGATCGCCAGCTATGGCGAAGCGCCGGGGCTGGCGCTGTGGCACGGCGTTTTCCACTCGGTCAGCGCGTTCAACAATGCGGGCTTTTCCAGCTATTCGGACAGCCTGATGGGCTTCCAGAACGATCCGCTGTTCCTCGGCCCGATCATGGTGTCGATCATCATCACCGCACTGGGCTTCCCGGTGATGCAGGACCTGCGCACCAATGGCATCGTGTGGCGGCGCTGGTCGCTTCACACCAAGATCACCGTCGGCGGGACCGCCGCGCTGCTGGTGCTGGGCTTCCTCGCGATCCTCGCGATGGAGTGGGACAATCCCGATACGCTGGGGCCGATGGGCTGGGGCGCGAAGATCCTCAACGCCGCGTTCCATTCGGTGATGCCGCGCACCGCGGGGTTCAACAGCCTCAATGTCGGCGCCTTCCACGACGAGACGTTGATGACCAACTTCTTCCTGATGTTCGTCGGCGGCGGCAGCGCTGGCACCGCCGGGGGGATCAAGGTGACGACCTTCTTCGTACTGTTCGCGATCGTGCTGTCGGAGATCCTGGGGCGGCAGGACGCGGGGCTGTTCCAGCGCCGGTTCGGGCGCGAGATAGAGCGGCAGGCGCTGGCGGTGACGGTGCTGTCCGCAACGCTGATCTTCGTCGCGACGACCTACATCGCCTCGATCAGCAGCTTGCCGCTGGACGATATCCTGTTCGAATGCATCTCCGCTTTCTCCACCGTCGGCCTGTCGACCGGGATCACCGCTGCGCTGCCGCCGGGCGGCCTGCTGGCGCTGATCGTGCTGATGTTCGTGGGCCGGGTGGGAACCATCACCGTGGCCACCGCGCTTGCGCTGGGCGGGCGCGAACTGCCTTTCCGCTATCCGCAGGAGAACCCGATTGTCGGCTAACACACGCAAGCCCATCATGGTCATCGGCCTCGGCCGGTTCGGAGGCGCGGTATCGCGCACGCTCGAGCGGATGGGGCACGAGGTGCTGGCGGTCGATACCGACCCTGCGCTGGTCCAGCATTTCGCCGGCGACCTGACCAAGGTGGTCGAGGCGGACGCGACCGAGACGACCACGCTGGAGCGGCTGGGCGCGAAGGATTTCGACGCCGCAGTGGTCGCCATCGGCACCGATATCGAGGCGAGCGTCCTGACCGTGCTGGCGCTGGCGGATCTGGGCCTGACCAACATCTGGGCCAAGGCGACGAATGAGAAGCACGCGCGTATTCTGGAGCGGACCGGGGCGACGCACGTGGTCTTCCCCGAGCAGCGGATGGGCGAACGCGTCGCTCACCTGATCAATGAGCGGCTGCTGGATTTCATTTCCTTCGGCGACGAATTCGCGATCGCGCGGCTGGTTGCGCCCGAGCCGCTGCTGGGCCTGCCGCTGGTCACCAGCCAGTGCCGCAAGAAATACGATGTGACGGTGGTGGGCGTGAAGCGCGAGGGGGAGGATTTCATCCACGCGGTGCCCGATACGCTCATCTTCCCGGGTGACGAACTGGTCGTCTCGGGCCGGATCCACGATCTCGAAGCGTTCTCCGCGATGTAGGCCGGCGCTTTCGCTCAGGCGTCGGCGCGGTAATCTTCTTCGAGCGCGAGCGTGTTCAGGTCTTCATTGCCGAAGGTGCCGAAAGAGCGGGCCTCCGGTGGATCGAACAGGACTCCGAACAGTTCGACGGCCTGGCCGTCCGGGCCGAGATTGCATATGCCGCGGCAAATGATGTGCTTTTCCACCCCCTGCTCGTCGATGATGCGCGCATCCAGATGAAATGGGCCGCCCGTCACGGCCGCGCTGGCGAAGGTCTTTCTGGCCCGCTCCCGGTCTTCGGGATGATAATAGTCAATAGTGGTTTCCAGTGGGGGCAGACCGGCATCCTTGGCGCGGCCGTGAACCGCGAAAACACGGTCTGACCAGAAAAGCTCTCTGGTCCGCAAGTCGACCATCCAGGTGGCGACCGAACCGACGTTTTCGGCCAGAGCCAGGCATGCGCGGTCCCGTTCGGCCTGTGCCAGAGCGGCATGCATTCTGCTGCGCTCAAACAGAATGAAAATGACACAGACGATCGCGGAAAGAGTGAACCCCAATGCAAACCAGAGGAGCGGCGATATGGCGTCAGTCTCCGTGATAAGACCTCCCATAGTTTCGACGGCTCAAGGCCGACTCTAGCTCGATGGAAGGTGCCCGCGACTGTCCTGTGTGCGGACCGGAGCGCGCCTGGCGCCCGGAAATCCACGCTTCTAATCGGCAGCCCCTTGCCCCTTCATGCCGATCCTAGCAGATTTCCCTCACAGGTGAAGTGGTCTGGCGATCTATTTGATCTTGTTAGGGAAAAATACCACCTCATCGGCGCGTCTGCGGCCACAAACGGGCGCTCTCGGCATGGTTTCAGGCCGCGGTCGGGGCGTCCCGGGCCTGTCAAATGCCGAGATTTGGCCCTTCCGGGATGCCTATTTGGAGCCAAGACCCTTGAGCGCTTCAGCCAGCGGGCCGCGCGGCGCGTCGTCGGTCTCGATCCCGACCTTCTTGCGAACCTTATCGGCGTTGGGCCCTTCGGCGTAAGGGTCGATCGCCAGCGCCAGCGATTGCGCGATCGCCTCGCCCAGATCGAAGTTTCCGCCCGCATACTCGATCTCGTCGAGGTCTTGGGCCTCCAGCTCGATCTCCTCGTCTTCCTGCAAGGAAGGGTGGATCGATCCTTCGGGTACGAAGCGCAGCGCGATGTCTTCCACGATCGCGACCGGGAAATCCTCGCCTGAGACCGCGCAGGGCTGGGTGATGTCCGCCTCCAGCGTGCCGGTTACGCCGACGCGATCCCCCTGCCTGTCGAGTGCGATCCGCGCGACCAGCCGGTCGACCGAACTGATCGCGAAACGGCGGGCGAGGTCCGCTCGCTCCTGATCGGTCGCCTCCAGTACCAGCGGCTGGCCCGTGATCTGGCGCAGCGCGATCGGGCGAGAGAATTCAGGGGGCGTCACGCCGGTCATGCCGCGATATCTCCGCGTTGCAGCGTGGCGAAATCCGTGCGTGCCAGGCGCGCATGCAGTGCGCGCAGCCCTGCGGCCATGCGCGCCGGGCCATGCTCTTCGTCGGACAGGTGCATGTTGCGCACCACCAGCGCGGCCAGCGGAGCGTCGTCTTCCTGGGCCAGCGCATTGCGCAGCGCGCCTGCACGCCCGCCCAGCGTGGCCATCATCCGGCCCATCATCTTGCCCACGGTGGGATCGCCGATCCCGGCCTCGCGCATCTGGCCTTCCATGTCCTCCACGAAGAGTTCTGTCAGCCGGGCGGCGGCGGATACGCCATGCGCGTCTGCGTCGTGCTCGCTCTCCAGCCGCAGCATGAACAACGCGGTGAGCATCGAGATCATGTCGAACCGCCCGTCCAGCGTGTCCGCCGCGCCGCGCGTCGCATACCAGTGCTCTTCGCGCGCGGTTCCGACCAGCGTGTGCCACAGCGGGCGCCAGGTTTCGCGCGGGTCGGGTTGACGACCGAAAAGGCGGGTCAGGAAAGACATCATGCTCCTTCATTCAGCACCAATTCAAACGCGGGTGCCACAGCAGGGGGTATCAGTTTCGTGCAAAAGGCCCGTGCGGCTGCCATTGCACGTTGGGGGGCGAGGCCGTAAGGCTCGCGCCACGATATAGCGCGTGCGCCCGATCAAGAAAGGGCGCGCAAGATTTGCGAAGAGGATTGCGAGTACTATGCGGATCGTGAGGGCAATCGCTCCTGTTATGCTGATGGGGCTGGCGGTAGCGGCGAGCGGATGCACGTCGATCCGCGAAGCACGCGGCTACATCGATGATGAGCGTCTGACCGGGCTGGTCCAGCCGGGCATCGATAATGAACAATCGGTGCAGAGCACGCTCGGCCGGCCCACCTTCACCAGCCAGTTCGGGCCCGAGACGTGGTACTACGTTTCCAGCGTCACCGGTCGCAAGCCCTTCGTACGGCCGAAGATCCAGACCCATTCCGTGCTTGCCGTGCGGTTCGATAGCGCCGGCAACGTGGTCGCCGCCGACCGCTCGGGCATCGACGAGGTGGTCTATCTGACGCCCGATGGCGACGAGACCCCGACGCTGGGCCGCGAGCGGACCTTCCTCGAAGACCTGTTCGGCAATATCGGTACGGTCGGCGCTCCGGGTGCCGCCCCTGCCGGGGGCGGCGGCGCGGGCGGCTGACGCGCCAGCGGGCGCCGCGATTGTTCGCCGGCACCGCTTGATAGCGTGCAGGTGCGCCCCATATCGCGCCCCATGAGCAATTCCGCGGCCAGCCACGGCCTTGAACAGTGGCACGGCACCACCATCATCGGCGTCAAGCGCGGGGACAAGACCGTGCTCGCCGGGGATGGGCAGGTCTCCATGGGCAACACGGTGATGAAGCCCAATGCGAAGAAGGTTCGCCGGATCGGGGATGGCAAGGTCGTCGCCGGTTTCGCAGGCGCCACCGCCGATGCCTTCACCCTCTTCGAACGGCTGGAGCGCAAGCTCGACCAGTATTCCGGGCAGTTGATGCGCGCGGCGGTCGAACTGGCGAAGGACTGGCGCACGGACAAATACCTGCGCAATCTCGAAGCGCTGATGATCGTGGCCGACAAGGACGTGCTGCTGGTGCTGACCGGCAATGGCGACGTGCTGGAGCCCGAGGGCGGCATCGCCGCGATCGGGTCCGGCGGCAACTACGCGCTCGCCGCCGCACGCGCGCTCTCCGACTACGAAACCGATCCCGAAAAGATCGCCCGCCGCGCGATGGCCGTGGCCGCAGAAGTCTGCGTCTTCACCAACGACCAGGTGACGATCGAAACCGTCTAAAGCCCTCTCTCCTTCAGGGGAGAGGGTTGGGAGAGGGGGCGTGCGCAGACTGCCCCTCTCAACTCCGACTAGCCTGCTGCGCAGCCAAGTCTCCGTATCTCTCCCCTGAAGGGGAGAGAGCGTAAGGAAGAAAATGACCCAGTCCCTGACCCCCAAGGCGATCGTCGCCGCGCTCGACGAACACATTATCGGCCAGAAGGAAGCAAAGCGCGCGGTTGCCGTGGCGCTGCGCAATCGCTGGCGCAGGCAGCGCCTGGGGCCGGACCTGCGCGATGAGGTGACGCCCAAGAACATCCTGATGATCGGCCCGACCGGCTGCGGGAAGACCGAGATCAGCCGCCGCCTCGCCAAGCTGGCCGAAGCGCCCTTCGTGAAGGTGGAAGCGACCAAGTTCACCGAAGTCGGCTATGTCGGCCGCGACGTCGAACAGATCGCGCGCGATCTGGTCGAAGAAGCGATCCGGCTGGAAAAGGACCGCCGTCGCGAAGCCGTGCGTGAAAGCGCGAGCGAGGCGGCGATGGAGCGTCTGCTCGATGCGCTGGTCGGCGACAATGCCTCCGAAGCGACCCGGCAGAGCTTCCGCGAGCGGATCACGCAGAACGCGATGAACGATGTCGAGGTCGAGATCGAGGTTCAGGACCAGCCTGCGACCACGATGGATATCCCCGGCATGGGCGGCAATGTCGGCATGATCGACCTCTCCGACATGTTCGGCAAGGCGATGGGCAGGAAGCCCACCAGCCGCCGCAAGCTGCGCGTGCCCGAGGCGTGGGACCGGCTGGTCGATGAGGAAGCCGAGAAGCGCATGGACCAGGACGATGTCGCCCGCGTCGCGTTGCAGAACGCAGAGACCAACGGGATCGTCTTCCTCGACGAGATCGACAAGATCGCAGTCAGCGACGTACGCGGCGGTTCGGTCAGCCGAGAAGGCGTGCAGCGCGATCTGCTGCCGCTGATCGAAGGCACTACCGTTGCGACCAAGCACGGCCCGATGAAGACCGACCACGTGCTGTTTATCGCGAGCGGAGCATTCCACGTCTCCAAGCCTTCGGACATGCTGCCGGAATTGCAGGGCCGCCTGCCGATCCGCGTCGAGCTGCGCGCGCTGACCGAGGAGGATTTCGTGCGCATCCTGAGCGAGACCCGCGCCAATCTCGTCCAGCAATACACCGCGCTGATCGGGACCGAGAAGGTGACGCTCGAGATCACGGACGAGGCCGTCCGCGAAGTCGCCAAGATCGCCGCGCAGGTGAACGAAGCGGTCGAGAATATCGGCGCGCGCCGCCTGCAGACCGTGATGGAGCGATTGGTGGAAGACATCAGCTTCGAGGCCGAAGAGCACGAAGGCGAGACCGTCACCATCGATGCCGCCTACGTGCGCGAGCGGCTCGACGACCTCGCGCGGGATACGGACCTCAGCAAGTATATCCTGTAAGCGCGATCCCGCTTACGGAACCGGCGCCGCCGCCTCGAAAGGCCGCGGCGCCGCATTGTTTCGTCGGGTCAGCAATATTCCCCGGTGCCGATCTTGCCGGGCACGATACAGATCGGGTCGTAACCCGGACCGAAAACGGGACCGCCGCCGCCGGGCCAGCCCGCGTCCTGCACGCACTGATCGTAGCGGGCGTTTCCGCAGCTCGCGAAATCGGAATATCCCATCGCCTGCCAGTCGAGGCACTCATATTCGGCAGTCGCCATGCAGAAGCGATGAATATCGTAGTTCTGGCTGTTGGCCGGAGCTGTCATCATCAGTGCGGGAATAACCCCTGCCAGCAGATACGACCTGTTCCTCATATTCAGTCTCCCATTTGACGACCCCACGGGGCGAGAGTGCCCGCGGTGAGTCGGGACAACAATTGAGGGGACGCACTTATCGTGGTTCTTACCCAATTGGTGTCCGGGCATTAGCCATGTGTCAGGCGAGGCCATTTGTCCTCCGGTTAGGGTGCGTTTGTACGCTTGTCGCTTGACCGCACCTGTTTCACTCCGGAAGGCGCGCGCATGAACGAACCCACCCGCCTCACCACCGCGCAGGAATACTGGCTCGCCGTTGCGGCGGCGGTGGTGACTGCCAATGCCTATTACATCCACCCGATCATCGGCGATGTGGCGGATCATTTCGGGGTCGGCCATGCCGAGATCGGGCTGGTGCCCGCGCTCAACCAGCTGGCGCTGGCGCTCGGCATCCTGCTGCTGCTGCCGCTGGGCGACCGCTTTTCCAACCGCACGCTGACCATCCTGTTCACCATCGGCCAGTGCGTCGGGCTGATCGGCATGACGCTGGCGCAGAGCTTCGTCACCTTTACCGCGGGCTCGACCCTGCTCGGCTTCTTCACCATCGCGCCGTACCTGCTGCCCGCCTACGCATCCAAGCGCGTCGCGCCCGAGCGGCTGGGTCATGTCACCGCGATCCTGACCGCAGGCGTGATCTTCGGCATCCTGGTCGCGCGTGTCGGGGCAGGGGTTGTCGCCGAGTACTGGGGATGGCGCGCGGTTTACTGGATCGCGAGCGGCCTGATGATCGCGATCACGCTCGCGCTGCCCACGATCATGGAAAAGGGCGTGCGCGACAAGGATGCCAGCCGGTTGTCCTATCTCGGGCTGGTCGCCTCGCTCCTCGCACTGGCGCGCGAGCGGCGCGAAATATTGCTGTCGGGGGCGATCCAGGGGATCGGCTTCGGCCAGTTCATCGCGCTGTGGCTGGGGCTGGCCCTGCACCTGACGGCACCGAACATGGGCTACGGCACCGATGTGGTCGGCTATCTTGCCGGGTTCGCGGCGATCAGCGTGTTCTCCACCCCCTACTGGGGCCGGCTGGCGGACCGGATCGGGCCGCGCAAGGCGCGCGTTCGCTTCGCCATTGTGCAGATGCTGGGCATTTCGCTGCTGTGGCCCTTCGGCGGGAGCCTGTGGCTGCTGATGATCCCGATCCTGATCGGCAATATCGTCGGCCCGGCGATCGACGTGACCAGCCGGATGACCTTCCTGTCGCAGGAGCCTGCGCTGCGTACCCGGCTGACCACGATCTATATCGTGATGATGTTCATCGGCGGCAGCATCGGCAGCATTGCGGGAACATCGCTGTTCGACGCGTTCGGCTGGGCAGGCACCTCGCTGGCGATCCTCGCCAGCTGCGCCTGCCTCGCGATGCTCTCCTACGTGGCGTACCGGCTGTACGGCGACCGGGACCAGCCGACCGGCTGATCCGGCGCCTTGCGCCCTACGCCCTACGCCCTACGGGTGCGGGGCGAGGCCGATCTCCACGCCCGTGCGGTCGGTCGCGCCGTGGCGGTCGACCAGGTCCGCGCTGGCTTCGTTCAGCCCCACCACCTGCACGCTGCGCCCGTGCATCCGCATCCGTTCGACCACCTTGTCGAGCGCGCCGATGGCGGAAATGTCCCAGAAGTGCGCGCGGGTGACGTCGATGATCACGTGGTCCGCCGGGTCGGGCTGGAGGCTTTCCGGCCCCAGCGCCGCCTCGAACCGGGCGACGCTGCCGAAGAAGATCTCGCCATGCGCGGTGTAGGTGGCGGTGTCGCCGTCCTTCGTGCGCGTGACCTCGAACATGTGCATCACCTTCTGGACGAAGAAGATGCCCGACAGCAGCACGCCCACCAGAACCCCGATGGCGAGGTTGTGCGTGGCGACCACCACCGCGACGGTGACGAACATCACCATCGAGCTCTGCCACGGATGCACGCGCAGGTTGGGGATCGAGTTCCAGCTGAACGTGCCGATACTCACCATGATCATGATCGCGACCAGCGCGGGCATCGGCACCTGGCCGACGATCCCGCCGAGGAGGACGAGCATGATGAGCAGCGCGAAGCCTGCGACGAAGGTCGAGAGGCGTCCGCGCCCTCCGCTGGTCACGTTGATGACCGACTGGCCGATCATCGCGCAGCCGCCCATTCCGCCGAATAGCGCGGCGACGATGTTGGCGATCCCCTGTCCCCCGCACTCGCGCTGCTTGTTGCTGCCCGTGTGCGTCATGTCGTCGACGATCTGCGCGGTCAGCAGGCTTTCAAGCAGGCCGACCGCCGCCATGGTGAGCGAGTAGGGCGCGATGATAACCAGCGTCTCCCACGTCAGCGGGACGTCCGGGAGCATGAAGAACGGCAGGCCCTGTGGCAGTTCGCCCATGTCGGATACGGTGTTGACCGGCGAGCCGAGCCATAGCGACAGGCAAGTCAGCACGATGATTGCAACCAGCGGGCTGGGGATCGCGGTGGTCAGCTTGGGCACGAGGTAGATCATCGCGAGGCCACCCGCGACCATCGCGTAGGTGATCCAGTTCACGCCCTCGTTCGTGGGGTCGAGCTGGGGCAGCTGCGCCATGAAGATCAGGATCGCGAGCGCGTTGACGAAGCCGGTGATCACGCTGCGGCTGACGAACTGCATCAGCAGGTTGAGCCTGAGCAGCGCGGCGATTCCCTGGAAGACACCCATCAGGATCGTCGCGGCGAACAGGTACTCAGGCCCATGATCTCGCACCAGCGGTACGACCACCACCGCCACCGCAGCGGTCGCGGCGGAGATCATGCCGGGGCGCCCGCCGGTGAACGCGATCACCATCGCGATCGCGACCGAGGCATAGAGGCCGACGCGCGGGTCGACGCCCGCGATGATCGAGAAGCCGATCGCCTCGGGGATCAGCGCCAGCGCGACGACGATGCCCGCCAGCACATCGGCGCGGACATTGCCGAACCATTCCTGCTTCCATCGGGCTGCTGTGCTGGCATGCGCGTGCGCGCCGGTGCTGGGCGTCATGGGAAATCCGTCAATTTTTGTCTGGAACGCGTGCCCCGTGCACCATGCTGCGCTGCAACACAACCCCGGGGGCGTGCGCACTTCGCCGATTGCTCAAGGCGTTGGTCGATAGGCAGGTGCGCGGCCTTGCGGGCAGCGGGTCGCTCTGGTTCAGTCGCCCGCGTAGCTTTTCTGGGGGACCATCATGCTGAAATCCGCACTCGCCGTCGGCGCCGCCGCGCTTGCCCTTGCCACGCCCGCGCTGGCGCAGGATGCCGCGCCGGATCTGGAGCCGGGCCTCTCCGCGCCCGAGATCGAGTTTACCGAATGGACGCTCGACAACGGATTGCGCGTCATCGCGATTCCCGATGACGGCACCGCCACTGTCACCACATCGCTGTGGTACGAAGTCGGATCGAAGCACGATCCCGAAGGGCGCAGCGGCTTCGCGCATCTGTTCGAGCATATTCTCAGCCGCAAGACCGAGAACATGCCCTACAACATGATCTACGGCCTCACCGCCGATGTCGGCGGCACACGCAATGCCTCGACCGGGTCCGATCGGACGAACTACTACGAGACGGTCCCGGCGGAATATCTCGAAACGATGCTGTGGACCCACCGCGAACGCATGTTCAAGCCGGTCATCGACCAGGAGGTGTTCGATTCCGAGCGCGGGGTGGTGAAGGAAGAGCTGCGCCAGCGCGTGCTCGCACCGCCCTATGGCCGCCTGCAGCGCTTCGTGATTGCGGAAAACGCCTATGATGTCCTGCCTCAGCGCCGTCCGGGCATCGGCTCGATCGAGGAACTCGATTCCGCGACGCTCGACGATGCGCGTGCCTTCCACCAGGCGTTCTACGGGCCGGATACCGCCACGCTGATCGTCGCGGGCAATTTCGACATGGCCAAGCTGCGCGCGCTGGTCGACGAGTATTTCGGCGACATCCCGCGCCGCGCGGACCCGATCGACCTGACCATCACCGCGCGCGAGCCCGCGCGGACTGAGCCGCGCAGCTTCGTCGCCACCGCGCCCAACGTGCCGCTGCCGGTCGCCGGGTCGATCTGGAAGGCGCCGGGCTCGGGGAGTGCGGATAGCGCCGCGCTCGACGTGCTCACCGCGATCATGGCGCGCGGCCAGAGCAGTCGCCTGTATGATGCGCTGGTGCGCACCGGCAAGGCGGTCGACAGCGCGATGTTCTATTCGGAAAGCGAGGAGGGCGGCTACGTTGCCAGCTTCGCGATCACCAATCCGACAGCCGATGCCGACGAGGTCGACGCGTTGCTCAAGGCGGAGCTGGAGAAGATCCGCACCCAGCCGGTGAGCGCGGCCGAACTGGCCGAAGCGAAGAGCGAGCTGTTCGCGGACTCGCTGCGCCGGCGCGAGACTGCACGGGGCCGGGCGTTCGAACTGGGCGAGGCGCTGGTGTCCACTGGCAACCCCCGCGCCGCCGATGACCGGCTGGCAGCGATCGCCGCGGTGACGCCCGAAGATGTCCAGCAGGCGGCGGCCAAGTGGCTCGCGTCGAACGCGCGGGTCGACATGCGCTATGTCGCGGGCGAGGAGAATCCGGCGGCCTATGCCAACCCGGTCCCGATGCCGACCTTCCGCAGCCTCCCTGCCGCGACTGGAGAGCCGCTCTCCGTGCTTCCCGAAGGCGAGCGGCAGGCGCCGCCCGCAGCAGGGGCGCGGCCCACGGTGGTCGCGCCCGAGATCGTCGAGCAGACCTTGTCCAACGGGATCGATGTGGTCGCCGCACAGACCGGAAACGTTCCGATCGCCACGATGACCGTGCTGGTCCCCGGCGGCGCGTCGACCGATACGCGCGCCAAGGCGGGCGTTGCCCAGTTCGCCGCCTCGCTCGCCGATCACGGCACGGCGAACATGAGCGCGCAGGAAATCGCCGCGCGTCTGGAGAGCCTGGGCGCCAGCTTCGGCGCGAACGCCGGGCGCGATGGCACGTTTTTCAGCCTGACCGCGCCGGTCGTCAATTTCGAGGCGGCGGGCGAAGTGCTGGCCGATATCGTGCGCTCCGCCCAATATCCGCAGGAAGAGCTGGACCGGGAGCGCAAGCGTGCGATCGACGGTCTGCTGGTCGAAATGAAGGATCCGGGCGATCTGGCGGGCAAGGTCGCCACGCTGGTGATGTATGGCGATGCGCCCTACGGATCGCAGCCCGGCGGCACGGCGGACAGTCTCGCCGCGATTACCCGCGAAGACCTGCTCGCCCACCGGCAGACCTGGTGGCACCCGGGAGAGACCAAGATCATCGTCAGCGGTGGCATCGCGCCCGCGAAGGCGACCGCGCTTGCGAACACGCTGTTCGGGGACTGGCAGGTCGATGCGCCTGCGCCCACGCCGGTCGCCGATCCGGCGGGCACCGCGCAGCCGGTGCGCACGGTGGTGATCGACATGCCCGAGGCAGGGCAGGCCGCCGTCGTCGCGGCGGTCCGTGCGATCCCGCGCGATGACGAGCGCTATTACGCGCTGGATCTGGCCAACGCGGTGCTCGGCGGCGGGTCGAGCGGGCGTCTGTTCGAGGAGATCCGGACCAAGCGCTCGCTCAGCTACGGCGCCTATTCGGGCTTCGGTGACCGTGCCGACGATTCCGTGCTGACGGCGAGCGCGCAGACCAAGAACGAATCCGCCGACGAGGTCGCGCAGATATTCCTCGACGAGTTCGCCCGTCTGGGTACCGAACCCTTTGCGCAGGAACTGCTCGACAAGCGGCGGCTCTATCTGGGCGGCAACTATTCCCGCTCGCTCGAAAGCAGCAGCGGCTTCAACGGCATCGTTGCGGGCCTGATGCAGCAGGGCATCGAGCCTGCCGAAGCGGCGCGCTATGCCGCGCGGCTGGCAGAGGTGTCGCCGGAAGAGGCGAGCGCGGCGGCGAGGGAGCTGGTCGATCCGGCGCAGGCGACCATTGTCATCGTCGGCAATGCGGCCGAGTTCATCGACGACCTGCGCGCGATCCGCCCCGATGTCGAAGTGATCCCGGTTGAAGGGCTTGACCTGTCGGCTGCGGATTTCGGGCTCGGCGAGTAAGCTTCCGGGCCCGCTAAGCCTCGCTGTCGGCCTGCTGGCGCGCCCACATTTCGGCATAGAGGCCGTCACGCCGGAGCAGCTCCGCGTGACGGCCCTGTTCGGCAAGGCGTCCGTTGTCCAGCACCAGGATGCGGTCCGAATCCGCGATGGTCGACAGGCGGTGCGCGATGGCGAGCGTGGTCCGTCCGCGCGCAACGCTCTTCAGGGTCTTGAGGATTTCCTGCTCGGTCCGTGAATCGAGCGCGCTGGTCGCCTCGTCCAGAATGACGATCGGCGGATCTTTCAGCAGCGTGCGCGCAATCGCCACCCGCTGCTTCTCCCCGCCCGAAAGCTTGAGCCCGCGTTCGCCGACCTCGGTGTCGAAACCGTCGGGCAGTGAATCGATGAATGGCAGGATCGCAGCGCCGCGCGCGGCCTCGCGGATCGCGGCCTCTTCCGCCGGGCCGGTCTCGTGCGGGCGGCCATAACCGATATTGTAGCCGATCGTGTCGTTGAACAGCACGCTGTCCTGCGGGACGATGCCGATCGCGGCGCGCAAGCTTTCCTGCGTCACCTGCGTGATATCCTGTCCGTCGATCAGGATGCGGCCCGCCTGCGGGTCGTAGAAGCGGAACAGCAGCCGCGCGATCGTGCTCTTGCCAGCGCCGGAGGGGCCGACCAGCGCGACCGTCTCGCCAGCGGCAATCTCGAAATCGAGGCCGTGGAGGATGCTGCGCTCTGGCTCGTAGCCGAAATGCACATTCTCGAAAACGATCCCCGGCCGCTCGATATGCAGCGCGGGCGCGCCGGGCACGTCCTCCACCTCGACATCGGCGTCGACCAGGCGGAACATCGCCGCCATGTCGATGAGCCCTTGCCGGATCGTGCGATAGACGAAGCCGAGCATGTCGAGCGGGCGGAAAAGCTGGGTCAGGTAGGTGTTCACGAACACAAGATCGCCGGTGGTCAGGTCGCCTTTGCTCCAGCCCCATACGGTGTAGCCCATCGCGCCCGCCATCAGCAGGTTCATGATGAAGGCCTGCGCGATGTTAAGGAGGCCGAGCGAACCATCGGACTTGATCGCGGCTTCGGAATATTGCCGCGCGGCCTTGGCATAGCGCTCATGCTCGCGTCCCTCGGCCCCGAAGTACTTCACGGTCTCGTAGTTCAGGAGTGAGTCCACCGCGCGCGCCAGCGCCTGCCCGTCGAGATCGTTCATCTCGCGCCGCAGCTTGGTCCGCCACTCGGTGATGATCTGCGTCACCGCGATATAGGCGATCACGGTCACCGCGGTCGCGATGACCAGCCCGATCCCGAAATTGAGGTAGAAGATCACCGCCACCGCGATCAGCTCGATCACCGTGGGCGCGATGTTGAACAGCAGGAAATAGAGCATCGTGTCGATGCTCTTGGTCCCGCGCTCGACCGTCTTGGTCACCTCGCCGGTGCGGCGCGAGAGGTGGAAGCGCAGCGAGAGCTGGTGGAGCCGCTGGAACACGTCCTCGGCAAACTGGCGAGTGGCGTCCTGCCCGACCCGTTCGAAGATCATGTTGCGCACATTGTCGAACGCGACGCTGGCAAAGCGCCCGGCGGCGTAGGCGACCACGAAGGAAATCGCGACCATCGCCGCGGTGTTGGCGGGCGTTTCCATCGCGTCGACCGCTGCGCGATAGGCGTAGGGCAGGGCAAGCGTGGTGCCCTTGGCGACCAGAACCAGCAGCAGCGCAAGCACGATGCGGATGCGCAGGTCGGTACGGTCCGCCGGCCAAAGATAGGGCAGGAAGCGCCGCAGCGTCTGCCATCCTTCCGGGGTTGGCTGGTCGGATTGTGTGGTGTCGGTGGGCCCCATTGCTGGGCGCCATGTGGTTACCGCACGCGCCCGAGACAAGCGCGATCAGGTTTTGCGGCCGCCTTGCCGGAACTCTGTCAGGCGCTGGGCACCGGCGGGGCGCGGCGGCGGATGACCAGATCGATGATCTCGAACAGCATGTCGCGCCGCAGGATGAAGACCAGCGCGAGATAGGCGAGGCCGCCGGTGCTCACCAGCGCGGCCAGTTCCATCGGCGCAGGCATCGCGGGGAGCAGGCTGGCGACCAGCTTGACCACCAGCGCCATGCCGCAGGCCGCGCCCAGACCGGGGGTCACTGCGCCCAGCAGCGCGCGTCCATGAATCCGCAGGGCGGGGCCGCCGATCAACAGCGCGGCCAGCGGCAGCAGCGGACTCGCGAAGACCCATGCCCGGGCGAGGCCGATGCTGCCATTGCTCAGCCCGATCAGGAACGCGGTGATCAGGGTCGCCGCGACCACCGCGCTCGATTTGGCGGACAGGTCCGGCCGGTCGATCGCATTGAATGCGGGCGAAAACAGGATGTAGACCGTGAAGGCAGGCATCGCGAGCGCGAGCGTGGCAACGATCGGCGCCATCTCCCCCCACTTGGGGCCGAACGCGGTCAGCACCAGCGGCTCTGCCGAGGCATACATGCCAAGGAAGATCGGGCTGACCACCAGCATGATCAGCCGCACTGCGGTCAGGAAGGCGCGGGCCAGCGTTTCGCGGTCCGATTGCAGCCGGGCGAAGCTGGGGAAGGCGACGTCGTTCAGCGGCGGGATGAACCGCGCGGTGATGATCGTGACGAGGAAGATCGCCTCTGCATACAGGCCGACATCATGCGGATCGAGGCGGCTGCCCGCGAAGAAGATGTCCGCCTGGGTGGCGATGGTCCAGCAGAAGTGGCTCGCAAGCACCCACGTCCCATAGGTGAAGAGGTGCTTGCTCCCGCGAAAGTCGAAGCTGGGCCAGTCGAGGCTCTTGGCGGCGATGGTCAGCCCGATCGCGCGGGTCCAGAACAGGGCGATCGGTGCCCACACCAGCGCCCATACGCCAAGGTCTGCGAGCGCGCAGGTGAGCGCTGTGCCCGCAGAGATCAGCGCGGCGATGATGTTGACCACCGCCGGGCGCTTGAAATCGAGCTCGCGCACCAGCAGCACTTCGGGAATGGCAACGAAGGGGACGGACAGGAACAGCAGGACCTGCACGTGGAGCAGCTTCTCGACCAGCGGCTGGCCGTAATAGTCGGCCACCACCGGGGCGAGCGCGAACTGGATCGCGGCGAGCGCGAAGTTCACCAGGATCAGCATGCCGAATGTCTGGCGTACCATCTGGCGGTCGATCGTCTCGCGCTGGATCAGCGCGCTGGCAAAGCCGTATCCGTTGAGGAACGAGAGGAAGGTGATGATCACCTGCCCCATCGCGAACAGGCCGTAGTCGCCTGGATCGAGGATGCGCACCACCGCGAGCGTGACGCTCCAGGTGATGATCTGCGCGACGATCTGGCTGCCGGAGCGCCAGGCGACTGCGGACCGCACGGAATCGGCGAGGCTCATTTGACCCTCCAGGCAAGCGCGCGCCATGCCCAGACCAGCAGATCGCGCCAGCGGGCGAGCACGGTCGACGGGTGTTCGCGCAGCGCCTTGAGCAGGAAGCGCGGAGTGGGCCGGTAGGGATCGCCGGTAAACAGGCTCAGCCAGCCCCGCGCGCGCATGCGGGAGTCGTCACAAAGTTCG